>NZ_JARESQ010000010.1:0-298453 GCF_046028085.1 Paraburkholderia sp. RL17-380-BIE-A
GTTAATCTCTCAGAGTCTAAGTTTTTGTCCCGTCGTTGACCATCGCATGGCGCGCCATGCGTGTCCGTCAGGCAGCCGAGCCCCGGCGTCCAGAACTCTCTACAGCCGCCCCATCCGCGAGCAGAGTCTCGATCTCGGGCGACGAAAAACCAACCTCTTCAAGTAGGGCGCAAGTCTCCCACCCTCGTGGTTGAGAAAATGACCGCAGCGGCGGATACGCATTATCGAAACTGATTGTGGGCCGGATTGCGACTGTTTTGCCTTCCGTGGGATGCTCTTCATACTGGAGCAGACCGACTGCCTCAAGGTGAGGGTCGTGCGGTAGCGTCTCGAGCGTATGACACGGTTTGACTGCGATGTCCGCCCGCTGGAGGATGTCCAGCCATTCGGAAGTCGTCTTGTCGGTGAGGGGGGCGCCACGAATCTCGAACCACTCCTTGACGTTCTCTGCGCGCGCACCCACCGTCGCGAAGCGAGGGTCGCCGATAAGCTCCGTTCGGCCCACCGCATTCAGAAACGCACGAACCTGCTGATCCGTGTTGATCGTAAAAGCAATCCAGCCGTCCGATGTTTTCACCGGCTTGTTGTGAGGGCTGAGAAGTCGAAGGTCACCCGGGGGGCCGACCGGCGGGTCGAAACTCTGCTGCGCGAGATGCTCCTGTAACACGAACGCCGACATCGTCTCGAACATGGGAACTTCCAGCGTCGATCCTTTGCCGCTCACGTTCCGTTGCAGGATTGCGGCAAGGATGGAACCCGCGGCGATTTCACCCACGACATGATCGCAGATGAGCATGGGCACGTACGCCGGCACACCGTCTCTTGCAAGCGTCAACCCGGTCATTCCGGTTGCCGCCTGAACGACGCTGTCGTACGTAGGGTGGCCTGCGTACGGGCCATCAGTGCCGTAGCCGGTTATCAGGCAATAAATCTTGTCGGGATGCCTCTCTCTCAAGGTGTCCGCATCGAGTCCCAGGCGCTTGAGCGCTTGCGGCCGCATATTCGCGATGATCACATCAGAGGACGCGACAAGCTTGTCCATGATTGCCTGGCTACCCGGTTTTTTCAGGTCGCAGCAAATGTTGCGCTTTCCACGATTCAAATGCAGGTAGGCACCCGAATGCTGCCCCGTTGGCGATAAGCCGCCGAGCCCACGCATGAGGTCGCCATCAGGGCTTTCTACCTTGACAACCTCGGCGCCATATTGCGCCAGCCTTGCCGAGCATACTGGCCCCACGACGACACTGGTCAGGTCGAGTACCCGAATTCCTTTCAGCGGTTCAAAAGTCATTTACTTCAGCCTCCATCTCTGCAGCGATTTTTCCCGTCTCATCGTGCGCTCTCAGGCGCCATTTTTCGCCCTGACAATCCGCCGCGAGCGTGATTTGCCGACCGCAAAACAACGGTGCGGCATTCTTCATCGTGAAGCTACGCAGGTTGAGTTCAAGCTCGTTCCGCGCGAACTCCGTGAGGAGCAACGTTGACAGGCCGCCGTTGACGACCAGGTCCGGGAATCCCTCAACCTCTCGTGCATACGTCCGGTCGATGTGAATCTTGTGGGAGTTGAACCCGAGCGCGGAGTACTGGAAAAGCAACGTCTCGTCGGGGCGCACCGACTTGGTGGTTGCTCCAGTAACGGCTTGGGGCTGTCCTGTTACGGGGCTGTATCGGGATTCGGGCAGCAAGACGTAGGTCTGCGTTTCGGTAATGGCAGGAGCGGTCTCGCCGGCCAGTCTCAGCTCGTGATCAATCGTCGCGATCGCAATCGGCCCCGAGGCGTTCTGTTTCTGGACAAGACTTCGGATTGCGCTGACCCGCATAACTTTTGCGCCAACGGGGATGTCGCTGTGGTACTGGACGGTTCGTCCGCCCATCAGCAGGCGAGGAAGCCCCAGGTCGGGCATCGGGACGCCGAGTCCAGGGAAACCATCGGAGCGAAGTTCGGATCGACGGGTGTCAGCGCCCATCAGGACGAAATGCCAGCCTTTTGGAAGCGGATCACCTTCGGCGAAAGCTCCCGCAGGCAGATCCAGCATCGCGGCCACTCGCCGTACAGCCGAGAGCGAACAGATCTCGTCTCGCGTTGCCGGCTGGTATTCAACGTCGTTAAGCATCGGTCGTTTTCCTCTAGCGCTGCGCGACTCCCGGCTCCGCCGTCGCGGCGGTGGAGTGCTGAGCGAAATCTGCATATATGAAATTTACATTTCATTAGTAATTGTATAGTTTCTATGCAGTGCGTAAAGTTATGGTAAACGCCAAGCGCAATTTCATGAGTGAATTGATTGGTTTGCTGGTGAGAAATGGGGGCGATTTTACGAGATGTGAGCTGCAGCGGGGAGAGATCGCCCCTGAACGTGGCAGGAGGTTGGTGCGGGCGTGGAACTGGAAGGCGGCAGAACTCGATTGAATCGTGCAATCTGATCCAGTAAAGTGACCCGATTCCGCCCTTGTGCACCGCAACGAGAGTGAGAAGGCGGTCTAGCCGGTGCTGCCCAAGGGTCCAAGCCGAAGGCCCGCCCCCTTAACGTGAAGCAAAGCGAGATTCTGAAGGCCCCATAATGAAGGACGATGTTACTGACGCTGAAAAATCCACGGACTCGGAGGCACGCAGCTATTCGGCGCCGGCACTCGAGAAAGGTCTTGATATCCTTGAGATTCTTTGCCGGACGGAGAAGCCGCTTTCACAGAGAGACATCGCGCAGCAGTTGGGACGCAGCGTGGGTGAGATCTACCGGATGATTGCCGTTCTGGTCAGTCGTAACTATGTGACGCAGGTTGACGACAGCTACTACATCACGACAAAACTGTTCGAACTGTCTCATAACAATCCGCCGACTCACCGGCTGCTGATAGAGGCTCGTCCTCTCATGCAGATACTTTCCAGCCAGCTCGACCAGGCATGTCATCTTACGGTGTACGGTCAGGGCCGCCAGATCGTTATTGCCAAAGTCGATTCACCTAGCGGAATGGGGTTTAGCGTGCGGGTAGGATCCGAGCTTGACGTGATAGTGTCGGCGTCCGGGCGGGTGCTGCTGGCGTTCCAGGACAAGGAGACGCGGCTTTTCCATATTGAGGAATCGCTCAAGCGACGCCCCGAGCAAGTCGATCCGCAGATCGATGGCGTCCTCGATTTCATCAAGGAGCGGGGTTATGAGTCAGCTCCGAGTGTGCAGGTGCGCGGGTTATACGTGGTGAGTTACCCGATTCTGGACTCCCAGAATCATGCTATCGCTGCGTTGACGGTTCCCTATGCGGAGCGGATCGACCAGGCCCGGCGAAAATCCATCCCGGAAATCGAAGAAGCCCTCGGCGATGCCGCTCGGCAGTTATGTGCCCGGATTGGCGGCCCGTCACGAGCACGGCCAGCCCGTTGATACGCGGTGTAGGTGCCTGCTACTCTGCGGCGAACGTCCGGCAGCCGCTCGTCGCCGAAACAGATTTCCGCTGAGCTTGGCGGCGCAATTTTTTATTACCTTTCTTCAGGCCCGCGCGACGCGCCACCAATACGGGCAGAAATAGCGCTTGCGGCGCCCGCCAGCGCGTCCTGAATCGTTGTTATCGAATTCCTGGTCATCTGGTCGATCCTTTCTGCGTACGGGATTGTCAGCGCTGCGCTCGCATGCCCTTGAGAATCAAGTATCGGGAAGCTGACAGCATACAGTCCCCGTACCTGTGAGCTCGGCGCCGACTCAAAACCACGGTCGCGGATGGAATCCAGAACGATGTCCATCTGAGGATGGTCTTGGTCAGCCCGGCGCTGAAGCGATTCGCTCACTCGCAATCGCCTGGTCTCGGCGCCCTGAAACGCGACCAGCACACGGCCAGAGACGGAGATCAGTACGTCCAGATCAGAGCCGACCCTGAGACTGAAACCCATACCGCTCGGAGTGTCGACCTTCGCGATGACGACCTGCTTTCCCTGGTTATAAACCGTCAGGTGGCACGACACGTCCAGATCGCTTGCAAGTCTGTTCATCACCGGAGTCGCTTCGAGCAAGAGGCGGTGAGTTGGTGGGTTCTGGTGGGAAAGCTCGAACAGCTTTGTCGTGATGTAGTAGCTGTCGTCGGCTTGTGCAACGTAATTGCGGTTCACGAGACACAGCACCATGCGATAGATCTCACCCACGCTCCTGCCGACCTGTGCGGCTAGATCCTTCTGTGTGACCGGCGTCTGACTTCGGCACAGAACTTCCAGAATATCCAACCCTTTCTCCAACGCGGGCGCCGAGTAGTGCCTCGCACCCGGCTCGACTGACTTCACTACATCGTCGAAATCGTCACTCATCAGGTAGTTCTCCGGTTGCAAATGTCGCGGCGCTCGAGACGTTGCTCGAAATGCATACACGTGCTGGCGACGGCGATCCTGCCCGCGCTAAGGCACTCGTTGCACTAATTTTATAAGTGAAATGTTATCTGCACAGGTGATTTAATTCTAAGTGTTTTCCCTTGGCTGGCAACTCAGCGTTGCCTTCGGCAGACCGCAACGCGCACTTTAAGCTCCAGCGACCAACCGGGCGGTCGCGGGAGTGGATTCGTCTTAACCAATTGAAATATAACCATTTTATTGGTTTTTAAATGCGAGCCTTGCGTTCAACGATCAGCAAGCCGCGGCAGCAAACTATTCGAACGGCTCCACATCCAACAACAGTAGGTGTTTTCACTAGTGCATAGTTGACTTCACCAATGAAACGTCTTAACTTGTCACCAAGCGCTCGGCAAACCCGGTCCAGATTCAACAACGTGCTGTGTAAGCAGATGTTTGCCACCACCCGAGCGCAGATCAACACACTGTTAATCGCAGTGTCTCACTGTCTCGAACTGCTAGAGGATCCACCATGAAGTTCAAGTTCCACCACATGAATCTCTGTACCGACAGCCTGCCGCGTTTGACCAAGTTTTATCAGACGCTCTTTGAACTCGGCACGATCCACGATGAGGAGCATGCGCGGGTCAATGCTGAAAGCACGACGACGGGGTACAACGGAAAAGTCGACTTCCTGACGGATGGCGATATCGAGTTTCACTGGGCAGAGCGCGATCTCGACACGGGTTTCAAAATGAAGCAGATCGTCAACCCCATGGCTCGTGGGCATTTCTGTTTCCGAACGGATGACATCGAGGGCTTCAAGAAGCGTCTTGACCAACTTGGAATCCGCTACTCGGACTACGGCCGCTGGGCGATTGCTGGCTGGCACCAGGTGTTTCTGCAAGACCCGGACGGCAACGTCATCGAAGTGCATCAGCCGAACCTCTTTGGCAAGTGATTTGAAACGTTCTACCTGAGTGCCTGTTATTCCGCCGTGAAAGGCTTTGGCGCCCCGAGCGCCGAGCTTTTCAACGGTCGTCATACGCTGACAGACGTCTCACATTCAGTCTTCCAGAGAACAAGAAGCCGGCATACATATGGCCGGAGGAGACCGCAGATGGAATTGCTTGCCCGGTGTTACCGGCCGCTTCAGCAAGCCGGCGCACCCCTGAGACGCGATGGCATAGCTTGTCTTCATGCGGATGTAACTGAAGCTCGAACCTGACATACCGGTCGGAGTGTTTAGACCGAATGCGTTGCCAAACTATTTAAATCATCCAGCAGGAGACAGCGAAATGAGAAATACCTTAACGATGGAGGTGCCAGTCGAAGAGTCCACCTCGATGGCGAAGCGAGCGACCATCGCCAGCACGATTGGTGCTGCGCTGGAGTGGGTCGACTTCACCGCCTACGGCGCAGTGGCCGCGACTGTCTTTCCAAAGCTATTCTTCACGTCGATGGATCCCAACATGGGAATCCTGGCGGCATTCATTACGTTTGGTGTGGGCTTCTTTGCACGTCCGCTTGGCGGATTGTTCTTCGGCGCGCTGGGCGATCGCATCGGCCGCAAGAACATCCTGCTCTATACCCTGTCTCTGATGGGGGCTGCCTCGTTTCTGATCGGTTGCCTACCGACCTATGCCACGATCGGCTTCGCCGCACCGGTGTGCCTTGTACTTCTGCGTTTCCTGCAAGGGTTCGCTTTGGGCGGCGAAGCAACCGGGGCGCAGCTGATGACAATGGAACATGCGCCACAGAACCGGCGCGGCCTGTTTGGTTCCTTCATCAACATCGGCTCGTCGCTCAGTGCAGCGGTGGCGAACGGAATGCTTTTCGCGTTGGTCAGCCTCCTCGGCACAGAGCAGTTTCAGGTGTGGGGTTGGAGGGTGCCGTTCCTGTTCAGCTTTGTGCTTGTCATTGTCGGTCTGTATATCCGGCTGCGCGTTTCTGAAACGCCGGCCTTTGAGGAAGCACACGCGAAAGGCCAGGACGACCGGGTTCCGCTGGTAAAAGCATTTGCGCAGTATCCGGGAACCATCGTCCGACTGTTGATCGTGTGGTGTGCGCCTACAGCGTGTTTTTACGTGATTACAGTATTTTCGCTGAGCTATATCACGAAGAATCTGGCACTTCCCAGCCAGACAGCATTCCTCTGCCTGATGGGCGCGAATGTGCTCGCGGTATGCACCGTGATCGGCGGTGGAGCGGTGAGCGACCGCATCGGCCGCAAGCCCACGATGCTGATAGCGTCCATCCTGACGATGGTAATTGCCCTGTCGTATTTCACTCTCCTTGACACGAAGAATTGGTACGTCATTTTCCTCGCGATGGCGGCCTTCATTGGTTCGCTTCAAATTCAGTCGGGCGTGCAGCCCGCATATTTCGCCGAGCCGTTCCCGACGAATGTCCGCTATTCCGGGTCTGCCGCGGCATATACCGGCGCAAACTTGTTGATGGGCGGCCCGACTCCGTTCATCTGCGCCTGGTTGCTGCAGCGTTCGGGCGGGCAAACGTGGGTCATCACCGCGTTCTGTGCTGTCATCGTGGGCGCATCGCTCATTGCAATTCTGACGGGCCCGGAAACACGGCACCTGGATATCAAACGTTAAGCTCCGCGCAAGCGGCATCAGTAGAAAATGGAGTATCGATATGCTTTTGAATGATAGGGTTTGTGTAATTGTCGGCGCGGGTTCGCTGCGCGGGATCGGCTACGCGACAGCGGAGCTATTCGCGGAACACGGTGCGAAAATAGTCGCGGTCGATGTCGTCATGAATGACAGTATTGCGGCTGAAATCAAAGCATCGATCGAGAAAAAAACCGGACGCGCAGCCGAAGTCATCGGCATCAGGTGCGATATCGGCGACGGCGCGGACTGTCGACGATTGTTCAAAGAGGTCCTCGCACGTTACGGATCGGTCGACGCTCTTGTGAACAGTGCTGCTATCGTCAAGGCGCAGTCCTTCCTGACAATCGAGGACGAGGACTACGATCGGATCATGAACGTGAATCTCAAGGGCGCCTTCAATCTTTGCAAGAGTGCGCTGGAAATCTTCGCGGAGCAGAAGCGTGGCGCGATCGTGAACGTGGCATCGGTAGCCGCGCAGAGGGGAGGGGGCCTTGTCGGCGGTGCGCATTACGCCGCATCGAAGGGTGGCGTAATCAGCCTTACGAAGACCATCGCACGTGAATTCGGTCCGATGGGCATTCGTGCAAACGTCGTCTGTCCTTCAATGACCGAGACCGGTATGCTAGACGGTATGACCGCAGATAGGCAGCGCGAGATTGAAGCGACCATTCCGCTGCAGCGGGCAGGCCGGCCCGTTGAAATTGCCGGTGCTTGTCTTTTTCTCGCGTCCGACCTTTCGGGCTATGTGACCGGCGCAACAATCGATGTTAATGGTGGGAGCCACATCCATTGAACCGGGTTCGCACCGGCTCCCTGTGTGTGGCCTGGAATGTTCGATCTGGCTGCCGACTGCGAGCATGAAGGGACTAAAAGCCGGTGCAAATCTGTAATTTGCATTGCCGCCACAACGAAACTTTGATAATGCAAGGGTGACGCTTAGGACGCGGATGTCGCGACGACCTCGAAGTGCTCGACGACCGGGGGGCTCTCGAAGAACGGCCCTACGATAGTGCGCCATTCGGTGTAGGCAGGAGATTCACGAAATCCTATAGTGTGATCTTCCAGGGTCTGCCAGAGAATTTGCAGCAGATATCTCTCGGGAGACTCGATACCTCGACGGATTTCATAGCGCTGAAATCCCGTTGCTTTGGCAATGACGGTGTCCAGTCCAAGCCGAATTGCTTTTTCGAATTCCGCGTGCATGCCGGGTCGAATCTGAATGCTGGCTACTTCGAGAACCATTTTTCACCTCGAGGTCTTTGGAAAGTGGAGAGACGTGAGCTCAATCGCGGCGCGCTGAGAGAACGCCCTAATTGGCGCAAGGCGTTAATGTTTCGCGGACTTCAAACCGGCATTTCGGTCGTGATCCAATCTATCACGGAATGGTGTCGTGGCGCCCACCCGAGTTCAGTTCGCGCACGCTTGGCCCGCACTCGGCTATTGCTTCCGAGTGAATAGAATGCACGACCTTCGCCCCATTTGTGAGCTGCATCGGCGGCAGAAAGGTTCTGAACGGCACCGAGCCCAAGTCTGGCCGAGATGGCGGCCCCGATATCCGCAAATGAAGCTTCGCCGTTTTCCGCGAAATAGAATGCCCCCGGAGGTGCTGTCGCCAGCACGAGCAGGTATAAATCGGTTAGATCGTCGATGTGAACGTTCGACCATCGGTTCGTCCCGTTGCCGACGATTTGAACGACGCCCGTCTGCAATGCGTTGTCGACCAGGGCGGGAATTTGCACGCTGCGAAGCCCGATGCCGCGACCGACGCCATAGATGTTACTGGGGCATATGACAGCGGAGCGCACGCCTCTATCTGCAGCGCCGACGACTAGCTGGTCGACAGCGCGCCTCGGTTGCTTGGATGCTTCAACAACGAAGGTACTTTCTTCGTCGAAGATCATGTCTGATGCATACAGACCTCGGGCGTCGTCGCCAATCACACTCGAACCGCTTGTGTGGATGAAAGGTTTTTCCGTGCCTTCCAAGGCCGAAATGAAAGTCACCACAGAGGCTAAATGGTCTGCGCTCGCGGTGTCGATCACACCGTCCGCCTGCCGGGCCTCTGTGCCGAGCAGATCGGCGTCATCCAGCGTGCCTATGACTGGGTCGACGCCTGATTTTTCGAGTTGGTCAGCCTTGCCTTGCGAACGAACAAGTCCGCGGACACGGTGACCCGCGGCGATCAGTTTTGTGGCCACGCTGCCGCCGATGTATCCCGTGGCTCCGGTGAGGAAGATAAGCATAGAACCTCGATTCGAATAGCCCAATTGGCGTTTGGCCCGTCGAGGAGCCTATTGCCCGAGGCTTTTGATGCTAGCGTATTTCATGAGTGATTCCAATCGTGCATATGTGAAATACACTATTTCTGCGCCGATGGAAGGCTTGGTTGGGCCCCGACCACCCGACCCGCTCGTGCTTGGGAGAATTCCTGCCGGGCCGGTGTACGAGTCAGGCTGCGACGCTGTCTGGTCGACGTGATGTATCACGAGGAAAATCCAGGATTTCCAATTCCAGGCGGAAGCGGACGAGATCGTCGATCGTGATAAGAGGTAACCCGTGCAGGCGCGCGAAGTGCTCCAGCTGCGGACGGCGTGCCATACTGCCGTCGTCATTCACGATTTCGGCCAGGACCGCCCCCGGCCGCAATCCCGCTAGGCGGGCGAGGTCGACCCCGGCCTCGGTGTGTCCTGGACGCTCCAGAATGCCCTCACGAACCGCGCGAAGGGGAAAGATATGGCCGGGCCGACTGAAGTCGCAGGCCTGACGCGAAGGATCAACGAGCGCTCTGATCGTTGCCGCTCGTTCGCTGGCGGATATGCCGGTGGTGATCCCCTCCCGGAGGTCGACAGACACGGTGAAAGCAGTACGCATTGAGTCAGTGTTTTCCTCGACCATGAGAGGGAGCTGGAGCTCGGATGTCCGCTCGGCCGGTAAGGCCACGCAAAGTAGGCCGCTAGTCCATCGGACCATGAAGGCAATTGTTTCGGGTGTCGCATGTTCCGCAGCAACAATCAAATCGCCCTCGTTCTCGCGATCTTCGCCGTCGACGACGACCAGAGGCGTTCCATTGGCCATTGCCGCCAACGCCTCCTGAACGGCGGACGAGGTCAAATTGCCATCGCGGCCGATATTGTCGTAGTTCATTATGTCTCCTGTTGGGGTAGCACTTTTAGCAACAGGATGCGTGCAGATAGCATGCCAGTTTGAAATACCCTATCAATCAAGGGCCAGGAACCTTCGCCACTGTTGCAGATGACACGCGCTGCGACAGTTTCTGTCGCAGCGGTCAGTACGCTCGTGCGACTCAATCTTCCGGGCGGTCGATCCCGAGTGACCTCATCTGCCGGTGCAACGTGGAACGTGAGACCCCGAGGCTAATGGCGGCTTCGGAAACATTCCAATGGCTGCGCTCTAGCGCTACTTCGATTGCATTGCGCTTACTCCGAGCGGGTGTTGAGACCTCGGTGCCATTCCGGGCGTTGAGCGGAGGAGGAAGATCGTTCAGAGTGATGACTCCGTCCGAATCAACTGCGACAGCGAAGCGCGCAGCGTGGTGTAGTTCACGTAGATTGCCAGGCCAGTTGTGTGCTGCGAGTGCGCGTCTCGCCTGCTCATCGATGCTTGAGAAGCGCTTGCCGATGTTTCTCGACGCTTGAGCAAAGACCTGCTCGACTACCTGAAGTCGATCTTCGCGCTCGCGTAGAGCCGGAAGTCGAACGGTCGCTCCGGCTAGTCTGAAATACAAGTCTTCCCGAAACTTGCCCTCGCGCACGAGTTGAGCAATGTCATGCAAACTGGCCGCCACCAGTGCGAAGTTCACCCTGACGGAACGGATAGCGCCGACTGGAACGAATTCACCATCTGATAAGACCTGTAAGAGCCTTGTTTGCAATCCAAGAGGCATGTCACCAATTTCGTCAAGAAAGAGCATGCCGCCATCCGCCTCAAGCAGGCGCCCTTTGGACCCTTGCCGAGCGGCGCCAGTAAATGCACCGGGGCGGTAGCCGAACAGTTCGCTCTCAATCAGTTCGGCGGTGATTGCAGCACAGTTGATCGAAACAAATTTTGCGTCATCGCCTCCAACATCCATATGGATGGCACGGGCGAGAGCGCTTTTGCCTGTTCCGGTCTCCCCCTGTAGCAGAATGGGAACATGATGAGTCACGAGCCGGCGGGCGATGTTTATCGATTCACGAATACCCTCGTCATCACCAATCAGCTCCGTCAGACATGGGCGTTCCGCCGTCTCGGTACGCAGACGCTGGCTACGCTGGGAAGAACAGGCCGTCGACGTTCTGCGACGGACTTCTTCCGCTCGCAGGAAGATTCGGCCATTCACCGACGCGAGCGGCGTTGCCGGTTGGTCGGTGGCGTCGAGCCACTCTTCCATACCTTGTACCTCCGAGAGAGGCTGTCCAATGAGCGGCATGGACCGATTGCGCAACATCAGATGTGCCGCAGGCGTCGCATCGAGAATGTGGCCGTTCGAATCCAGGGCCACGCGCGCTTCCCCCGCGGTGTCGCAAAAATCGCTGTGCTTCGAGATTCGCAGGATCAGGTTGTCTGCATTACGTCGGTCGAAATACAGGTTTTCGATGCGGCGCGCCGACGCCGAAATGACGTTTCGCACGACTGCCTGCGTGGCATGGTCAGAAGGCATCAAAGTCGTCACGTTCAACACTGCCACGAGTTCCCCGGCGTTTCCAAAAATCGGCGCAACGGTGCAACTAAGCCGTTCAAGTGACGATGCGAAGTGATCACCCATCACGACCGAGAGGGGGCGTTGCTCCTGCAGGCAAAGGCTGACGCCATTCGTGCCTTGTGCCTGTTCGGTCCACATGGATCCGGGAAGAACGCCGGCGGCCGCGCAGGCATCCAGCGTGAGCGCGTTGGAGCGGAAATCCAGAGCGATACCATTACAATCGGTCAACATCACGATGTAATCCTGCTCCGCGAGCAACTCAAAGAGGCGCTGTACCTCTCCTTGCGACAGCGCAAGCAGGTCGCCCATGGGTTCTCGATGATCCTTCAGTTCGGACGGAGACAACACGAGCGGGCGACCGATTCGATCGGGACTCAGGCTATGCTGTCCAACGCAACGTTCCCACGATACAGGGACGCTGCCATCAGAATGAGGGCCGGCCTGCAACGGATGACGCTCGACTGACGTCAACACCATGCTTTTATGGCGATCTGGCTGCATCGACTTTGTCTCCAGGTCCGGGCCTTATGGCCCGTGTCATGTATCAGATAATACATGCCAGCCGCTGATTCTTCATGGTCTGGCGGCTCGCCAGGGCGTAGGTTCGTTCGGGTGCGGGCGTCTAATCCAAATCCGGTAATCGACCGATTGCAATGATTGGCCGAGCCTATCGCTGAGAGCGAGCCTTATTTAAAGCCCTTTTTGGTTCTCTGGCCTGACAGCGGGGCGTCTGCGAAAGGTAGATGGCGCCCTTGTGCAATGATCGACAGCGAGCAGGATCGGAGCGCCGAAAGCGCTGATCCTGCTCGCCGCCGTCGAGTGGTCAGACAAACAGCATGCCACCGTCGATTAGCAGCGATTGTCCTGTCATGTAGGCGGAATCGGCGCCTGCGAGCCACGACACCAATCCTGCGACGTCGTCGCCCGTGGACACACGCCCAAGCGCGATCCCTTGCGCCATCGCTTTCATAGACTCGCCTTTGCCGACCTTGTTAATCGCACCGAGGTCTCGATCGACTTCCACCCACATTTGCGTGTCGACGATTCCGGGGCAATAAGCATTGACGGTGATGCCATGAGGAGCCCATTCCTGAGCCGCTGACTGCGTGAGCGCACGCACGCCGAACTTCGACGAGCAGTAGACGCCCAACAGAGGAAACCCTTTATGTCCCGCGATGGAGCAGGCGCCGATAATCTTCCCGCCCGTGCCTTGCTTGATCATCCATCTGGCCGCTTCGGTATAACAAAGGAACACGCCGCGTCCATTCACAGCATGCACCTTGTCGTACTCTTCGGGCGTCACGTCCAGAAGTGCTTTGGTTTGCGCAATGCCGGCGTTGGCGACCATGATGTCGAGGGATCCAAGTCCACTTGCCGTGTTTTCGACCAGTTTCTTGACCGACTGAGGCTGAGAAATATCGCCGTACAGGCTGATTGCTCCGACGCCCGACGATTCGATTTGCTTGCGGGTTTCCTCAAGTTCCTTTTCCATCGAAGGAAGGTCTGAAACAGCGATATTGTGACCATCTCTTGCAAGCCGAAGCGCGATGGATTTCCCGATACCACGAGCGGCGCCCGTAACGTGAGCAACGGTCATGACTCGTCTCCTTGATTAGATTTGATTGATGTTGATAAAAAGGCGAAATCAGGCAGTTGGATCTACGAGGACCTTCATTTTCCGGCCAGCGCGAAGTTCCTCGAAGCCCTGCGTGAGTACACCGCTCAACGGAACAGTCTCAACCCAACCGGTTGTCTCGTAGTGTCCCTGGGCCATAAGGTCAATGACTGCCTTGTAATCGTCGCCGGTGTAGCAGATCGTTCCCTGTATGCGTCTTTCGCGCAGAACGGCGCTGAGTAACGGCGTTTGTATGGGCTTGTCGTAGATCGCAACGCTGACAAGCGACCTTTGTTCTCCCAGACAGTCGAGAGCCGTTGCGACGGCTGCGGGCACTCCCGCTGCGTCATACGCCGCATCGACTCCATTTCCGTGGGTCTGGTCCAGAATCATCTCAGTGACATTGACGCGAGTCGGATCGATAGTGCGAGCGCCCAGCGTCTCGACCGCTTTGCGACGTGTTTCGGATGGTTCGACGAGATCGATTTGCGTCAGCCCCATGCCCTTGAGCGCGAACCAGAGACCAATTCCGATTGGGCCGCCGCCGAAGACAAGCGCACGGCTTTCTGGACCGACCTTGCCGAGCTTTGCTGCGTGATAGGCGACCGACATGGGTTCCACCAGTGCGCCCATATCAACAGGAACGGAATCGGGAAGCTTGTGGACCATATTGCGGGGCACAACGGTGTATTCGGCCATCCCACCATCCGCCATCAGGCCGTGGAAGCCGATGTGGTTGCATACGTTGTAGTAGCCACCTTTGCACGGTCTACACGTGCCACACCGATAGATAGGTTCGACCGCGACTTTGTCGCCTTCACGAATGTCGCTGACACCATTGCCGACCGCCGTGACAATGCCCGAAAACTCATGCCCGATGACAAGAGGCATCTTTTTCCCGGTCAGCGGATGTGGATCGGTTTTGGGTATGAAAATCGGCCCGTCGTAATACTCGTGCAAGTCAGTACCGCAGATTCCGTTTCGACTCACTTTGATCTTGACTTCGCCGTCAGAGACGGAGGGTTCCGGAATATCTTCAATCGAAAGTTCGCAATTGCCGTAATAGACCGCAGCTCGCATTTCTTGTCTCCATATGTCTTATTGCCTGCGCAGCAAAGGGTAGACAGCGGCATTCGTTCGAACTTCGATGAACCGATTCCGCTGCCAGACCCTGCAGAAATGAGGCGCGGTGTGCTTTACGCCGGCTCGGCCGCTTTTTGTGCGTGGGCCGTTGCGCTGCGCAGGCCGGGCATGACTTCGGTTGCCAGCCGTCGCATTGTTTCCCATTCCCACTCGCGGTTTTTCCCGGCACCGTCCATTGAGGCCATCATCAGGCCGCCGAAGGGGCCGGTGCGTTCCCGGAAAGCGACAAGTTTGTCGAGGACCGTTTTCGGTGAACCGTAGACAACCATGCTTTCGATCAGTTGCTCGACGGTCACTTCGTTGTCGGGCTTCTTCGGGTCGTCTTTCATAACGGCGGTGTAGTCGACGGCCTTAAGAATTCTCCACATGTAGTCGAAGTAGTAGTAGCTGCTCCCTTCGGGATCCATCACGCGATCACGTGCTTCCGCGTCGCTTTCGGCAATGATCATATTGCGCGCGACTCTCCAGGCTTCGCCCGCGGGTTCGCGCCCAACTGCTTCGCAGCCCTCCACATACTTTTTCCAGTGGCTTGCGACGACGTATTCCGGACAGAAGTTAGCCGTCATTGCGCCGAAGCCCCGCATCGCGGCGACCTTCACACTGCTGGAGAAGGGCGACATCGCCGTCATCGAAATTTCCGGGAAAGGCTTCTGAAACGGCTTGGGCATGTACCCGACGCCGAGTTCGGGAATCACCGATTTCTTCAACGAAATAGTCCAGTGCTTTCCCTGAATGTCGTAGGGCGGGTCTTGCGACCAGATCTTGAGGATTGTGTCGATGGATTCCATCATCCGCTCGTTCCGGTAAGGCGTGTCTTCGACGTCGAACATCTCCATGTCACTCGAGAGGCCGCCAGGACCAATGCCGAAGATGAAGCGCCCCTTGGACATATGGTCGAACTGGGCAACTTCCGCCGCGACTAGCGCGGGATGATGATTCGGCAATGCGATCACGCCAGTGCCGAGTTTGATCTTCTTGGTCTGCCGAAGCACTGACGCGAGGAAAATGAGCGGCGCAGCTATCGGCTCAGTTTTACAGGACGTGTGTTCGCCGAAAAATGCTTCGTCGAAGCCGATCTCATCCGCGTAGATTACCTTTTGCGCATCTTCCTCAATGGTTTCTCCCAGTGAACGGGTGGGAAGGTGAAGTGGCATGCCAAACAGACCGAGTTTCATATTGTCTCCAATTACTTTGTAGCGGAGCGGTCGCCCCGAGGTGAAGTCAGATAGGCTGGTAAAGGTTCAAGCGAGTGCAACTTCTCGTGATACGCCTGCGCTGGCTCCGTTGAACCAGACGAGCGGGTCCACTTCACGGTCGTAAAGGCGCACGGCGGTGACGCGCCCGATGAAGAGGGTGTGAGTGCCGTAGCCCACGTGATGGTCAAGTTCGCAGAAAATGGCGGCAGGGGCGCTGCTGAGATAGAGCAGGGAGTCGGTCCCTTCATACCAGTCGCCGGAGGCGAAGCGTTCGGTGCGCCGTGATGACTGCGAGAACGGCAGGAGCAGGTCAAGGTGTGATTCACCGAGCAAGTTGACGCAGAACTTCCCGGTTGACTGGACGACCGAGTGCAGGCCGGCCCCTTGATTTGCAGAAACCAGCATGGATGGCGGATCCATCGAGACGGGAATGACAGCGGAGGCCGCCATGCCGTGAGGATTTCCACCGAGGTCACGGCCCGTCACAAGGGTCACGGATGAAGCGATACGCCGCATTGCAGTGCGGAAGTCGGCCGCGAGTACCGGGTCGATCGTTAGTTCAGGTGTCTGATTCATGAGGTCACCTCGTAATTGCAACAGTGGAAGGCACCCGATATAGAGCACGGGCCTTGCCAATGGAACAATTCACGCAAAATCAGACACTTGCGTTTCCTTGGTGTGTTGCGTGCGCGACACCGTGCGACACTACTGTCGCGAGAGGATCGGTCTCAGCGCCTGAGGCGGCCATATGGTCGAGAAACATGCCGTGTACACCGCTAGTGGTTAACCACAATGAAATGACAGGTCTTATCGGGCGGGCTCTTATGAGTAGGCACAGCGAACAAAGACGTTGGCGGTCCACTTGCCCTCCAGGCTGAAACAACCGAAGTCAGTCGTCGTCGCCTGCCACCGGGGCGACACTCAGGTCACGGAAGTAAGCAATGGTTCCAGACTCAATCCAGAGGCCGACGCCACCGCGTTGGTCGTGCCCGAGCTTCATGTCGTTGATCACTATTGTGGGACGGGGCTGACGATTCAGATGAAGTTGCGCGCGGTTCCCAAAGACCGTGATCTTCATATGTATCCACTGTGCCGGCGCAATGTCCGCATAGGTTTCGTACATCTCGGGTGATTCGGAGCGCAGCCGAGCAAATGGATAATCCGGATGTGAAAAATACTGGACGGTATGGTTGCGTCGGACCTGATCGTCGGCGATGGCATTCGTCGGGCGAAGATAAATGCTCTCAAAACGAAGCGCTGCGTCTACCCGGAACGCAACACCAACGAATCCACGGGCATATGACGGTGCATTGGGCGCTACCTGGCTAGCCACCTCGACTTCTATCGTCCCATCATGAAAATCTAGTGGCAACCACGCCATGAAATGCCGGTCGGTTAGCTGTTCCCTGGTCGGGTCTTGATATGCCGACGTCGGCATCGTGATTTCTAGTGATTGCTCACCGAGAAAAGTTGCATTGCTGAGCGAAACACCCGAGAGACGGAAGGCGTGCGGAGCGCCGAATGCGCTCATGGTCGAGGCGAGTTGCACGGCATGCTTTGCAGAGACGCTGGAATCCTCTTCATCACAACGCTTCATATCCACTAAATTTCTGATTTCATGCGGCCACACTGGACGTCTCCATGTTTTCATTGCAGGCGCACTGGCGGAGCCGGTTGATTGGGTCGTGTCTGCGCGCCGATTGTCCGAAAAGCGCGATTTTTCATTCCGCCTTCGGAAGCACCTTCGCCGATGGCGGGTTGTCAGCTTGCTCATTCATCCAGAAAGGCACGGAGATCAGTCGAAAATTTATTTGGATTTTTGAACATCAGGAAGTGGTCCCCATGCTCTGCGTCGGAGTAGTTGTACAGTTTTGCGCCAGGTATTACGGATTGTGCCCAACGCTGACTTGGCAAGTTGTTGCTCTGTTCGCCGGAAAAGATGGCGACAGGTATATTCATCTTGTGTTTGATGACGTCGCGCCAGTCGTTCATTGCATGATCAAACAGTACGCGTGACAGCGCTTTCGGATCATTCTTCACGAACTCATTGGCAAAGCTTTCGGAGTTGATGAAATAGGGAGAGTCCATTTGCGAATAGCGTTCGATCGCCTTCATGTCGACTATGAGATTGTTGGTGGGCGCCCCTTCAGTGAAAGCGGCAACCATTCTTTCTACCGAGGTCGTCATCCCACCAGCGTTACGCCGTTCTTCTTCCGACCAGTTTGAATGGGCATAGATCGAAATCGGTTCATCGACAAACGCCGCTTTTCGAATACTCCCGGTTCCGAATAGATCCACATAGCTCCACAAGACAGCGGCTCCCATCGACCAGCCGCAATAGTTTGCCTTCTGCAAGCGCAGGTGGTCGCCAAAATCCCTCAGGTCGACGGCGTATCTGGCGATCCGATTGCCATAGTCGACACGCTGTGAAAGTCCTTGATTTCGGACATCGAGCACATAAACCCGGTAGTGCCGCTTCAGTGCGTAAAGAAGGTTTACGTATTGCGCGCCGTTGCCGGACCAGCCGGGGATGAAGACAAGAGGCTCGCCCGCGCCGGCGGCCCAATAGGCTAGCCTGACGCCGTCACTCGTGGTGAAGTGGCCAATGCAGAGGTCGGCGAACTCTGACAGCTTTGATGGAAAGTCGCTCAAGGCTTGAGGAAAAGTAAAGTCCTTGCCAAGGACATCAAGTGCCGAATTAGTCATGTCAAAAAGTGGTCGACGGATCGTGCAGTATCCGCTTGAGTCAATCTATGATAAATGGTCAAATTAGAAGAACATTTGAAACAAAACGGATGCAATGGACCGATTGACTAGCATGTCCGTGTTTGTCAAAGCCGTCGAACTTGGGTCGTTCAGCGCGGCTGGTGACGCCTTGCAGATGTCGTCGCAACTCGTCGGCAAGCACGTCCAGCATATTGAGCATCGATTGGGGGTGCGTCTCCTGAACCGGACGACCCGGCGCCAGAGTCTCACTGAGTTCGGTCGTTCGTTCTACGAGCGTGCCAAGTTCATCCTGGCGGAAGTCGAGGTCGCCGAAGGCCTTGCCGCTGAAACGCGTGCGCTACCCACCGGCAAACTTCGAGTGAATGCGCCGGTGAGCTTTGGCGTGCATTCACTCTCACAACGGCTGCCCGACTATCTGAAGGCGTATCCGCAGGTCGATGTCGAATTGAGTCTGTCAAATCGGGAAGTGAATTTGATCGACGAGGGGTTTGATGTCGTTTTCCGGGTTGGGGCGCTCACTGATAGTCGATTGGTAGCGATATCGTTGACTCCCTACAGGCTCGTGTTGTGTGCGGCGCCGAGTTACGTGAAGAGGCACCCGCCGCTTCTGACTCCACTCGATCTGCAAAACCAAGAATGTCTTGGGTTTGGGCATACGGAATTGCGAACACATTGGACGTTTGAAGGGCCAACTGGTCGAGTCGCGGTCCCTATTACCAGCCGCTTGACGTCTGACCATGGTGAAGCGTTGCTATTCTCGGCGCTCGCGGGCCTTGGGGTCATCCTTCAGCCAATCGAGTTGGTGAGATCCGCGCTGGACAGTGGGCAACTCGTGGCATTGTTGCCCGATTACTCGATCCCAACGCGTCCAATGCACATGCTCTACGCTCCGGACCGGCGGGTCACACCGAAAGTTCGAAGCTTTCTGGATTTTGCCGCCGCGGAATTCGGCGCAATCGATTTTACGATGGACTAGCTTCCTGTGACCGTGGCCCGATGCCGTCAGGAAGACGCCGGAGTCATGGGTGGACGGGATAAGACGCTTTGTCACATCTCCTGCTGGATACTACCACCCAGTATTGGTATATACTACCTACCAGTATAAAGCGAGGTGTTTGGATGCCACATACAATCGAAGAGCAAAAGCGCGTTCTAGCCCGCGTTCGTCGCATCAAGGGCCAACTCGACGCGCTGGAGAATGCGTTAGTGTCGGGTACGGAATGCGGTCCTATCCTTCAGCAAATTGCTGCGGTTAGAGGGGCGGTGAACGGGTTGATGGCGGGAGTTCTCGAAAGTCATTTGCGAGAGGAATTCCCGCCAGTGGGAAAGGTGACCGACTCGCAGCAAGCTTCGATCGAGAATGTCGTCTCCCTCGTCAAGTCCTACCTGAAATGATGGCCAACCGTTGCGCCCGGCTTTCGTTTATTGACTAAAAATTTTGGATGGAATTCGTATGAAATCACGCGCTGCTGTTGCATTCGGCCCCGGTAAGCCACTTGAAATCGTAGAGCTAGATGTCGAGCCGCCGCGCGCCGGCGAAGTTCTCGTCAAGATTACGCATACCGGTGTTTGCCACACGGACGCCTTCACAATGTCTGGCGATGATCCTGAAGGACTCTTCCCGGTTGTTCTTGGACATGAAGGCGCGGGTATCGTCGTCGAAGTCGGCGAGGGTGTCTTGAGTGTGAAACCGGGTGACCACGTGATCCCGTTGTACACGGCGGAGTGCGGTGAATGCCTGTTTTGCAAGTCGGGTAAGACCAATCTTTGCGTGGCGGTGCGCGCGACTCAAGGCAAGGGCTTGATGCCCGATGGCACAACCCGGTTCTCGTATAACGGTCAGCCGATCTATCACTACATGGGGTGTTCGACTTTCAGCGAATACACGGTGGTCGCTGAAGTATCGTTGGCAAAGATCAATCCCGATGCCAACCCCGAGCATGTCTGTCTCCTTGGGTGTGGGGTCACAACCGGAATTGGCGCCGTCCACAATACGGCCAAAGTGCAACCGGGGGATAGTGTCGCGGTTTTTGGACTGGGAGGCATTGGTCTGGCTGTCGTCCAGGGTGCCCGTCAGGCGAAGGCGGGTCGCATTATCGCGGTTGATACAAATCCGGAAAAATTCGAGCTCGCGCGTGTATTTGGAGCGACGGACTTCGTGAATCCGAAGGATCATGCAAAGCCCGTACAGCAGGTCATCATCGATATGACAGGGTGGGGCGTTGATCACTCTTTTGAATGCATCGGCAATGTGAATGTCATGCGCGCGGCGCTTGAATGTGCCCATCGCGGATGGGGACAGTCGGTGGTGATCGGGGTAGCAGGGGCAGGCCAAGAAATTTCTACGAGGCCATTTCAGTTGGTCACCGGCCGTACATGGAAAGGTTCGGCGTTCGGCGGCGTGAAGGGGCGCAGCCAGCTTCCTGGAATGGTCGAGGACGCGATGCGTGGCGAAATCCAGCTCGCTCCGTTCGTGACGCACACAATGCCGCTCGAGCGAATCAATGAAGCTTTCGACCTTATGCACGAAGGGAAATCCATTCGTACTGTCATCAATTATTGATTGAAGGCAACGGTCTCGGGGGCGTGCGGTTCATGCACGCTTATATGGCGGAATGCTTTCGTCACGCGACATTGGCGGATTTCATTGTCCGCCTTGAAAGTCGGCCAATTCGCCCATCCGGGAGAAAGTGTTTGGATTTGTCGGTCTAATCAAAGCGCCCCTGACGTCCTAGCTCAACCAGCGCGTCGACAACATGCCGTACCTTCGGCCGCAAATGCGCAACTTGCGGCCACACCGCATGCACATCGACTGGATCCGGGCGGTAGTCGTCGAGAACGGTGACGAGGCGGCCGGCATCGATGTGCTTGCGAAAAAGCGACAAAGGCATCTGACATAGACCGAGACCTGCGGCAGCAGCGTCGATCATCGCTTCGCCATCGCTGATCTGATGTGTCGATGGAGGGTGAATCCGGAACGAGCGTCCGTTCTGCTTGACCCGCCACGACAGCGGCTGACCACGGCGATAACCCACCACACATCTGTGCGCGCTGATGTCGTCGAGGGTGTGCGGTGTACCTTCACGAGCCAAATATGCAGGCGATCCACAAATCACCCATTGTTGCGATGCCAGCCGCCGCGCAACGACCCCGCTAGAGTCTGCAAGTTCGCCGAAACGGATTGCCAGGTCGACTCCTTCCTCAACTGGATCAATCACGTGATCGGTGAACGTCATGGTGAACTGGAGCCGCGGATAGGTGTTTCCGAGCTCCAGTAGAACCGGCATTATGCATTGCCTTCCAAAAGCGGAAGCCATGTCTATCCGCAGCCGCCCAGCGGGTTCGCGTGAACCCGGACCAAGGGCAGACTCCGCCGCCGTAATCTCGTCTAGCGCCATTGCGCACGCGGCGAAATAAGCTTCACCATCCGCTGACAGCTTAATGCGGCGGGTCGTGCGGTGAAACAACTTGACGCCAAGCCGTTGCTCCAGACGCCCGATCGATTTGCCGACGGCAGACTTCGAAATGCCGAGTTGATCCGCAGCCTCCGTGAAGCTGGACGAACGCGCGGTGGCTACGAATGTGGCGATGCCATTGAGGGATTCGAGTGAGTTCATCGAGCATTTGACGCCGGATAGTAGACAAATTTTCTACGATAAGCGGAAGTCTAGCCCATTTATCAGCGTGCTACTCGTCGATAAGATTGCGATTACTAGCGGCGACACACCCGCTTGTGTAACGCTCAAAGCAGATCCTCCTTATGGAGACTGTAATGTGCAACGCTGCTCCTTGAAGCCATCCAAGAGGTTCTGCCATGCCTGAAGTTCAACATCAACCCACTATCCTGATCGCCGGTGCATCGCGCGGCATCGGTCTGGGACTCGTTCGCGAATATCTCGCTCGCGGCTGGCGAGTGATCGCAACGGAGCGCAAGCCGTCGCCCGCACTCGCTGCAGTCGCGACCGATGCGGGCGCCAATCTGGTCATCAAGACGTTGGATATAAATGATCGTGCCAACATTTCGACGTTAGCGGACGATCTGGACGGAGAGTCGCTCGATGTCCTTTTCGTGAACGCAGGCGTTAGCGACAATCCTAAGCAAACTATCAACGAAATCAGCACGGAGGAGTTTGCGCATGTGATGGTCACAAACGCGTTGAGCCCGCTTCGGATCATTGAAACGTTGAGCCCGCTGGTGAGGAAGGACGGCAGCGTGGCGGCCATGTCAACGGCTCTCGGTAGCATCGCCAACAATACGGATGGCGGCTATGAGACTTACCGTGCCAGCAAGGTGGCATTGAACATGTTGCTGCGCAGCTTCGTTGCGCGCGCAGGGGAGCAACGATCGTTTCTGGCGCTGATGCCTGGTTGGGTGAAAACCGATATGGGTGGACCCGACGCGCCGGTCGAGGTAAGCGACAGTGTCCGGGGCCTCGCGGACGTAGTCGCTCAGCACGCCGGTAAGCAGGGACTCGTGTTTGTCGACTATCAGGGCAACACGATTCCCTGGTAGGCGAGAGTCTGACTCAAGAACGGACGGCAGCCACACTTAGCGTGTGGCGTTCAACCGGCCCCGACGCTTATGGCGGCGTGCGTGGACCGTCTGGCCACGCCGCCAAACACGCAATCCTTCTTCGGGTGGCTAGTGGCTCGCGAACAAAGGCCGCGGCGCATAGTAACTTTGCGAGCCTCTTCGCGAGCGAGTATCTAGTCCCAACGCTTGAATCCATCGAACTGGACCAGGTAGGAAGGGCCGAAGGCGTCGAGCTTTTGCCGCGCCGCCTGATCAGGGTCGCCGTAGACGGTGAGCGCTTTGACTGTTACTAATGACAGAAAGCGCTCGGCATAGGGCGCGAAGGTCAACTCCACGTGCTCGGTGATAGCCCTTGAATTCCGGTAACGCTCAACGATATGGACTACGTTGCCGTCAGCGCTCGAACTGTATTCATACATGATCGTTCCCGGTTCCGCCTTGGCCAGCGGAACGATTTCAGCAATCAACTGTTTGAACTGCTCGAATCTTCCGGCTTTAACTTCGAGCGAAAAGACGCATGTTATTTCATTGTGCATATTAGATGGAAATATAGTGGTCACGTGCAGCGAGAACCCTTGCCAATCAGAATTCAACCTGATCTCAGAGAGCCACCTGCACGCAAGGACAACCGAATAAAGTTCGCGCTCGGTTCCGCAAAATGGAGTACGGCTGGATCGCGAGTCCGCTGGGACCCGCGGTCGTGGTCACTCGCGAAATGTGGACTGGCCACGCGTCCGGGGACGACGTTGGTGTCACGGCGATACTGGATCGCCCCCGAACAGTTGACCTGCGCCCGCCCAGTTCGAAGGCGCGACGTCTTCGAAGATGACATAAATGTACTTCGGGTCGGTGCCGGTATTCTTGACGATGCTTTCTGTGATTTCAGCAGCGACTGCTTTTTTTGCAGTGTTGTCCTTTCCTTCAAACCAACTGACTCGCACGACGGGCATAACACACTCCTTAGGAACTGGGTTTGATGGGCGGCGACATCGGTCTTGGCGCCTCGCGCATCACGTGTAACTTCAGGTCCAGTCTATCGGAGAGTCCGGGGCGGATAAACAGCCGAAATATACGATCTGAGTAGAAAGGATGTCGACAATGTGAGTGGCGAAATTTCGTAAGTAGGGGCCGTCAACGGCGTCAACAGCCGTTGTTCGGTTTGAACCCAGAAAATTGGGGGGGCCGAAAGCCTAGCTGCGTCTCTGTGATCTACTGGTTTCACCGCCCTGTTGAACGAAGGGTTTGGCGCAATGCAAAGGCTCGCCTCGCTAGGCTGAACTGCCTGTTCGTCGGCGGACGGTGCGAAGACGATGCTTTGCGACAGGCTCGACAATCTTTTCGCCGGGCCTCTCCTGTTTCGCTCGACTGTCGCCCATCTGCGCAACCATGAAATCGACGAATGCCTTGATCTTGGGCAGCGGTTGGCGACTAGATGGCCAAAGCAGGCAGACGTCGCGGTGATCTTGAATGTGCTTTTCCAGTACCAAAACCAGGCGGCCATTCTCGAGCGCATTCGACACAATGAAGTCGGGTAGGAGCGCAATCCCCAGCCCGGCTTCAGCCATTTCGAGCAATGGGTCGATCGCATTGGTAACTGCGGTTTGTGGAAGTTCGACGTTGACTGGCTGGCCGCGTGATACCAGCGGCCACGGCGCGAGCTTACCGGTGCTTGGATAGCGATAGCGCAAGCACGCATGACTTGGCAGATCCGCGGGCCGGGACGGCATGCCGTGCAGCGATACATAGGATGGCGCCGCAACCAGGCGATGTTGGTAACCATTGAGCTTGCGCATCGTCAGGCGCGAATCGTCGACGACTCCGATCCGCATGACCGCGTCGAACCCCTCGTCGATCACATTGACAAGCCTGTCACTAAAGTCCAGTTCGAGTTGAATCTCCGGGAACTGCTTTTGGAATGCGATCAGTAGAGGCATCAAATGCATGCCAAGTTGTGGGAGACCGACGCGCAACTTACCTTGTGGCTTGCCAGCGGCTTCGGTCACCTCCGCCCTCGCGGTATCGAACTCCGCAATGATCCGATAGCAGCGCTGCAGGAATCGGCTGCCTTCCGAAGTCAGTGTTATGGCGCGTGTTGAGCGGTGGAACAGCCTGACGCCTAATTCCTCCTCCAGCCGCACGACCGACTTGCCAATAGCGGAAGACGAAACGCCTAGCCTGCGACCGGCCTCGGTGAAGCTGCGCGTTTCGGCTGAGTGAACGAACGCGCCCAGCGCCCCAAAGTAATCCATCGGCATGGAATCCCCTCATTTCATCCTGATTTTCCGATATGTTTTGAATATAAGCCTATTTTTCTCGATACAGAAGCCCTTTACAGTGTCTACATTCGATGCCGGGCGAGTCCAACCTTTTACTGAAGCGCGGCATCCTCCTTCCCCGAGACTGCAATGGCGACAATTTCATCGACCGGCCAACTTCTGCCCGAGCTTGCGCGGCATCCAGGCTACTCCCGTCTTTTCCAACCTGGCCACCTGACCTTCGGTTTCATCGCGCCGCTGGAAAGTTATCCCGATACCCCTGGCCCGACCTTGGCCGGTCACGCCGAATTGGCGAAAAGGGTGGACGATGCGGGTTTCTCAGCCATCTGGCTGCGCGATGTGCCGTTCTACGACCCGAATTTCGGCGATGTCGGCCAGGTGCTGGATCCTCTGATCTATGCCGGCTACCTCGCCGCAATCACGCGTCGCATCACGATAGGTACTGCGGGCATCGTACTGCCGCTCCGTGATCCGTTGATTGTGGCCAAGCAGGTTGCTACGGTCGACCAGTTGTTGGGCGGACGTTTCGTGCTCGGTCTCGCGACCGGCGACCGGCCCGCCGAATATCCGGCATTCGGCGTCGAATTCGAGAATCGCGCGGAGCGTTTCAGAGACGCGTTGGACGTCATCCGCGCTGCGACAGAGCAAACCTGGCCCATTCATGCCTCGCGCTTCTATGGTCACCTGAGCGGCACGCTTGAACTCGTGCCCAAGCCGGTGGGCAGGCGGGTGCCCGTCGTCGTGATCGGACACGCAGGACAGACGACCGAATGGACGGCGAGTCGTACCGACGGCATCCTTTCCTACATCTCCAATCCATCGCGAATTCCTGTGATTGTCGATCAATGGCGAGCCGCGTGCGGGACGGATGTCTTCAAACCCTACGGATACGGCACGCTGTTCGACCTCGACCGGGATCCCAACATGCCGATTCAGCCAGGTCGCGTGCTGCGCGGCGGACGCAATGCGCTTCGCGAACTGTGGTTGCGGCAACAGGAGCAGGGCGTCTCGCACGTAGCGCTTCATTTCAAACCCCAACGGCGCGCCGCGTCGGAAGTCGTCGACGAGCTCGGAGAGCACCTGTTGCCGCTGTTTCCGAGCCTCAAGCCGGGAGTTCAGTCATGAACCGCCCGCTGCATCACATGGATTTCATCTTTCAGACCACGCTGGGTACCTATCCGCTGGCCGCGCAATGCGAGATGCTCGCCGAAGCCGGCTACCAGGGGTTGACTGTTTCGGCCTGGAGCAAAGAGCTGAAATCGCTGCCTCGCGTGAAACAGAACTGGGGGCTCGACGTCGGGGCAATTTATCTGATCTACCGTCAGGGCCTCGAATCGTTTGTCACCGGCATCTTCGAATCGATCGAAGGCTGCAACAGCATTGAACTGGCTTTGCATGCAGGCGACGAGGTGAGCGATGCGGATCGGCGAATGATCGAGCGCGTCCTGCCAATCTGCGAGCGCCGCGGCATCGACATCGCTCTTTATCCGCACATTCGCTATGGCATGCAGACCACGTCGGAAGCGGTTGCATTGTGCCAGGAATTCGATCACCCAAATCTCGGGATTGTATTCAACGGCTATCACTGGTTCGCGACGCAGGAGAAGGCGCTCGAGCAGCGTCTTGATGCCATCTGGCCGTGGCTGCGGCAAGTCAATCTCGCCGGCTGCCGGCTGTCGCCGCTAGGCTGGGGTGGCGCCGCGACGATTGAGCCCCTCGACGAAGGCGAAATGGACAACTTCGTATTGCTCGGTGCGCTGGATCGGCGCGGCTATCTCGGTCGATTCGGCGTGCTGGGCTGGGAGAGCATGGGAGGAGATGTCTACGGCAACCTGCAGCGCTCGCACTCCGCGTTCCGCTCAATGGAGTGCAGACTGGCAGCCCACCCCGAGTGGGCGGTCATGACGCCGTTGCCTTATTAGGTCGACGGGAGCGAAAACACATGACCCATTCTGTTCACGCACTTGATTCATTTTTCTATACTTCGATGGGCATTTATGCATTTCAGTCGCAATGCGAGATGCTCGCCGAACTCGGCTATGACGGCATCACCGTGTCGGCGTGGGGCGGCACGCCCTATACCGACCTGTCGCTGCTTCCGACGGTCAAGGCGCGGCATGGCCTGGACGTCGCGGCACTTTATCTAGTCCTCCATGAAGGCCGGAACGACGCGACGCTGCGTCGGATCGTCGAAGCCGTGGAGGGCGTCGAGCTGATCGAGCTTGCCGTGCAGACCTCGATGAACGGCAACGGCGCGATTCTGCGCGCGATCGAATCGTTGCTGCTGATCGCTGAGCGTCGCGGTCTGCGCATCGCACTGTATCCCCACCTGAAGCATGTGACGCAGACCACGTCCCAGGTCGTGCGCCTGTGTGAGCACTTCGACCATCCGCGCCTTGGGATGTCCTTCAACGGCTACCACTGGTACGCCAGCCAGGAAGGACAACTAGACGAGCGACTGGCGGCCATCAGACCGTGGCTGATGCAGGTCGTACTGTCCGGCAGCGCGATGTCGCCGCTCGGCTGGGGCGGCGTCGCGACGATGGAGCCGCTCGACAGGGGCGAACTCGACAACCTGGCGGTGCTGGCCGCGGTCGATCGGATCGGCTACACCGGCAGCATAGGCTTTCTTGGCTGGGATTACGGTGGCGACGTGTACCTGAAGCTTCAGCGTTGCCTGCGCACGCTGCGCGCGATGGATGAGCGCCTGGAAAGTCATCCAGCCTGGGCGGACATCGCCCCACGACGTTGACACGCTTTCTCATGGTGTCTTTTGAACCCTGTGTCGCCCGATTGCGGATTCGGCGACGCCGCCTGTAACACGGAGCCCTCTTGACAGCTTTATCCGTACTTGACCTGATGATGATCGGCGAAGGCAAAGTGTTTGCCGATACCATCGCCGACGCCACGATGCTGGCCCGCCATGTCGAATCATGCGGCTATCGACGCTATTGGATCGCCGAGCACCATGACCTCCCGGGCATCGCGTCGTCAGCGACGACGTTGCTGATTCAGCACCTCGCCGCAGCCACCAAGCGACTGCGGGTGGGGGCCGGCGGCATCATGCTGCCCAACCATTCGCCGCTGGTCGTGGCGGAGCACTTCGCCACCCTCGAGACGCTGTTCCCGAAACGTATCGATCTAGGTCTTGGGCGAGCCGCGGGATCAGCGGGGTCCGCGATCCACGCGTTGCGGGGCGACGCCTCGGAACGGAATTTCGAGGCGGACATCGGCTTGCTCGAAGACTATCTGCGGGACAACGGCCGACAGCCGGTGCGCGGCATTCCCGGTGTTCACGACGTTCCGCTCTGGATGCTGGGGTCGAGTCCGCAGAGTGCGGATCTGGCAGCGAAGCGGGGCTTGCCGTATGTGTTTGCGTCGCATTTCGCGCCCCGCTTCCTGACAAATGCCGTGCGCCACTACCGTGAGCACTTCCGGCCGTCTGCGATGCTAAGCGAGCCGTATGTGATTGCCGGAATCAATGTGATTGCCGCTGAAAGCGAGGCCGAAGCGGCCTATCTGGCCAGCTCGCATTTCCACTGGGTGAATCGGCTTCACCAGGGCCGGCCGGGTCCATTGCCGCTTCCCGAAGAAGGCTATCTTCAAAGCCTGTCGGCCTCCGAGCAGCGCGGCCTGGCGCAGGCGATGGCGTGCACCGTCGTGGGCAACCGACGGCAGGTCGGCGACGGCTTGCGCCAGTTTGTGGAGATGACCGGCGCGGACGAGTTGATCATCGATGCCCGCATTCACGATCCGTCAGCTCGTTGTCGTTCGTATCAGCTGGCTGCGGAATCGCTAGATGTGCGGGCCGCGTAGATGGCGTTGGCGCGCGCTGGTTCTCGACCATTAGTTGAGCCGATAATGAGCAGCTAGGGGTCAAGTCATCGGTTGGCGGATTCGGTGCCTGCCGCCATCAATTCGGGGCACGCCGAAAATTGAAAAGTTGCCCCATTAGCCTACCCGGCCAGATGGGGCTTGCTCTTTCTTTAGAACGGGTAGGGTTGTGATGCTGGTTCGATCGTGATCCACTTGAGTTCGGTGAACTCGTCGATCACCGCACGACCGTCGAATCGGCCATAGCCACTCTTCTTCGTCCCGCCATAAGGTGCCTGAGCTTCGTTTTGCACGGTGGCGCCGTTGATGTGCACGCATCCAGCGTCGATCCGGCGAGCAACGTCCAGTGCGCGCGTTACGTCCCGGCCAAAGACAGCGGAAGATAATCCGTATTCGGTGTCGTTAGCCACCCGAATGGCATGCTCAACTCCCGACACGCGTACCACTGTGGTAATCGGCCCGAACGTCTCCTCGTCGTAGATCGACATGGACGGTTGAACGCGGTCGACAATGGTTGGATGCATGATTGCTGCTTCCGCAGGGCCGCCTGTCAGGACTTGCGCGCCCTTCGAAAGGGCGTCTTCGAGGAGAGCGTTGATTCGCTTGCCTGACTCACTGGACACCAGCGGTCCTACCACGCAGGCCGCACTACCGGATGGGTCGCCGACTGGAAGCTCTTTCGCACGCGCCGCGAACCGGGCGACGAATTCGTCGGCAATCTTCTCGTCAACAATGAAGCGCTCCGTCGACATGCAAATCTGGCCTTGATATAGGAACGCGCCAAACGTTGCGGCGTTGACCGCGGCGTCGATATCCGCGTCGTCGAGCACGACGAATGGTGCTTTGCCGCCGAGTTCGAGTAGGCAACGTTTCAGATGCGTTGCCGACTTCTCAGCAATGATTCGACCTACGCGGGTCGATCCCGTGAAATTGACGCGCCTTACAGCCGGATGAGCGATCAGTGCATCGGTGACTTGCGGCGAATCTTCAGGAGCACATGTCACAAAGTTCAGTACACCCGCCGGGAGCCCTGCTTCGTAAAGGCTTTCTGCCACTGCGAGATGTGTCGACGGACTTACCTCCGAAGCACGAAACACTACCGTATTGCCACAAGCTAGCGGATAGGCGATGGCACGCGCAGCGAGGAGCACAGGACCGTTCCACGGAACAATGCTAAGCACCACACCCGCTGGCTGTCGCTCCGTGAAGGACAGGGTATTGGGCTTGTCAGTCGGAATAGTTTCGCCCTGAATCTGCGTCGTAAGCGCTGCCGCCTCTCTGAAGAGCGCGGCCGAGCCCATGACGTTGAAGTCCGCCCAGAGACTTGACGCGCCGATTTCGCTTGCCATTCGCTGGCGCAGATCGTCACGCTTGCCTTCAAGAATGTCCGCTGCCTTTAGCAAAATACGACGGCGCTCGGTGGGCCCGACCCTGCTCCAGGTGCGAAATGCCAGTTGCGCGGAATCCGCCGCGGCGACGGCGTCTGCGACCGACGCCGCGGCGCCCGTCGTCACAAGCTCGGTGGTGACCGGGCTATAACGATGAAAGATCTTGCCGTCCTGTGCGTCCCTCGCCTCGTTGTCTATGATGAGTTGCGTTTTCAATACAAGACTCCTGGAATGGATTTAAGCGATGCTCAAGCTTCATCGAACTTGAGTACAGGCTTGATGGTCTCGCCGCTCTCACTGTCCGCCATCGCTTCGTTAATCTGATCGAATCGATAGTGCTTGATAAGTCGGTCGAACGGAAAACGACCTTGGCGATAAAACTCGATGAGCGTGGGAATGAAGCGATGAGGTAGTGCGTCGCCTTGGACAATCCCCATGATGCGGCGACTTGGAATCATCACATCGTTGATATTGAGCGAAACCTCAGTACCAATCTTTGTGGCACCCACAATGCCGCATGTACCGAAGATGGCGAGGCTGTCGACTGCTTGGCGCAGGACTTGGGAGCGGCCGCTGCATTCCAGCGTAAAGTTCGCGCCACCTCCGGTAATTTTGCGGACCTCTTCGACCGGATTGACTGTCTGGGGATTGACGATGTGTGTGGCACCGAGTTCAAGCGCGAGTTGGAGTCGGTTGTCGGCAATGTCGGCTGCAATGATCGTAGTGGCGCCGGCGATGCGCGCAGCCATGATTGCGGCGAGACCAACTGCCCCGGCCCCGAATGCGACGAAGCTCGATCCTGGGGCAACCTTCAGCGAGTTCAGCACTGCACCGGCGCCGGTCTGGATGCCACAACCGAGTGGCGCTAGAAGTTCAAGGGGAATGTCTTTGGGTACCTTCACTACGTTTCGAGCACTAGCAAGCGCGTACGTAGAAAAAGATGATTGACCGAAGAAATGTCCGTGTACTGGGTGGCCTGCGCAATCGCACAGTCCGCTCGTGCCGTCTTCGCGCGCACCGCCGAAGTTAAGCGGGGCCATGTTTTCGCAATAAGCCGGATGTCCTGACAGGCAAGTATCACAATGCCCGCACGACATAAACGTTAGAACGACGTGGTCACCGGGCGTGACGTTGAATACCTCGCTGCCGACTGCGTGAACGATGCCGGCGCCTTCATGGCCGAGTACAAGCGGGAGCGGCGAGGTGAAGAGTTGGTCGCGAACCACCATGTCGGTATGGCAGACCCCTGTCGCAACCATCTTGATTACGACTTCGTGAGGCTGCGGGTCGCCAAGCGTAAGGCTCTCAAGTTTGAGATTGCTTCCCGCCTCGCGAACGACCGCGGCCGTAATTGATTGGCTCATGAGCGTCTCCTGGATTGTTGTACTTAATAAGGGGTGCCCACTGGCGTGCGTTGCAACGGAATGCTTCCGTCAGACTCTGCAGCGGTACAGCACCCCATGTTTGCAACCATGAGATCTGCCCGCAGGTGAGAAGTGGACGTACGCCCATGGACGTTCCAGTCGCCTGCGTTTTCCGCGGTCACGCTTTAAAAGCGACGCGGGATAACGCAGAACTAACCGTGCTGATGATGAATCAGACCACGGATGCCGCCAATGTCGCTTTGTTAATTTGCTAAATTCACGCGGTGAATATTAGCCATGCAACCCTGCCAGACTTTGCAAATTCAGAGTTCCTGTTTTTTAAGTCTTGCAAGGCAGGAAAAGCTTTTTCTCACGATAAAGTGCTTGGCGTGGACGTACCGATCGGAAAGTACACTGCCAGCTTTGCTGGACTCATGACAGAATGAGCGTGCCCTCGCCAGATCGGCACGGTTCTGCCCGTCTTGTTGCGAGGGAATTCGCTCAGATTGAAAACTCTTCAACCATGAGTTGCCGAAGCCATTGATTGCTCGGTTCCCGATGATTGCGAGCATGCCACAGCACGTTAATGGAAATATCCGGAATCTTCACGGGGCAGGGGGCGGATTCAAGACCGAATGGAGCAAGCGTTCTCGTTGCATAGGCTTCCGGGACGACGGCGATCAGATCCGTCGTCTGGAGGATGTGTCCTACAGCTACAAAATGCGGAACTCTCAGGCGGAGATTGCGCGTTACGCCAGCACGCTGAATGGCAGAGTCGACCATTCCATGTCCGGTGCCTTCTGCAACAATGGAGACATGCTCCGCTTCCCAGAATGCGTCCGGTGTCATGCCCGTCTTCGCCAGCGGATGCCCTTTGCGAAAAATACAAACATATCTTTGCTTGAAAAGGCGCCGTTGGAAGAATCCGGTTTTGAGGTCGGGTAGAAATCCGATCGCGAGGTCTACGCGCCCTGTCTCCATTTCCTGGCTCAACGTGTCGGCGTGATTGCGTACCGTGCTGACGGAGACGCCAGGGGCGACCTGGGCGAGCCTCTTCATGAGGGCAGGAAGAAAATAGATCTCGCCGATATCGGTCATCGCCAGGGTAAATGCACGCGTGCTCGTGGTCGGGTCAAAGTTTGATTTTGCGTTAAGTGTGTTGTAAATCGCACCCAGCGCGAATCCGATCGGCTCAGCAAGTGTCTCCGCGAGCGGTGTCGGAATCATCCCTTTTGATGTTCTGAGGAATAGCTCATCCCCCAGGAGTTTCCTCAACCGGTTCAGCGCGTTGCTGATGGCCGGCTGAGAGATGCCCAAGGTGTTGGCGACTGCGGAGACGCGGCGCTGTCGCAGTAACTCGTTAAACACGACGAGCAGATTGAGATCGATATCCTGAAGTTCCATCCGAAAACCCTCCCTGGACACAATTATCACTGCCAGTGATGTGGGTTATCAAGGAGTTTCTATTTATCAATATCCCGTCCGGCGGCATCATTGAGGCATCAATCGACCAGCCCGGAGACACTGGCGCTATGGAAGTATCAATTCTGCCTTTACACCGCGTCCTTGACGTGCGAGCAGGGGAAAACCTGCTGGAAGTGTTTCGTGAACATCAAATTCCGATCTCCTATAGCTGCATGGCTGGCCGCTGCGGTACGTGCCGCTGCCGTGTAACGTCCGGTCGCGTGCTCGTAACAGGCAGCGGTGAGTCGAACGCGCCTATGAGGACAGGCGAGACGGTACTTGCGTGCCAGACCACGCTCGTCGAGGACTGCGCAATCGAGATTCCAGAAGTGGATGAAGTTGTCGTTCATCCTGCAAAGATCCTCAAGTCGACTGTGCTCTCCATAGAAGACTTGACGCACGATATCAAGCGTTTGCGACTCGGACTGGCGAAGCCCCTCGAATATTCGCCGGGTCAATATGCGAATCTGCAGTTTTCTCCACAGCATATACGTCCCTATTCGATGGCGGCGACGCAGAACGATGAGGAGGTCGAGTTTCATATCCGACTCGTACCTGGTGGCCGCGTCACGTCGTACATCGCCAACGAACTGAAAGTTGGCGATTCGGTACGAGTGAGTGGGCCACTCGGCACTGCGTATCTGCGCCGCAAAAACTCTGCTCCTGTCGTTTGCATCGCTGGCGGCACCGGCCTTGCGCCAATCCTCTCGATCCTCCGGGGTATGGCGGAGGCGCGCATGGCTAACCCTGTGCACGTGTATTTCGGTGTTCGGTCGAGCATCGACGTGTACGGCGAACCGTGGTTGGTGGAGTTGCAGAGTCGTCTTCCCAAATTGAAGTTTCATATCGTAGTGGCGTCGGGTCATGACGTTGAGGGCTGCCGCAGTGGCCTGGTTACTCAAGCCGTGAGCGACGACTGGAGTGATATGCGCGGCTGGAGCGCCTACATTGCCGGCGCACCGGTGATGGTCGACGCGGCGTCGATATTACTCAGGCAGAAGGGAGTAGAACCTGGACGCATCTACGCCGACGCCTTTTATTCGAGTGGTGTTTGAACGCTTGGCAACACCATAAAAATCCAACTTTAGGAGACAGGCATGAGCGAGGCTCCCGTTGTATTCAAGAAGTCCGAATGGAAGGGCGACGGCTCAAGTCGCATCCCGTTCTGGGCATACACGGACGATGACGTCTATCGCCGAGAACTCGAGCGTTTCTTTTATCACGGCCACTGGTGTTACGTGGCACTAGAGGCGGAGATTCCAAACGCCGGCGATTTCAAGCGAACGGTCATCGGAGAGCGATCCGTTATCGTGAGTCGGGCTGCCGATGGTGAAATCTACGCGGTAGAGAATGTCTGTGCGCACCGCGGTGTTCGCTTCTGTCGGGAGAAGTCCGGCAACCGGAAGGATTTCACCTGCCCGTATCACCAGTGGAATTACGACCTCAAAGGGAACCTCGTCGGAGTTCCCTTTCGACGAGGCGTCAAACTTGACGGCAAGGTCAACGGTGGCATGCCGTCAGACTTCGATCCGAAAGAGCATGGTCTTACCAAGTTGAAGGTCGCTGTACGTAATGGCGTAGTTTTCGCGTCATTCGATCATGACGTTAGCTCGCTTGAAGAGTACCTGGGTCCGACAATTCTTCGCTATTTCGATCGGGTTTTCGACGGTCGAAAACTGACCATTTTGGGCTACAACCGTCAACGCATTCCCGGAAACTGGAAGTTGATGCAAGAAAACATCAAGGACCCGTACCACCCTGGGTTGTTGCATACGTGGTTTGTTACGTTCGGTCTGTGGCGAGCCGATAACAAGTCGGAATTAAAGATGGATGAACAATTCCGCCATGCCGCCATGATTTCGACGCGTGGAGCCGCTGGGAAGAGCGAAGTCACATCTGGCGTCTCCAGCTTCAAGGAACAGATGAACCTCAGCGATGACAGGATCCTCGACATTGTCAAGGAAGATTGGTGGGGTGAACCGACTGCGGTGATGATGACGCTGTTTCCGAGCGTGATCATTCAACAGCAGGTCAATTCTGTCTCGACGCGACACATTCAGCCGAATGGGCACGGGTCGTTCGACTTCGTATGGACGCATTTCGGGTTTGAGGGTGACAGCGAAGAGATGACACGCCGTCGGCTTCGCCAGGCCAACCTCTTTGGCCCTGCGGGTTTTGTTTCCGCAGACGATGGCGAAGTGATCGAATTTTCGCAGGAAGGCTTCGAGCAGAAACCATTCCATCGAACGATTGCGGAGTTAGGTGGCCGCGAAGTTGGGGATTCCGATCACATGGTGACCGAGACACTCATTCGTGGGATGTACGACTACTGGCGTCGCGTCATGGAGGCCTGAGATGCTTGATTTCAATACATATCAACAGTTGCTCGCGCTTTACTCCGACTACGTCGCTGCCGTCGACAACAACGAATGGGAAAAATGGGCGGAGTTCTTTACGGAAGAGTGCGTGTACAAAGTGCAGCCGCGCGAAAACTACGACAGCGGCTATCCGCTCGCGACACTCTCTTTCGAAAGCCGCGGCATGTTGAAGGATCGCATCTATGGCATGACGGAAACCATCTTTCACGATCCGTATTATCAGCGCCATGTCGTCGGCACACCTCGGATTCTTCTGGTCGATGCCGAACGTATCCGGTCGGAAGCGAACTATGCCGTGTTTCGAACGAAACCCGACGAGATCTCTACCGTTTATAACGTCGGGCGGTATATCGACACCATTCGTCGCACAGAAGACGGTCTGAAATTCGAATCGCGCGTTTGCGTATTCGATAGCGAGATGATCGCCAACTCGTTGATTTATCCGATTTGAGGTTTGACATGGCACAACAATGGACCAAGGTCATTGAACTAGTCGCGGTGCCGAACGACGACGTTGTCGCGGTACAAGCCAATGGTAAGGAGTTGGCGATCTACGGCGTAGACGGAGCCGTGTTTGCAACAGACAACATCTGTACGCACGGACACGCTCGGCTATGTGATGGCTTTCTGGAGGGGCACGAAATCGAGTGTCCGCTGCATCAAGGTCGCTTCGACATACGGAATGGCAAAGCGATGTGTGAGCCACTGACCGAGGACATCAACGTATATCCGGTAAAGATTGAGGATGGCAGCGTCTTCGTCGAAATTTAGCCGGCTGCGAGCCAACTGTATGGCGGACGTGACCGTAACTTCCGGTCTGGCGGTTTCTCAACGCAAGGCGCCGACGTTTCCCTGACGGCGATGCGCCAATCTCCGGCACAGCAAAGGCGCTGCCGGTTCAATCAAAGGAGGAGAGTGTGACCGCAAATACGCAATCCGAACAACGCGCGGCTTACTACGGGCAGATCGCTCAACAGAAGTTGTCGCCCCTATGGGAGTCTCTGCACAATCTTGTGCCGAAGCAGCCCAAGCCAACGGCTGTGGCGGCGATCTGGAAATACGCGAAGATCCGCGATCTGGTATTGCAGTCCGGCTCGCTGATCAGTGCGGAGGAAGCCGTACGTCGCGTGCTGATACTCGAGAATCCTGGGCTACCGGGAAAGTCGAGCATGACTTCGAACCTTTACGCAGGCCTGCAACTTATTCTTCCTGGCGAAATTGCACCGAGCCACCGTCATACCCAATCGGCTCTGCGGTTCATCGTTGAAGGTGAAACAGCGTGGACTGCAGTCAACGGTGAGCGCACGACGATGCGTCCAGGCGACTTCATCATTACGCCATCCTGGACCTGGCATGACCATGGCAATTTGTCGACCGAGGAAGGCGGGGTTCCCGTGGTTTGGCTTGATGGCCTTGATATCCCGCTTGTGGCGCACATGGACGCCGGGTTTGCGGAAAACTTTCCCAAGGCGACGCAGCCGGTTACGCGTCCGGAGGGGGATAGCTTTGCGCGCTATGGTCACAACATGTTGCCGATGCGTCACACGTCTACCGATCCGACTTCACCGATTTTCAGCTATCCGTATGAACGCAGCCGCGAAGCGCTAGACCGCCTGCATCGGAACGGGGAGCACGACGAATGGGACGGTGTGAAGCTGCGCTATGTGAATCCGGCCACTGGCGGATTTCCAATGCCGACGATCGCGACCTTCATGCAATTCCTTCCGGCAGGTTTCCGCGGTAGATCCTATCGCAGCACTGATTCGACTGTGTACTCCGTTGTAGAGGGGCGCGGAGTGGCGCATATCGGCGACGAAACTTTTGCTTTCGAGCCGCATGACGTGTTTGTCGCACCGTCGTGGATGCCGGTACGCCTTGACGCAGACACCGATGCGGTTTTGTTCAGTTACTCGGATCGTCCGGTGCTGAGCGCGTTGAATTTGCTGCGCGAAGAGCGTGTTTGATTCTATTTTTCACTTTTCAGGTTGAACATTATGGCATTCGTTTTCCCACCCGAGGCGCCAGTCGCCGTTCCGGTCGCCGGTAGCGACGACAGCTTTGCCGTGCGGCGTGTCTATTGTGTCGGCCGCAATTATGCAGCGCACGCGCGGGAAATGGGATTTGATCCCGACCGCGAACCGCCGTTTTTCTTCTGCAAGCCGGCTGACGCGGTTGTGCCGGTTGCATACGGCGAAACGCTGGAGCTTGAATATCCGAGTCAAACGTCCAACTATCACTATGAAGCGGAACTCGTTGCGGTGATAGGCAAAGGGGGTTCGGATATCGCGCTCGAGAATGCACTCGACCATGTGTGGGGCTATGCGGTCGGTCTGGATATGACGCGTCGTGATTTGCAGATGAAAATGCGCGAAATGGGTCGACCGTGGGAACTCGGCAAGGCGTTTGATCGCTCCGCGCCGATGGGGCCGATCCATCCGGTCGAGAAAGTAGGCCACTTCGAGAGCGCCAGTTTATGGCTCACGGTCAACGGTGAGACCAAGCAAAAGAGTGATGTTTCCCATCTCATCTGGTCCGTCGCGGAAACCGTCGCTTATCTGTCGCAGTTCTTCCGGCTCGAACCAGGCGATGTGATCTTCACGGGCACGCCTGAGGGGGTCGGCGCGGTTAAGGCGGGCGATACGATGAAAGTTGGAGTGGAGAAACTCGGCGAACTGACCGTACGCGTTATTTGACCGTCGCCAGGAGATCGTTGCCATGCAACTCTACAGTTTTTTCAATAGTTCGACGTCGTACCGGCTACGCATCGCACTCGCATTGAAGGGTCTGGATTATTCGTACAAGCCCGTGAACATTCGGACCGGAGGACACCGTGACGCCCAGTATGTCGCTGAAATCAACCCGTCCGCGTCGGTTCCCGCTTTGGTCGATGGTGAGTTTCACCTCGGGCAGTCGCTCGCGATCATTGACTATCTCGATGCGCAGCATCCCGAGCCACGCCTGATTCCAGCAGATGTGCACGAGCGGGCACGTGTACTTGAAATGTCGTACCTGATTGCGTGCGATATTCATCCTGTCAACAACCTTCGTGTGCTGCGATACCTGCAAGATGAACTGAAGGTAACACCGGAACAAAAAAATGCGTGGTATCGGCATTGGATTGCCGAGGGTATGGCAGGCGTAGAACGTTTGCTCGCACGAGCGGCAGATGAAGCGGCGGCGGATGGCTCTGCCGGTCCATGGTGTTTCGGCGCGCAACCGACACTGGCCGATGTATGTCTCGTGCCGCAGTTCGCGAATGCACAGCGTATGGGCTGCGACATGAGCGAGTATCGGCGCAGTCTGGCAATCTGTGAACACGCAAACGCGCATCCAGCTTTTGATCGTGCGAAACCGCAAAACCAACCTGATTACGTAACGAGTTGAGACTGCGGTGGTAAGAAGAGTGGAGCGACCTTCCATCTGCATCTACAGGGTGGACGGAAGGGCGCAGCGGGCCGCACCGCCCGACGTTCCGGTAAAGATTGCCTGGTCAGCGACAGCCCAGCAAATGAGATCAAACTAAGCTGCATTAAATGAGCTGCGGGACCGTTTTACGGGGAGGGCCGCTGCACTGGAGAGTCTGTGGACACGCTTCAAAATATGCGCATATTCAAACAGGTCGTGGAATATGCGAGTTTTACTACCGCGGCTAAGCACCTCGATATGGCCACGGCGCAGGTTTCGCGTGCTGTTTCTGAGCTTGAGGTGCGTTTGCGCACTCGCCTCCTGCACCGTACGACGCGTCGCATTGCGCTTACGGAAGCGGGCGAGCGCTATCTCGCACGCTGCAACAAGATTCTGATGTACGTGGATGAAGCGGAAGCCGAGGCAAGTGACGCACATATGACCGCGTCGGGAAAGCTCAGACTGCATTCACTGACAAGCTTTGGTTTGCGATATCTGGTGCCGATCATCGCCAGATATCACGACGGTCACCCCTCTGTCGAGGTCGACCTCACGCTATCCCAGCATCTTCCCGATTTGATTGAGGAAGGTTACGACATAACGATTACGCTTTCCGCAGACTTGCCGGATTCGGCGCTGGTCTCCCAGCGATTGGGGAGTGTCCACAGCATTCTCTGCGCTTCTCCGGAATATTTGCGACGCAATGGCACACCGGTCGAACTATCGGACCTCGCTCAGCACAAGTGCCTTTACGTTCTAGCGCCGACGGGGCAAACCGACCGTTGGACTTTCAGCGGCCCTGACGGCGAGGAAATGTTTGACCTTGGACCTGCGCCCCTGAGGGTCAATATTCCAGAGGCGCTATCCATCGCTGTAAAGGAGGGGATGGGGATTGGTTTGGTGCCGGCACTCACGGCAATTCCGTTGCTCAAATCCGGTGCGCTTCGGCGCGTGCTGCCTGACTACACCGCGCAGCATTTAACTATCTATGCGCTGTATCCGTCTCGCCAGTATTTAGATGCGAAGGTTCGGACCTGGGTGGATTTTGTGCGGCAGGAACTCACTCCAGAGCTGGATTCCGACTTCGATTTGCTCAGAACACTTGGTCCGGATTTGTAAGGCACGGTAGCAACCGGGAGAGAGCGCGTGCGCGTTGCCCGCGGCGAATGAGTTCCACCTCAGGTTGGAGCTAGCTTCTCTAAGCAGATGGTAGCTCCGCTGCAACGAAGTCCAGCCATGTCCGCAATTTTGATTCGAGGTGTTGTCCGGCGTGATACAGCCCAACGATAACCTGGTTATCGAGTGTGTATTGCGGGAAGAGTCGCGTAAGCGTGCCGGCACTCAGATGAGGTAAAGCTACCGATGCAGGCAGGATGCCGATCCCTCTTCCTTCGCAGAGTGCAGCAGCCAATGCATTGACAGAGTTTTCGGAGAAGCTCGAAGTCAAAATCTCGATGACCTCGCTGCCGTTCGGCCCATTAAAGGTTAGATGACTACGGCCTCTCGAAGCTGAAAATTCGACGAAAGCGTGTAGCGAAATCTCGAGAGGGGACTGCGGTCTACCTTGTTTTGCTAGATAACTGGGCGCCGCACATGCAATACCGAAGACGGTTCCAACGCGCTGTCTCGCCCATCCACGCGCGCGGAAGGCGTCTTCCGCGCTCAAAAGCAACGCATCATAGGGTTCATCAAATCCCGGCAAGCCATTTCCGAGCGTAAGTTCAACCTCGACAAGGGGGTAGCGACGCTCGTATGCGGTGACAAGCGGAACGACGTAGTGCTGCCCAAGATGGACTGTTGAATACACTTTGAGCTTACCGACCGGCCGCGCGCGCACATGCGCATCTGCATCACTGATCTCAAGCTCTGCTTGTTCCAGGCAGTCTAGTATTGCGCAGCACCGTGCCCGGTAACGGCGTCCGGTCTCCGTGAGGACCATTCGTCGCGTGGATCGCTGCAGTAGCTTTGCACTCAAGCGGACCTCGAGCTCGGAAATCGCCCGTGACGCACTTGCCGTGGTCGTATCCAGCGCTTGGGCCGCATCGGTGAAACTTCCCAGCTCAACGACCTTCAAGAAGAGTTTCATACTCTGAAGCGTATCCACTTTCCACTCACATCTCGACTATGTGGCGCTGATTCTTGCACTTTTGGCCTAAGGCATTACGAGTGATTCTGTTAACAATATTTTGAGAAAGCATCTCTCCGGTCGCTGGAGGACGAAAAATATAATCGTCCCGTGTAAGCCTTGAGCCTGGAGAATCCCGTGCAACCCCGATCGACAAAGATAGTTTTCGTCACACTGATTGCTGTGGCGAATGCGCTGATGGCCGGCTGTGCGAGCTTCAACCATACGGCGCCTGAGAGCAGTCGGATAGACCCGGCGACGCTTGATGCGGGAGCAGCAATCAGAAGCGCCAACGCCGAGGCGCAGTGGCCGTCGCAACAATGGTGGCACGCGTTGGGAGATCCCCAGCTTAACGGACTGGTCGAGCGATCGCTGGACAAGAATCCTACGCTTGCGGTTGTGCAGGCGCGAGTGCGGGAGGCAGAAGCGGCCGCGGATCTCGCACATGCCTCCCTATATCCACGTGTGGACGGATCGATGGCATTGGGGCGAAAGCATTTTCCCGACAATACCTACTACGGACCCGGTGCCTACAATCACACTACGACCTGGAACAATACGGCTGGGTTGTCCCTTTCATACAACCTGGATTTGTGGGGGCGGGATCACAACGCACTTTTGCGTTCGCTTGACGCATCGCATGCTGCCGCTACTGACGAACGGGCCGCAGCAGTGGAACTCCAGTCAAATGTTGTTCGAACATATCTGACGCTTTCGTTGAGCTTTGCTCTGCGGGATATCGCGGTCTCGACACTGGAGCAACAGGAGCATATAGCGTCCATCGCGCAACGACGGCTTGCCGGAGGCATCGGCACGCGGCTCGACTTGAGTCAGGCGGTCGCGCCTTTGCCTGAGTTCAAGCGGCAAATTCAGGTGTATGACCAGACGATTGCTTTGACGCGAAATCAGTTGGCTGCGCTTACCGGAGACGGTCCGGGCTTCGGCGAATCGATCACCCGCCCGGTTCTTTCATTGGCGACGCATGCACAACTCCCGTCAAATCTGCCCGCCGAACTTGTGGGGCGCCGTCCCGACGTCGTCGCGGCAAAATGGATGGTCGCCGCCCAGGCGCGGGGTATCGATGTCGCCAAGGCTCAGTTCTATCCGAACGTGAATCTTATGGCATCGATCACGCAAATGGCCGCTGGGGGAACATTTCTCACCTTCCTTCATCCTGAAGGCACCGGGTGGATGGCGGGCCCGGCGATCACGTTGCCGATATTCGAGGGAGGCGCGCTGCGGGCCCAGCTTGGAGCTGCTTCTGCGCAATACGATGAAGCGATTAGCCGCTATAACGCCGTGCTGATCTCCGCCCTAAAAGATATCTCCGACCAGGTCGTGAACGTCCGGTCGTTTGATGCGCAGGCGGAAGATTCAGCCGACTCTGTAGCGGCAGCCCAAGATAGTTATCAGCTGGCGGATAAAGGATATCGCCGGGGGCTGACGGATTATCTCAACGTCCTGACAGCTCAAATGCAACTACTAAAAGCGCGTGAAGGGCAGGCTCATGTGCAGGCCTCCCAGCTCCAGGCTTATGCGTCGCTGCAGACAGCGCTCGGGGGCGGCGCAGACATCGCCTTCCAGAGTCCCAATGAGAAACAGATGACTCCGTCCGATCATTTGACGACTTTTGGTTTCAATACATCTTCGAAGCCGGGCGAAAAATGAGCGGTATGAATAGCAGTGCTGCATTCAAAGCCGAGGACTCGCGATTCTTCTCCTTTCAGTCACTCGTAGCAGGCTTTGCGAACTGGTGGGGAACGTCAGGCCCGGTATGGATCTATGTGTCCAAGACAGCGCTGGCAGTCATTCTGGCGCTTCTCATTGCTATGCGGCTGAATTTGCCGCAACCGCGCACTGCAATGATCACGGTCTTCATCCTGATGCAGCCACAGAGCGGGCTGGTTCTCGCAAAGAGCGTGTTCCGGTTTCTCGGCACGGCAGTCGGCCTCTCTGTCATGTTGTTTTTCGTCAGTCTGTTTGCACAACAGCCGGTTCTATATCTGACAGCCGTCGCGACGTGGGTCTGCGTGTGCACAACAGGAGCAGCGCGCAACCGTAATTTCCGCTCATATGGCTTTGTCCTCGCCGGATACACGGCTGCTCTGATCGGTGTTCCCGTCGGCCAGCAGCCGGACGGAGCATTCATATCGGCAATGACGCGTGTTGCAGAGACTTCGGTTGGTATTGTGTGTGCCGGCGCTGTCAGTGCGTTGATATTTCCAAGCTACATCGGCGAGCAGATAAAGACAGTGATGAGAAAGCGCTTCCGCACACTTTCGGAGCATCTAAGCAGTGCACTTAGCGGTACGGTCGAGCAATCCGAGATAGAGCTGGCACACACGTATTTCCTCGAGCAGGTCATTGGTCTTGAGGCCGCCCGTAGTGTGGGCGTATTTGAGTTGCCTGACATGCGAATGCGCGGCAGAAGGCTTGCCCGAGCGAACCTTGAATTTATGAACGTCGCGACAAGGCTGCGTACTCTTCATGAGCAGTGGGAATTTGCACGGAATCAAGACGGCCCGGAGGTCGCGATCATGGACGTGATATTCGGCGAAATAAGTCTTCTTTTAAACCCGGAAGGAAGTCCGATTAAGACCGCTGCGGACGCGGCACATGCGACCGGGCCACTCTCGGCATTCAGAGACGATCTCACAAAGCGCCTTTCTCGAGGGCGCCGAGAGTTGGCGGGACGAGATCAGGCGGTGCTGCGCCGGTTTGATACCTGTGCCGATTTGTTCCGAAGGTTCGTGGATGATCTTGTCGCATATGTGGAAACATACGCGTCGCTGGCGACGCATAGCCACAGACGAGAGACGTGGTCCGGCAGCTTCATCCCGAAGACAAATATGATCGCTGCTGTGATCGCCGGATCAAGGGCCGCACTCTTGACGGGTGTCCTCAGCGCATTTTGGATCGAAACTGCGTGGCCAAGCGGTGGAACGATGGTACTCGCGGCCACAGCCGTCTGTGCGCTTGCTGCAACTTCGCCCCAGCCCGGGCGGTTTTCCAGGCAGATGTGTATCGGCACGACGCTTGCCGTCTTTCTCGGAGGATTTCTGCAATTTGGAGTTTATCCCCGGATAGATGGGTTTCCATTACTCGCCTTCTGCCTCACCCCATTTCTGCTGTTCGGTGCGGTGATGATGGCTCGCCCGAAGACGCTTGGCATTGGCATTGGCTTTTGCATATTTTTCAGCTTCATGGCTGGCCCGGACCTTGTTATGCAATATGAACCGCATTCTTTTATCAACGATAGTGTCGCGCTCATGATAGCCATGTTGGTAGTTTGGCTTTCGTTCGCGGTCGTGTTTCCCACGGACGGGAATTGGTTGAGATGGATATTGCTTCGGGATTTGAGGAGGCAGGTCGTCCATGCGTGCGTAGGCCGCGGCGGCGATCTTGCCGCGCGCTTTGAAAGTGGTTCGCGAGATATTGTCTCTCAAATGAATGCAGTAGCCGCTGGCGGAACCGGTCGGAACGAATCGGCGCGCTGGCTGCTGCTAGTACTCTCGGTCGGGCGGACAGTCATTGACCTTCGTGACGAACTGGCCGAACTGCATGTTTGTCGGACATCGCCGGAAGAGATCAAGGCGTGGAGTTCTAACCTCGGTGGCGTGCTCGGAGCGATCGCTGCGCTGTTCAAGAGAGTCAACAGCAAGCGGTTGACCCACGTGCTGCGGTTGTTGGATACGCTGACTGAAACGACACTGGCGCTGACGAACCGCCCCACGCTCTATCAGGAAGAGCGCGAGAGCTTGTTGCGTTCACTTAGTCTGTTGGAATATCTCAAGGTAACACTCCAAAACGAGAAGTCGCCTTTATCTGACTGTGTCGATTCGCAGATCCGTCGTTTCAATTCAAAATTGAGAAACTCCGACCATGCATCGTGATTTCGCCCTGTTCGACGCCTATGTGCCGACTATTCTTCTCGCGTTCGCGTTGGGTTGTATGTGTACGTGGGTGCTCGATCGAGTGTTGGCATTAACAGGCATTTATCGCCTGGTTTGGCATCCGTCGCTGTTCAGGGCGAGTGTGCTGGTTTGCGTCTGTGGGATTCTCGGTCTGCTCGTTTACTGATATGCGCGCCGAAAACTTAAAAAGGATTTCAACATGATCATGCGGAAATTGATCGGTATCGCGATGACCGCGTTGGTCTTTCTTGTCGCTGTATCGATAGGACGAGTGCTATGGGTCAGGTACATGGACGAACCATGGACCCGGGACGGGAGGATACGCGCGGACATCATCGGCATCGCCCCCGACGTGTCGGGAGCGGTGGTTTCCATGCCGGTAGCCGACAATCAGTTGGTCCATAAGGGCGATCTTCTGATGGAAGTCGATCCGTCGCATTACGCCATTGCAGTCGAACAAGCCAAGGCTGCTGTGGACGCGCATCGTGCTGATCTTGTCAGATTGAAGGCCGATGCCGAACGCAGACAAGATCTGGACAACGACGTGGTTTCGAAGGAAAGTCGGGACAACGCACTGAAAGCGGCGGCAAGCGCGGCGGCACTGCTGCAGCAGGCGCAGGCGCAACTCGATGCCGCGGAACTGAACCTGGCTCGGACCAAAGTCTATGCGCCCGTCGATGGTTATGTCACCAATCTCAATGTGCATCGTGGAGACTATGTAACGGCCGGCGTGCCGAAACTTGCCGTGGTCGACAGTTCCTCTTTCTGGGTCTATGGGTATTTTGAGGAAACTAAATTGCCTCATGTAAAAGTCGGCGATAAGGCCCATGTTCGGCTGATGAGCGGAGGGGAGGTTGTTGGCCATGTCGATAGCATTTCTCGTGGCATCTACGACCGGGATAACCCTGTGAGCAGGGATTTGACCGCCGACGTCAACCCGACATTCAACTGGGTTCGGCTGGCGCAGCGAGTACCGGTGCGCATCCACATCGACAGCGTGGCGCGTGGCGTCGTTCTTTCCGCAGGGACCACCTGCACGGTGACCATCGATACAGATGAAAATCAGAAGGGGGCAGGGCGCATCGGCGGGCTGTTCAAGCCATCTGCTTAGTGATCAGGTGAGAATGCTCCGCTCCCTTAATGCAACCCGGCAGACGGCGGCAAATGGCTGGCTCGTCTGGTTTTGGAACTGACAATGAACGATGACCCATCGCGATACGTCGCTATCGAGGATAGTTTGGGATCTGTTATCACTCGAGCGGCGAGGATAGTGGGTCGCGAAGCGGACCTCGCCGCCCGGAATGTCGGATCGACTTACAGCCAGTTATCGGTGCTGTCCGTTATGAGGCGCAATGACACAACAACCCCGCGCGAAGTTGCGAAAGCGTTGGACGTTGACTCAGGTTACGTTTCACGGGTGCTGGATAAACTGGAGCAATGCGGTTTGCTTGAGCGGAAACGGAGTCTCTCTGACAGGCGTGTGGTGGACATGCGACTGACTAATAGAGGTGGGGCGCTTGCCGCGCAAGCGCCCGCTGTTGTCGATGAGACACTAAACGATCGTCTAAGGCGATTCAGTGGTGCAGAGGTCGAAGAGTTACGCCGCTTGTTGGCGAAATTTGTCGACCGCGCATGAAGTTTCGCCGTCAGCCTGAGGTTGACCATAGGCGTGTTTTAAGCGCAACATCGTGATGAACGGGACTTAGAACTTGTGTCGAATCCCAAGGCGCAAGCCGATCTGCTTATCCGATGAGGACGGCGTAAAGCCGGCGATATTCGCTACAGCAGGTTGGCCCAATGAATCTCGTCCGTTCGCTCGTTGTAGTACGCAGAGGGTATAGATATCGGTTCGCTTTGAAAGATAATAGTCTGCACCTAGATCGAGCTGAATATATTTCGCTCCGCCGTCGCCGGCGACCGAATTGCGCTGAGTATAGTCAAAGGCAACGCCGGCCAGCAGTGTCGGCGTGACCATAGCTCGCACGCTCAACTCCGCGCTGGTGAAAACAGCATTGCCCGAATAGCGCAAAGGATTTGGGCCGGACGAGGACCCTAGCGATTCAAAGCGCGTGTTGGTTACTACCGCACTAACGGTTGTCTGGCTGATCGTGTACGAGGCTCCGCCGCCAATAATCTCTAGCGTTTTGGCAGACGCATATCCTGCTAGACCGGGAGATGCTTCGGGCGCGCTAGGGGAGCCGAAAGAGCCGATGTTGTTGGCAGTCGCCAGTCCCTTGTTAGGCGTATTTCCATAAAAAGAAACGTTCGGATCTCTAGCGTTGAGGTATCCTGCACCCAATGAGAATGAGCCGCCGTTGTAGTTGACTCCCAAAGACCATATTTGATTCTGGGTCTCGCTGCCCGCCACACCGCCAAAACTATATAGTCCACCCGCGCGGATGCCACGGAAGGTTGGTGTCGTGTATTTGATGGAGTTGTTGATACGGTTCGTGTTGCTCAGGTTGTCGACGTCGTTCAGATGCGATGACATATAGCCACCCCAATACCCGGATGCCGAGAACTGCTGGACAGACTCGACCAACGGATCATATTGCCGACCGGCAGTCACGGTGCCTCTATTTTCGGACAATAATCCCACGTAGGCCTGACGTCCGAACTCAGCTCCGCCCTGTGCGAGCGCTCCGCTGTTTGCCATAAATCCGTTTTCGAGGACGAAGATTGCTTTCAGTCCGCCTCCGAGATCTTCGGTGCCGCGCAGGCCCCAGCGACTCCCAGACAGACCAGTGGCGTGCGCGTCGGTGAGCGCAACCTGACTGCCGCCTGTGGGTTGACCATTTAGCTTGCCGGTTTGTGCGTTATTGGTGTATGTCAGACCGACATCGATTAAGCCATATAGCGTTACGCTGCTTTGAGCGTGAGCAGTTCCCGCAGTAAAAGCGATAACGCAGGCAGCAGAATACCTCTTCATGGGGTCTCCAATTCTTATATATGGTTGTGTGCGCCTTGAGGAGGCACACAGGTTACTGCGTTCGCGGCTTAGCGGTGCTGTGTGCCGCTGGTTTTGGAATTAGACGGCAGCGGATTTGGTGCTGCGGATCGCTGGTTGGACTCCGCATGCAAAGATCGCAATTGATGCAATAGCGGCAGGAACAGCAACGAGTAGAAAGAGGAGGGTGAAGCCAATGTTCGCCGAAAGGAGAATTCCGCCAATGAGCGCGCCGCAGACGGATCCAAAGCGACCGACCCCGAGAGCCCAACTTACCCCGGTAACTCTGCTCGCTGTGGGATAGTAGCGAGCCGCAAATGCGTTAGCGCCCACTTGTGAACCGCTAATGCAGAATCCGACGCCTGTGACGGCGGCTGCCAGCAGCGGGCCCTGTGCACTTCCTGTGGCGATGAGGAACGCCGAGCCGGCAGCATAAGCGACACCCAATACGATGGTCGGCGGGAAGCGGTCCATCAGATAGCCAATGAAAAGGGCCCCGACGGTGCCGCCGACCTGATAGAAGATGGCGATCCGCGCCGCAGTGGCGAGCGACAAGCCAGAATGGTGGATCAAGGTCGGCAGCCAGTTCGTCATGAGATAAACGATCAGCAGGCTCATGAAGAACACGCACCATAGCAACAATGTGCCGCGCCGGAATTCGGCGGCAAAGAGCTGTCGGACCGGCGAACCTTCAACCTTGATTTCCTGAAGTGAGAAACGCGTGTTCTCGTCGTAATGAACCGGCGCTATGCGAGAAAGAAGTGGCCCAATTCTAGCCGGCCGACATTCTCGGGAGACCATGAACCGCACGGATTCCGGGAGGAAGATGACCAGGATTGGCACCAAGGCCAAAGGAAGCACGCCACCGAAGAGAAGTACGCTTCGCCACCCGTGGTCTGGCAACAGTTGAGCTGAGACGACACCACCCAAGCCGGAGCCCAGCGTAAATCCACAGAACATCACGGTCGTCAGAAAAGACTTTCGGCGTTCGGGGCAATACTCCGAGGTAAGCGCGATAGCGTTGGGCATCGCGCCGCCAAGGCCTAGACCCGTAATGAAACGAAGAGCGATGAGGAATGCGACGGTTGGCGCGTATGCCGCAGCCAGGCTAGCGAGGCCGAAAAAGGTTACGGTGACGATTAGTGTTTTTTTTCGCCCGACCCGGTCGGCTAACGGGCCGAAAAACAATGCACCGATCATTAGGCCCGCTAGTCCTGCGCCGAACAGACCTCCGAGCACCGCTGGGCCGATTTGCCAGTCATGCATCAGAGCAGGGGCGATGAAGCCGACGCAGGCGGTGTCAAAGCCGTCGACAGCCACAATACAGAAGCAGAGAAACACGATTCGCCACTGAAACACGGAGAAACGCTGGACGTCCAGCCAGGCACGAACGTCGATGACAGGCGATGCACTCTTCATTAAATGTCTCCAGATTCTATTTTTCTGTCTAGCCTCCAAAGTAATCGGGCGATGTTTCCTGCGTCTACGGAACCCAATCGCATATTGCTTATTCACAATAGTTATTTTGCAAGCGGACGCGTGAGATGTTTTCACGACGGCGCGACGCACAAGGCTTCGCCGATTCACGCGGCGCGTCCTCGCGACCTTGCTATTCAGGCTCAACAGTGGATGGCTTGCTATACGATGGTTGTCGCGCTATTGACGGCAAGCGTGACACTTCGCCGGCCCGAAGAAAACTGCACCGCCGTTACCCACCGAAATGGATGAAAGAGGCGAGCGCCATCGTTATCCCTGGGTTGACGCCAAAGTGGTATCGCCGGGCAAGCTACGCTGTGGTGACGTTTCGCTGATCAGCATTGAGCTGGAAAACTGTCTTGCCCCGACGTGCGGATGGAGTTCGCACTAATGCGCACGCAATAAACCGATCTGAGGCCAGTTGTAGATGCGCAGACTTCGAGAATGACGTAGCACCCTCGCCGGCATCTGTTTGTTGTGCCGCGGGCAGTTCGCCCGCTAGGGAATAGCCCGGCGAACAGCGGGAATGACTTCGGCGGCAAGCAGTTCAATCGATTCCTTGACCATCTCGAATGGAAGACCACCGATGTCAAGTTGCGCCATGTAGCGCTGATGTCCGAACAGCTGATATTCCATCAGAATCTTGTCGACGATTTCCTCTACGCTTCCGACGAAGAGGGCACCGCGCGGTGAAGACAAAGCTTCGTAGGCGCTCCATGACATCTCTGCGTGCTCACGGGGAAGATTGTTTGCTATGTAACGCCTGTAGTAGGGGAAGAATGCCTCTCGTGCACGTCGGCCGTCGCGTTGAACATGGAAATGCCCGGAGACGGCCATTTTCAGTTGCGCTGGGGAATGGCCGGCCTCGGCGCCCGCTGCGCGATAAAGGTCGACGAACGGTACAAACTGCTCGGGCATTCCGCCAATGTTGGCAAGATTCAACGGCAAGCCTGCACGGCCGGCACGAATAGCACTCGACGGTGTTCCACCGGCGGCGACCCAGATCGGAATGCGGCCTCGCAACGGTCGCGGCATGATCCGGGCGTCGGACAGAGGCGACCGGTGCATCCCTGACCATGACACAGGCCCCGGTTCATTGATTGCGACCAAAAGGCCCAGCTTCTCGTCAAACAGCGATTCGTAGTCAGTAAGCGAATGGCCGAACAGCGGAAATGACTCGCTATATGCGCCGCGTCCTACCAGCAGTTCGGACCGTCCGCCCGACAGGAGGTCGAGCGTGGAGAACTGCTGGTAGAGCCGGACCGGATCGTCGGAGCTCAGTATGCTCACCGCGCTGGTGAGACGGATCCGTCGTGTCACACTCGCTACTGCGCCCAACACGACCGATGGAAACGATACAGCGAAATCCGGGCGATGGTGTTCGCCCACACCAAAGACGTCGATTCCGGCTTCGTCGGCGATCCTTGCCGCGGCGACGATCTCCTCGAGGCGCTGATGCACGCGCTCTGTGCTGACTTCTCCGGCAGCAAGATCGCCGAACGTGTAAATGCCGAATTCCATTGCGTTATTCCTGTGACGTCGTGATGAGCCGTAGCGTTTAGGCCCCGCGAACAGTCGGTTTCACAGCAAAGACTCCATCGCCAAGCAACGCCAGTGTCGCAGCCGCAATCGCGAGGAAAACCGGGTACTCCCAGCCGCCATTTGGATTGGTAAAGGACCAGCCGTTGCCAAAGTGCACGGTCGAAGCGGCCAACAGCTCAATCGCGGCAACAGCCGCGACGGCGCGCGCATAAATGCCCGTCAGTAGGAAAATTCCACCGACGATCTCGAACAAGATAATCGGCCAGGCAAACCAGCCGGCGAAGCCAACCGATTCGAAGAATTTCGCGGTGCCGGCAGGCGTGAAGACGAGCAGCTTGGTCAGTCCGTGCGCGATGAACATAATGCCCAACGCGAGGCGCAGGAGGAAGGCGGCATAAGGAGCCGTGCGGTTATCGGTCATGATGAAACTCCGGTTCTGGTTAATCGAGATTGGTTTGCTGACTGACCCAACGTGAAAAATCACCGGCTATTTCGGCCGTCAGGGTGTGGCCCACGGAATACAGATGCATTTCATGCGGGACGCCGAGAGTGGTCAACCACGAATCAGCGTGTTCTGCGAACTTTACTGACAGCTTGTCGTCGAGTCGGCCGTGTGCGACGAATGCCGAGAGTCGGGCAAGCTCTTCGGCTGGTGCGAGATGCGGCTCCAGTTCCGGAAGAATACGACCGCTCAGAACGGCAAAGCGCCCCACGTCCTTGGGGGAAGACAAAGCAACACTCGCGCTGAGGATCCCGCCCTGGCTGAATCCCGCCATCAACGCCGGCACAGGTGCGTTCGCGTCGGCACTGGCCATGGAACGGACCAGCCTACGAAGGGTCAGGCGACTTTCGTCCGCTTGGGCCCCATTGATGACGGGTCCTTGCGGGCCGAATCGCACATGGAACCAGGCGTACTGTCCGGCGCCGAGCTCTAGCCGGCCACGCACGAAGACCACCTCTACACGCTTGTCGATGGTGTCTGCAAGCGGTAGCAGGTTAGTCTCATTACCTCCGACTCCATGCAGCAGAAAGAGCCGTGCGGCGGGCTGACCCGTTGCGGGGCGTAGACGGAACGCGAGGCCGGAAGCGGCGTCTTTGTGCAGGATATTCATGATCTGCTCTGCTCGTGTGCTGTTATTTTGCGATCCAGGTGGGTGCGATGGCCGTGCCCAGACCGGCGCCGTAGCCCAGATAGATATTCAGGCCCGCCAGAGGCTCGAGGTAGCGGGCGTTTTTCAACGGACCGGCGTCGATCGGCTTAAAGCCAAGGCTTTCGATGAGTGCCTTGACCGTCTGCCTGGCGTGCGCACTGTCACTGGCGAAGAACACCGGTGCGGTCTGTTCGTGGGCGAAATTCGGCCCGTCGGCTAGAACCTGAGCAAACAGAGTGTTGAATGCCTTGACCAGTTGAACACCAGGGATTGCCTTGGAGATTTCTTCCGCGGCCGACGTGTCATGGCCGACGACCAGGCCCGAATAGTCTGCATTCAGCGGATTGGTGATGTCGATGACCACCTTGCCGGTGAGGTCGCCCAGACCTTGCAGGGCAGTCACGGCATCGCCGTAGCCGGTCGCAAGAATGACGACCTCGCTGTTACCTAGCGCCTCGCCGAGGGGAGAGGCCGTTGCACCTGCGTGCCCGGCCGCAAGTGCTTCGGCCTTCGAGACATCGCGGCCGGTGACGCGAACCGCATGGCCGGCCTTGCTCAGCTGCTTGACGAATGCGGCCCCCATGTTGCCGGTGCCAATGATGGTGACGTTCATATCAATAACCTCTTTAAGCTGACACGTTAAGTAGAAAGCAGCCACATTTATGGTGAGTAGCGGTTCAGCGTCGAATCGCTCGCGGCTCGCCGGTCCAACGGCTAATGACGCGCGTACAACGACTTTGTGGGGGGATTCGCCGCGGACTCGCCAGATTGCGACAATCCGCTGCCCACCCCGCCAAAGGCGGTGTTTTCGGCTCGTGCCGCGCCGTTCCGCGCGGACACACGAGTCTCAGCCGCCTGAACGTCGGCGGGATAGGAGGGGTCTCTGCCGTGGGCGCTATAACCCGCGTTTCTGAGCTGGACCAATTGGTCGAGAACCTGAGCGCGGCTCACTGGCTGGTTTGACTGGCCGAACGCGACGGGAGCGACGAATGCAGTGGCGACAACAATGGCTTGGATGAGCGACTTCATGATGGTTTGCCTCGGAGTTTTTGCCTTTTCGACTGCGAACCTGCCTGTTCGCAGCCGGAGTATTGAAGTCCATTCTATTGATCCAGCAATGGGTGATAAACAGCTATTATCTGGACATATAGTCCCAGTTATCGAGACAATAGAATGGATCGAACTCTTGAAATGAGCGTGTTTACGGCCGTCGTCGAGGCCGGAAGCTTTATTGGCGCGGTCGATGCGCTGAGAATGTCCAAGGCCGCGGTCTCCCGTCATGTCGACTCCTTGGAGCAGCGTCTTGGCGTGCGCCTGCTACAGCGCACCACGCGCCGGCTTTCGCTGACTGAGGAAGGCAGGCTCTTCTATCAACGCTCCAAAGAGATTCTGGTGGCCTTGGACGATGCCGAAACAGAAGTGAGCTCGCGGACGCAGGAACCGAGCGGACTGATCCGCGTCAATGTGCCGTTGACGTTTGGCATCATGCATCTGGCCCCGTTATGGGGTGCCTTCATGGAAACGCATCCGCAGGTCGATCTGGACATTACGCTCAACGACCGCGTCGTGGACCTCGTCGACGAAGGTTACGACCTCGCAGTCCGCATCAGCGCGCTGCCGGACTCATCATTGGTGTGTCGCAAGCTTGCGGAGACGGAGATGCTTGCATGTGCATCACCGGGCTATCTTTCCCGTCACGGCGTTCCGACGCATCCGAAGGAACTGACTGCCCACCGGGTTATGGCGTACTCGCACCTGGCAGGGCGGGATGAATGGAAATTCGAAGGCCCAGATGGCGAGGTGGTCGTACGCACGCGCGCGCGTGTCTATTCAAACAACGGAGACACCTGCCGCGCGATCGCATTGCGCGACGGCGGCATCATATTGCAACCCAGCTTCATGATTGGGGAGGATTTGAAGCGTGGGGATCTTGTGAGAATACTGCCCGACTACCGTTCGGTTGAACTGGGAATTTACGCCGTGTATCCCAGCCGGAAGCAGTTGCCGATCAAAGTTCGCCGGCTTGTCGATTTTCTGTCCGACGCGTTTCTGGAACCAGCATGGGCGGTTACTCATTCACTGTCGCAAAACTGACACGCCGGACCAACTTTGCAATGACCGCGTTGTCCTTGCTGCCTCACCTCAGCGAGCGTCAGGCCGACTGTCACTGGCTCAATCTCGTCAAAAGGGTGTTCAACCCGGGCGATTTCTGAAGTGTCGGTCACGACAGTCTGTGTTCTAGTGCAGATTGCGATTCTCATGGCCCACGCTGTGGCGAGGATTCTCTTTCCGGTCCCTACGCGGAGGACCCGTGTTTTTTTCCATTCCACGTCCTCCGCTCTCCACGATTCTGGATTTGTTTTAATCCGGGAAACTTGGATTTTTGACCGTCCCAAAGTGTCTAGAATTTGTGACGCATGCCGATACGCAGAAAGGTTTGCCTATCGCTGCTTGACGCAATCTGAGTATTGATCGCCGCGACAGCCTGTTTGCCGGTTGAGCCTGTTCCTGAAGCCGACTGGTATATGCCAACAACGTACATGTCTGTTCGCTTTGACAGGAAATAGTCAACTCCCAACGCTGTCTGCAAATATTTCGCACCCGGGTTGGTAGCACCGTTCGACTCGCTGACGTCGCTTCCCTTCGTATAGTCGAATGCCGCGCCCACGAGCAGGGTGGGGGTCAGCTGATATTTGACATTGAGTTCCGCGTTATTGAACGTCGCCGTGCCGACATAGCCCTTCGTGTTAAGCGATGCGACCGCGCCAAGGTCCATAAACCTGATGTTGGAGTACGTCGCGCCAATCGTTGCCGCACCAAAGGTGTAAGCCGCGCCCAATGCGACGACCTGGTAGGTATTGGCTGAAACGAAGCCGCTGTAAACCGGCGTAGTGACAGACGACGCGGTGCTGGACGAAGTATTATTGCCGAACATGCTGCCATTGTTCGCTGCAGGTGTTCGGGCGTTCAGATAACCCACCCCAAGTACCAACGGACCGTTGGCATAGCCGGCGCCTACCGACCATATCTGGTTCGACGTGAAGTTGCCTGCGACGCCGCCCATGCTATACGTGCCGCCGAATGTCAAACCGGCAAGATTCGCACTTGTGTACTTGATGGTGTTATTTGTGCGGTATGAGTTGTTAAGATTGTCGAGATCGCCCGGGTGAGCGCCCATGCTGCTTGCCCACTGGTCCCCGGACTCCAGCGGACCGACATAGTCCACGACGGAATCGTATTGACGGCCTAGCGTAATCGTTCCGACGCCGCCGGACACACCGACATATGCCTGGCGGCCGAACATCAAACCGCCTTGACCAAGCTTTCCGGTGCTGACGTCAAAACCGTTCTCCAGCACGAAGACTGCCTTCATGCCACTGCCGAGATCTTCTGCGCCGCGTAGTCCCCATCGACTGGCTTGCAGGCCTCCGCTCGTCAGACTATAGAGCCGCTTCCCGCCAGCGTTGGAATTGTAGTTGACTCCCTCGTCGAGGATGCCATAGAACGTCACGTTGTTTTGCGCTTGACCAACGCTGGCGAGTGCACTCAGAACGCTGAGCGCAAAGTAATGCTTTTTCATCGATTGATCTCCAGAAGGGGCATGCTCTTTTTTTTAAATCTAAGGTCACTGTATTCTCAAACGGACTACTAAATATATATTCGCGATCGAATAGAATTTTTCAACGAATCGCATCTCGTTGGATTTATGCTGATTTGTGACTGACGGGCAGGAAATCAAGAAATACAGCAATCGAAACGGAGCGCCCTACTGAAGATACGTTTCCACGACCTTGACCCAATAGGTCGCCCCGAGACTGATGATGCGGTCATTGAAGTCGTATTTTGGGTTGTGGCACATGCACCCACCCCACTGGCCGACGCCATTGCCGATGAACACGTAGCTACCCGGAACAGCCTGCGCCATCCATGCAAAATCTTCGCTGGCAAGTACGGATTTCGTGTCGTGGAGCACATTCTCGGCACCGACGATCGCCGACGCGACACCGCGCGCGAGCGCCGTAGGGGATTCGGCGTTCATTACCACTGGCACCAGTTGCTTATAGTGAATCGAGGCTTCCACACCGAAGCACTGTGCCTGAGCCTCGACTATCCCGCGCACGCGTGCCTCAATGCGCTCACGGATCTCAGGGCTGGTTGAGCGTATATTGAGCATCAGTTCCACGGACTCGGGAATGACGTTGTGTGTTGCTCCTGCATGGATTGCGCCGATGCTGACGACACCCGTGTCCGTCGCCGCGAGATTGCGCGCGACGATGGTTTGCAACGCCATGATGAGAGAGCCGGCGGCGACGATGGGGTCGCGTGTCTTGTCAGGCATTGCCCCATGACCACCCACACCTGTCAGCTTGATCGTTGCTATATCGGACCCCGCTAACATGTCGCCGTCCTTCACAACGAATTGGCCGACAGGGATGCCGGGTCCATTGTGCAGTGCGTACACGGCATCGCACGGAAAGCGTTTGAATAAGCCGTCCTCGATCATCCGGCGTGCGCCGCCGAGGTTCTCCTCATCGGGCTGAAAAATCAGGTTTAGGGTGCCGTTGAATGACCGGCTTCGCGCAATATGTTTTGCTGCGGCGAGCAGGATGGCCGTGTGTCCGTCATGCCCGCAAGCGTGCATCTTTCCGGGCGTACGGCTCGCGTAGGGCAGACCAGTTTTCTCGAAGATCGGTAGCGCATCCATATCAGCGCGGATGCCGATCGTTCGTTTACTCGTTCCGAGCTTGAGTTGAGCAACGACGCCCATTCCGCCGATACCTGTGTAGACGCTGTAGCCCCAGTCTCGAAGCAGGCCTGCGACGAAATCAGCGGTCTCGTCGACGTCTGCCCCAAGTTCCGGATTCGCATGGAGACGACGCCGGATCTCGATGAACATTCCTTCCTCGGCCACGATTTCCGCGATCAGACGGTCTTCAGCAAATCCCTTCTCCAAAACCAACGGCATTTCTAAATCTCCATTCGTTGAAGTAGTGCGGCGCGCTCAGTCGGTGCGCCGCTCTTGCGCCGCTATCAGGCCGGCAAGCGAAATGAGGCTGCATACGACCATGTACCATGCGGGCGACATCTGGTTTCCGGTGGTGCTAATGAGCCACGTCACGATAAATTGGGCGAAGCCACCAAAAATCGAGACGCCTACACTGTAGACAACCGAAAGGCCGGTTGCCCGAACGTGCTTCGGGAACGATTCGAGCAGGAGCAACATCATCGGGATCGATGAGCCGGCAAGGCACGCTACCAGACACGCGATGATGACGAGTGCGATGCCAATATCGGTGGTGTGATTAAGCAACCAGAATGCTGGATAGATCAAGACAGCGCCCATGACCATCGCGCACATCACCATGGGCTTCCTGCGCCCCAGGCGGTCCGCTATAAGGCCCGCGAGAGGTGCGCCGACCATCAATGTGGCGCCGGAGACGCATCCTGCCAGGAAGGCCGTGGACGGCGGTAAGTGCAGCACGCGAATCAGATACGTGGGCATGTAGAACACGACGACGTACATAGCGGCCGTGCTGCTGATGATCAGCGAGATGCCGATTATCAACTGGCGTTTATAGTTGGACAGCACTTCTCGGAAGGCGCTTTGGGGCCTAGGCGCGTCCGTGTGTGTTTCGTCGAGCGCCTGACGGATGTACATGCCCACAGGACCGATTAACAGTCCGAACAGGAAAGGTACCCGCCAACCCCACGTCTCGAGGTTCACTGGTGATAAGAGGTTCGACAACGCAAATCCGCTCAGAGCGCCGATCAGTGCTGCTGCACCTTGGCTACCTACTTGCCAGCTCGTAAGAAAGCCGCGACTGGAGGGCCCGCTCGACTCCATGAGCAGGGTGGTCGATGCCCCAATTTCCCCGCCTGCTGAAAACCCCTGGATCAATCGTCCAATGACGATCAATATTGGAGCCAGCACTCCTATGCTCTTGTATGTCGGAGCTAGTCCGATGAGCGCAGTGCCTACGGCCATCATCATGATCGTCAGCGTCATTGCTGCTTTTCGACCAGCGCGGTCCGCATAATTGCCGATCAGCACACCACCGAGGGGGCGCATCACAAAGCCGATGCCGAACGTCGCTACGGCCATTAACAAGGAACCGAAAGGCGTGTCTGACGGAAAAAATTGCTTTCCGATAAGAAGCGCGAAGAAGCTGTAAATCGTGAAATCGAACATCTCAAGACCGTTTCCGAGTGCTGTTGCGGCGATCAGCTTGAAATTTGACGCTCGGACCTCAGTGGATGCACTGATCGCCGAATCTACGGCCGGGCTATGCAGATTTGCCATGACGATTCCGGTGGGGTGGTGGGTGTCGCGCGTTTGACGCGGTGATCCAACAATGAAGGCGTCAATTTGTTACCGCAATTCGTTTGTTTTTATGCCGATTACTTTTTCTTATCGCCAACTTTTACGTTAGCTGACGTTCGGCTATCCTCGGGTCTCCTCCTACGACACGGCAACGGATACTTCTAATGAAACTTCACCAGCTTCGCTCGTTGATCGTGGTGGCAGAGAAGGGCAGCATTCGCGAGGCGTCCCGGGTGCTTCACATTACCCAGCCGGCGATTAGCAAGGCACTTTCCGATCTCGAAACTGAACTCGGGGCGCCGTTGCTTTTGCGGTTCAACAATGGTGTGCAACTGACTTCGTATGGGCAGAGTCTGGTCCGGCACGCGCGCGCCATCGAACTGGAGATGCAGCACGCGAAAGAGGACATCGACAATCTGCTAGGAATTGCTCGTGGCAATGTGACGGTAGGCGTCACACCAGCAACCGCAACTGGACCGTTTGCCGAGGCGCTTAAACGATTCATGCGGATGCACCCGCATGTCAGCGTCAACGTGCGTGAACTCCGGCCGCTACAGCTACAAGAGGGGCTGGCGGACGGTTCGATCGATTTGGGATTGGTTTCCCGTATCGGGCAACCAGTCGAACCACGGTTCCATTGGGAGGAGCTTTATACCATTCCGACCGCTTTAGCGGTTCGTGTGGATCACCCACTGCGCGGAAAGAAGTCCCTGCGTGAGCTGGCCCAGTCGGCATGGCTCAGTTGGGATGGCTTCGACGATGCAACAAGCCTGGTAGGGTCGCTCTTCAGCGCCAACGGTGTTGAGCCACCGTCTAGCGTGCTGCGCTGCACGTCGACAACGCTGTACGTGGAAATGGCGACGACGACGGATCTCATTAGCATGTGGAGTGCATTACCTTTCCACATGCCCGAATACAACTCAAAACTGCGCCGAGTGCAGATATCAGAACCGTTGCCCAACATGACGATTGGCTTGATCTGCCGTGACCTGGCCCTCGCGACATCTATCGCGAGGGCGTTGATCGACATGATTCGTGAGAGCAGCGGCAACATGGGAGCTACGTTCCGACGCGCTGGCGCAATTCCCCGCATCAAGCCACCGAAGGGGCGTGAATAGCACGGTGGTGGCGTCACAGGTGTTTAATTGCGATACCCAAAATGCCGCGAGGTCGGCTAACCGGGAAGACAGACAGGGTTTAGAGCAGTTGCTTGCTGCCGTCATCCCGACTGGAAGGCAGTCGCCAGCCAAAGTGCAGCGATACGAGCCGCAGCACAGTACATGCGACGGCTGTTGCCCACGGGGTCCACACCGAGCTTGCGCCGGTGTAGCTGAGAAGAACCTCGACGCTGGCGCCTGCCAGCGCGGCGGAGGCGTAAATTTCCCGCTGCAGGATGCTTGGCACGCGTGACAGCAATATATCTCTGAGCACTCCGCCGCCCACGGCGCTGACCGTTCCCAGAACTATCGCGACTTCCGCGCCGGCATGGGCGGCCAAAGCCTTTTTCGCTCCCGCAACTGCAAACAGTCCAAGGCCGATGGAATCGAAAAGCTGTACAGGCGATTTCATTCGACACACCGTTGGGTAAGAGCACACGACCCAGGCGGCAGCGACCAGCGACACGGCCAGATACCGCCAGCTCGACAGGCCTACCGGCGGAAATGCGCCAAGGCACACGTCCCTCAAAATCCCACCTCCGCACGCGACGATGAAGGTAATGGTCGCAATGCCGAACAGATCCAGCCGCTGCTGACGTGCCGCGACTGCGCCGCTTACGCCAAATGCAAACGTGCCCAACAGGTCGAGTACCGTATAGATCAGATGGCTGTCCATCGCAGGCTATTCGGCGTTCCCGAACCAGGCGAAGGCCGCGCACAGCATCGCTTCAAGTCCGGTGCGCAAGGTTGGGTGCAGCAAAGGCGCGAACTGGGGTGAATGGTTGCTTGGGATAGTATTTATTTGTCGCGCGGCCTTGGCCTGTTCGTACACTTGCGGATCGGTACAGCCCACGAACCAAAACACGTATGGCACTTGCCATGCGCGGCCAAACACACTGAAATCCTCGCTAGCGGCTGCCGGCGCCGTTTCATAGGCGCGGTCGCCAAACCAGGCACCGAAAGCTCCGGCCAGAGTGGCGGAGGCCTGTGCATCGTTGACCGTCAGCGGGTAGCGGTTGATCGTCGTGAACTCGGGGTCGCGTGGTGCATTGGACGCCGAGCATTCGGCGCAGCAGATTCGCTTGATGGCGCCCAGCATATAGTCGCGTACGTCCTCGTCGTAGGTGCGCACGTTCAGCTTCAGCGTGGCATTGTCGGGGATGATGTTTTCCTTGGTGCCAGCCTGTAACGAGCCAACGGTAAGGACGGCCCGATCCTGCGGGGAGATTTCTCGCGATACGATGGTCTGTAGGCGCAGTACTGTCGATGCCGCCATGATGACCGGATCTACCGAGGTTTGCGGCTGGGAGCCGTGCGCGCCGCGGCCGAACAACTTGATTTTCAGGCTGTCACCGGCCGACAGAATGGTGCCGCTGCGATGACCGACGGTGCCAGCCGGCCCGACCATCACATGCTGACCAAGAACGATGTCGGGCTTGGGAAAGCGTTGGAGCATACCGTCGTCGAGCATGCTCTGCGCCCCCTTGCCCACTTCTTCGCCTGGCTGGAACACGGCTAGAAGCGTGCCGTGCCAGGTGTCGAGGTTCTCTGCCAATACCCGCGCCACGCCCATTAACCACGTGACATGCATGTCATGCCCGCAGGAATGGCACACAGGAACTTCCACGCCGTCTTCATCGCGGCTAACCACATCGCTGGCGTAGGGCAGGCCAGTGGCTTCAGCCATGGGCAGCGCGTCCATGTCGGCACGCAGCATTACCACCGGGCCTTCGCCGTTGCGCAGCACTCCGACAACGCCAGTCACGCCTATCTCTTGCGTAACATCGTAGCCATAACGCCCCAGATAGTCGGCGGCAATCTTCGCTGTGCGGAACTCGCACATCGATAGTTCGGGGTTACGGTGGAGATCTTTGTATACCTCCTCCAATTCAGGCAACAGGGCATCAAGCTCGGGGATTAACTTTTTTAAGGACGACATCGGGTATTCCTTCAAATACAAAGGCGGCAAAGTGATGGGAAAACGGCTGCGTCAAGCAGGCGGTAGCAGGCTGTCCATCAGCTTGGATAGCAGACCATCAAGTGCCTTGCGTTCCTTAAGCGAAAGCGCCGACACGAGCCGATCTTCAAGTTCTGCACCCACGGCCGAGGAATCATCTGCGACTTGGGCGCCCTTGGCCGTAGTGCGCAAGCCGACGCTGCGCCGATCGACAGGGTGGGGGGTGCGGGAGATGAGTTTGCGAGACTCAAGCAGCGATAGTGTCTTGGACAGCAGTGTTTTTTCCAGCAACGCGCGGGATGAAACTTCCTTGGGGGTGATGTCAGGGCAGGCGTGGATCAGGCGCAACACCCGCAATCCGCGCACATCCAGATCCCAATGCTGGAGATATACAGCGTTAGCGTGCTCCATGAGTAGAGCACTGGTCATGTCCAGCTTGAAATTCAGAAAATCGGAATACACAGGAAACTCCATGGCGGATAAGCAAAGTATAACAAACTAGTTGAAATATTCAACTAGTTTGTTATACACGGATTGTTCGTCCACCGGTGCAACGGACGCTGTGGAACGCGACCAGATGTAATCACGCACGATTGTTGCAAGTATTGCAATCGAGTTTCCACAAATTAATTTTCATTTGGAACCGGTTCCAAGATAGTATTCAGCAGAATTTCGCCAATGGCGCAATCAAACCTGAACGTGAATTTCAACTTACCCAATGCTTGGGCCGGTCCAATTGGATTTGTCCGCGCCGGATGTAGTGACACGCCCGTTGACCGTTCCAGCAACCTCGAATGCTCAGAGAAAAAATCAGTTCGGAATGCGATCCGGGCGCGCCAAATCTGTCCCGACGTCATGCGCTCAAGACACTCGCGGCTGCGACGCAGCTCGCGTTTCTTTCCCCTACAGCGGTGTTTGCGCAGGGGGCGCGGGTATCGGCGGCCAAGCGTGCGACGAGCGCGCCGTTGCTCGACGCAACGGCCTTCGTGCAATTATCGAAAGCGCTGACCGGCCACGCGTCGATGAACGCGACTTTCGGTGCGCGTTTGTTCGCGACGCTGTGCGCTAGCGATAGTGTTTTTGCCGCGCAGGCAGCGGCGCTCGCGGATGAGATGCATTCAGGGCAGAGCCCGCAACAGCTACTTGCCGCTGCCAATGGTGCCGGGCTGCACGACATCGCGACTGCGATCGTCGCCGGCTGGTACACCGGCACCGTCACGCGCGACCAGCATTCGAAGATGGTCGCGTACGCGGATTCGCTGATGTACGCGACCGTCGCCGACGGTCTGAGCGCGCCGACTTACTGCGCAAACGGACCTCTTTGGTGGGAAAGGCAGCCGCCCGCCGCCGGCGTTTCGACGCCCGCCGAAGCCGCCAGAGCGCGTAGCGCCGCGCCTGCGCCCACCACGCAAAAACAGGCTTGAACATGGTATCGCCCACAATCTCCTCCAGCGGCGATGTCGTCGCGGACGTCGTTATCGTCGGCTCAGGCGTGGTCGGCGCGTTGATCGCCGATCAACTCGCCGGACAAGGCCACTCTGTCGTGATTCTTGAAGCAGGACTGCGCATCGACCGCGCAACCGCTGTCGAGAACTGGCGAAACATGCCATTCCCGAATCGAGTCGGTTCTGACTTTCAGGGTCTGTATCCGCAGGCGAAAGCTGCGCCCGCGCCGCTGTACTTTCCGCCGAACGATTACGTCGCATTGAGTGGCCCAAGCGCGGGTAGTTTCAAGCAGGGCTATCTGCGCACGGTGGGGGGCACGACGTGGCACTGGGCAGCGTCGTGCTGGCGCCATCTACCGGTGGACTTCAAGATGCAATCGACATACGGCGTGGGTCGTGACTGGCCGATCTCGTACGACGATCTCGAACCATACTATTGCCGCGCGGAGGAAGCGCTCGGCGTTGCCGGTCCGAACGATCCCGAACGGCAATCGCCGTCCGAACGCAGCCGTCCGTATCCAATGGACATGGTCCCCTGGGCTTACGGCGACACGCGTTTTGCCGAAATCGTCAATGCGCACGGCTATCGCTCGATCCCAATTCCGCAAGGACGTAGCACGCGACCGTGGAATGGCAGGCCGACCTGCTGCGGCAACAACAACTGTCAGCCGATCTGTCCGATCGGCGCAATGTACAACGGTATTCACACGATTCAGAGCGCCGAAAAGAAGGGCGCAAAAGTGATGGCGGAATCGGTGGTCTACAAGATCGATACTGACGACCAGAACAACATCACCGCGGTTCATTTCTACGATGCGAATCGCCAGTCGCATGCGGCGAAGGGGCGTGCCTTCGTACTCGCGTGCAATGGCATCGAGACGCCACGTCTGTTGCTGCTCGCCGCTAATGCGCGCAATCCCAACGGCATTGCAAACAGCTCGGACCAGGTCGGCCGCAACATGATGGACCACTCCGGTTTTCACTGCACGTTCCTTGCCAACGAGCCGTTGTGGCTGGGTCGCGGACCAGCACAGAGCAGTTGCATCGTCGGTCCGCGCGACGGTGCGTTCCGCTCGAAGTATTCGTCAAACAAGATGATCCTGAACAATATCTCGCGCGTCGCTCCGGCCACGGAGCAGGCATTGCAACTCGGTCTCGTCGGCAAGGAACTGGACGACGAGATTCGCCGCCGCGCGATTTTTGGCGTCGATCTGTCGATCAGCCTTGAGCCGTTGCCCGACCCTAAAAACCGTCTCACGTTGAGCAGAACGCGCCGCGATCCGCATGGTCTTGCGTGCCCCGATATCTACTACGACGTCGGCGATTATGTGCGCGACGGCGCGACCGCTGCGCACGCGCAACTCGAGCATATTGGCCAGTTGTTCGGGGCGCTCGAGTTCAATATCACGAAGAGCCTGAACGCGAATAACCACATCATGGGCGGCACGATCATGGGGGCGAGCGCGAAAGACTCGGTCGTCGATGGCGATTGCCGCGCGCACGATCACGTGAACCTCTGGTTGCCCGGCGGCGGTGCGATGGCGTCAGCTTCGGTGGTGAATACCACACTGTCGATGGCCGCGCTCGCTATCAAATCAGCCGATTCGATCGAAAGAACCTTGCGGCGAGGCTGACATGATCGATCGATTCTTCAATGCGCGCCGCTCGGTGGACGCGGCCAAGAGGCGTCGCCGCGCGTGGGTAGCGATCATCGCGCTCGGCGTGAGTGCGCTTGGTGCAGCAGCCGCGTTTGCGCAAAGCGTCGCGAACTCGGTTACGGGTGCAGCCGCGCCAGATACGGAAACCGCGTTGATCCATCAAGGTCATCTTCTTGCGATTGCGTCCGACTGCATGGCATGTCACACGGTCGCGGACAAAGGCAAACCGTTTGCAGGTGGCTACGGCATCGTGTCGCCGATGGGTACGATCTACTCGACCAACATCACGCCCTCGAAAAGAGCGGGAATAGGCAATTACACCGAGGCGCAGTTCGCGCGCGCGTTGCGCGAAGGCGTTCGCGCCGACGGCGCGCATCTCTATCCGGCGATGCCGTACACCTCATATGTCGGCATGACGGATAAGGACGTGCACGCGCTTTATACGTATTTCATGAAGGGTGTGGAGCCGGTCGACGACGTTCCACCGCAAACGGCATTGCCGCTTCCGTTCAGCATCCGTCAGTCGATGATCGTGTGGAACATGCTGTTTCTGAAGAATCAGCGCTTCACGGTCGATCCGCATCGTAGCGTCGAGTGGAATCGCGGTGCGTACCTGACGAACGTACTCGCGCATTGCAGCGCGTGTCACACGCCGCGTAACTTCATGATGGCCGAAGATATCGACCAGGGATTCAGCGGCGCACAACTTGGGCCCTGGTACGCACCGAACATCACATCGGATCCGGTCAGCGGTATCGGTGCATGGTCCGACGACGAACTCGTCACGTATCTGAAAGCCGGCCACGTCGACGGCAAGAACCAAGCGGCTGGCGGCATGGCCGAAGCGGTGCAAAACAGTTTGCAGTTCCTGTCGGACGACGATCTGAAATCGATCGCAGTCTACCTGCGCAGCACGGCACCGATCCGCACGCCGGGCGAAAGCAAGCCGGCATTCGCGTACGACGGCCATGGTAGCGATGAAGCGTCGCTGCGCGGCATGTCGAGTGAGAACAGTATCGTTCCGCCGTCCTCCGGCGCTGCGTTGTTCAGTGGCTATTGCGCAAGCTGTCATCGCGCGGACGGTTCGGGCAGCGCCGATCAAAGCTATCCGTCGCTATTTCATAATACAGCGACGGGCGGCACGAATTCATCGAATCTGGTCGCGACCATCCTTCATGGTGTGGATCGCAAAGTGGGTGACAGGCACGTGCTTATGCCGAACTTTGGCGAAGAGTCGTACGTACAGCCTCTAACCGACGATCAGATTGCCGCGATCTCGAACTACGTATTGCAGCACTTCGGCAATCCGAAAGCTCCCGTGACTTCAGCCGATGTCGCAGTTGCGCGCCAGGGCGGCCAGTTGCCATTGCTCGCGTGGATTCAGCCGTACATCTTGCCGGTGGCGGGTCTGTGCGGACTCGTGTTGCTGTTCGGCACGTTTGCGTTCTGGAAGTGGCGTGCGCATCAGTCCGAGGTCGCTGACGGCCGGAGCAACGGATAAAAGACCATCGCGTGGCGCGTTATGTGTGAATGAGGGTTCATCTATGTTCAAAGTTGCTGTTTCGTCTCTTCTCGCGTTGGTGGCCCTGAGTGTTGCCGGTGCGACGCAAGCCCAGTCAGTTGATACCCCGAACGTGCCGGAGAAGTTACCGTTTGACGTGCCTTATGGTCCTCCTCTGTCATTGACGCAGGCCCGCAAGGTTATCGATGCCGCCGAGACAGAAGCACATCGACGTAACTGGCAATATGCGGTTGCTGTAGTCGACAGCGCCGGCAATCTGCTGTCGTGTGACAGGATGGACAACACCCAACTGGCGTCGCTCGCGATTGCGGAGGCGAAGGCGCGCGCGTCCGCGCAATTTCGTCGGCCGACGAAGGCGATGCAAGAAGCGGTAAATAACGGCTCAGCGGCTGTGCTGAGCATTCCTGGCATTTTGGCGGGCGAGGGCGGGATTCCGATCGTGATTGACGGCAAACTGGAGGGAGCGGTGGGCGCCAGCGGTGGCGCCGGCGTCCAGGACTCCATAATTGCCCAGGCCGGCGCGGGAGCCATAGCGGTAGCCGCATCGGCAAAATAGTTTCACGAGACGTCATTACCGAGACATCGACATGCAATTATCTATTTCTAAATTCACCCTCTGTGCGCAGGCGGTAATTACGCTGACCATCGCCGTTACCTCATCGACGTTCGCATCTGCGTCCGAAGGGGCCGACTGGATCGTGTCGGGTAACGACGGAAAGTATCAGCGGGTCGAGGGGCGCGATACATATCCCGACACTCACGGCCCTGACACGTTGACGCTTCTCGATGCGAGCCATTTCCCGCCCCAGATAAAGGCGCAGGTGGAGGTCGAGAATGGCATTCAGGGTCCGCCGCAAGCAGTTGCAATTACACCAGACGGCGCCATCGCGCTGGTCGGCGCACCGACTCGCTACGATCATGCAACGAGCAAGCTGCAAATGGATTCATTTGTGCAAGTAGTCGATTTGCACGCGCCGGTGCCTGTCGTGAGCCGGATCGAGATAGGGAGTCATCCTCAAGGGATTGCGATCGACCACGCGGGTCGGCTTGCACTTGTTACGTGTGTCGACGGCAGTGTTGTGGAGCTTCGAATTGACGATGGGAATGTGACGCTCGCCGGGCGTCTGACTGTTGGACACAAACGCCTGGCGGGCGTGAGTTTCACTCATGATGGGCGGCGCGCTTTGGTGGCCATGCGCGATGAGCAGGGCGTCGCTGTGCTCAACGTTGCCGATGCTCGGGTATCAGATAGCGGTTTGCGTTTGTCGAGCGGCGTGGCTCCGTACACGATCGACGTGTCGAGCGATGGTAAGTGGGCTGTCGTGAGTGATGTTGGTCTCGCCGGGTTGCCGTCTTACGCGGGCACGCTCACGGGCGATGCCGATGCAATCACACTTATCGACACGGCGCATGAGCCGTTCCGCGCGGTTCAACACATCACCGTGCCGTCGTTGCCTGAAGGCGTTGCCATTTCGCCAGATGGCAAATGGATTGGCGTCCAGGCAATGGATGGCTCGAATCTGACGCCAGACAATCCAGGTCGTCAGCCGCGCGGGAAGGTACTGTTGTTCGCGATTCGCGACGGACAGGCGGTGAAGGTTTCCGAAGCGGCTGGCGGAGAAGCAGCACAGGGCATCGCGTTCACTGCGGACAGTAAGTACTTGATCGTGCAGTTCAACGTCGAGAAGCAACTCGCATTTTTCGCCGTGGATGGCGGACGCTTGCATGAAGTTGGCCCGCGGATTGCGCTGACCGGTGGGCCGTCGTCGATTCGAACTGCACCGCGCTGAATACGGTGCTGATGCGTGACTGGTTGGAACCATCAAAAAGAGCCACACGGTGCGCGATCCGCTCGTGCAAACGCTATGAGTGTGGCACCGTTCTTGTGCGTATTAGGTAGATTAGGAACGACCATCCCTTGACAGGCAAGAATTCCCCGTACGCGATGCAGGAACCGCTTCCGCCGAGACGCGATGTAGCGACTCACACCAAATGTGCACGCAATTAATTAGCCTCGTGTCTCACGTCCGAGTCGTCGCCCGGTCAGATTAGTTTGCCCGTCGGCATGATGCGCAACTAATTGTTGTCGCGCGAAATAGGTCGCCGTCGCGCCAAGCTTCTTTCACTATTTCCGATCGACATTAACTTTACCGAGTCCGACCGGTGTCGGCGCTGCTGTTCATAGAAACTATTCTGAACGCCCCTCATGCTGCCTCACTGCAGCAAGTCCTTCGCAGCGAGCAAAAGCGGTCTTAAAGTGACCGCTTGAGAGACACGAGTTGCCTGCAGGGCAGCGGACCGATTGCCGCAGAAGTTCCCCTGATTTTGCACCTGCCGTCGAGGCGACATCCGATTCTGCGTTGGAGCGGTGACCTAAGTTTGATGAGTGACAGGACCTTGGCTTACGGGCAAAGTCATCGATGCTAGGAAGGGCGTCGCCGCGTCCACTTCGTCGCTGGGCGCCTGCGCCACCCATGCGCCTGCGTTCAAGGCCGATCGCGCCGCCGGACCTCGCCCTGAGTCGCAGCCGGCGAGTAGCGCTGCGCTGACAGCGTCAACAGTCTGGACGACCGAGCCGGGATACCCCATTGTCGCGAGACAACTGGTATTCCATGAGCAAAATCAACGGACCAAGGACGGAGGAATGCGGTGGATTGCAACCTCGTCCTGAGGCAGCTAAGCCAACGCGCAGTGGGGCGCCGGCAGGGAAGCCTCCCTGCGCTGGATTGGGCTGCGACTGCACGAGGAGTCGGGCAGATTGGCTGAGGACCCGGCGATCATCGGTGGCGACGGGGCGGGGCGCTGGAATAGTTGCCCAACTTGCCCGGAACCTAAATTCGAGGTTCCCGACATGCGCGGATTTTCTCAACGCAACCTGAAATATATGCGCTCGCTTATGCAGGCTTGGCCAGAGGGCCAAATTCGGGCAGAGCCTGCTGCACAATTGCCTTGGTTCCATCTTTCTACCTTACTGCATATGGTCAAGGATTCGAAGCGAGGAAGCGCGTATGCCGGCAAGACGCATGAGCATGGCTGGCCGCGGCACGTTCTGACGATGCAGATCAAGACAGCGCTCTGCGCGAGCCGCCAGTGCCGTGACGAATTTTAGGGGAAGCTTCGCTCGACAACAGTGCGATTTCGCTCGGGATGCGCAGGATGATCCGGACATTGCGGACGTTCTCGGCCTCACTGACGATCCACAGGACCGTAATTCCGAGCAGGCGCGCACGGTGACTTAACACCCGTTATTGCAGCTACGGTTGCCAAGGCGTTAAAGAGAAGAGTGCCTCGAACTCTGTGAGCTCGATTTGCGCATCGCTAACGAAGTTTCGGAGGACCGCTGGTCGGGCTTTGCTGCCGCTGGGACCGGACGACCGCTACGTCAGCAATATGGCGGACTGCGGCCGGTGGTTTGTCGTCGCCGCCGAATGACAGCTTTCTCGATCAGTGACCTCACACTCTCGACCCACTACGGACGGTCGGATGGGGCCATCCAAACGACCGGTTCCAGAGTACAACAGTCATTTCTTTCCTGTCTGGGAAGACCGGCTATCGACCATCTCGACTAGTCTCGAATTGATTCGCCGAAGACCGTTCAACATGGGAGTTGCGCTAGTTACATTCCATCGATGGTCTCCGGCCGCCAAACGATGTTGCACGTACCAAGTCGGTTTGGCTCTATAGAGAGTGCAGTATGTTAATCTCGCTCAATGACCGGGGTTTTACCCTCCTCATTGATCTATTGCACTCTGACCGTTCATCCGCGGCCAGTTGGAATATCCGTTCGCGTCTCCGCCATACCAATATTCCTTTGGCGCTTCGGCTAGTGGAGCGCCTGTCCTGAAGCGCTCGACCAAATCCGGATTGGCAATGAACGGCCGTCCTATGCTGAACAGATCCGCGTCTCCCGCAGCCAGTGTTTTTTCGGCTAGGGCGAGCGTGTATTGATTGTTGGCGATGTAGGCGCCTTTAAAGCGCTTGCGCAGGTCAGTGAAGCTGATGCCTTCTGACGCTTCGCGGCTCAGTTGAGTCACGCCCTCGATGTCGTGTATATAAAGCAATCCGAGGCGTGACAACGCGTCTACATATGCACCGTATGTCTCCATCGTATTGCTGTCGGGCGGTGTGTCATCCGGGGTCGTAGTGACTGGCGAAATGCGGATGCCGACGCGGTCTGCGCCCCAAACATCGATAACGGCTTTGACGACATCGAGTGGGAAACGCAATCGATTCTCTACCGAACCACCATACCTGTCCGAACGATGATTCGTGCTGTCACGAATGAATTGTTCGAGTAGGTAATTATTGGCCGAATGCACTTCGACACCATCGAAGCCGGCAAGCTTGGCGTTTTCCGCAGCACGGCGATATTCCTCGACAATCAACGGGATTTCGTCCGTCGCGAGCGCACGAGGCGTGACAAAATCTTTCATGCCATCGTGGACGCGGATCTGTCCGGCCGGTTTGATCGCCGATGGTGCGACAGGCAGCGCACCGGCATGCATATCGGGGTGTGACATCCGTCCCGTGTGCCAGAGCTGCAGGAAGATCCTGCCCTCTCGGCGATGCACCGCCTCGGTCACGTGTTTCCACGCCTTAATGTGTTCGCTAGTCCAGATCCCCGGCGTGCGTGGGTAGCCACGCGCTTGTGCCGAGATATTGGTCGCCTCTGTGATGATTAGACCTGCATCAGCGCGCTGCGAATAGTAATCGGCGGCATAGTCAGGCGGCACGCCGGCATCGTCCGAGCGACTGCGCGTCATCGGTGCCATCACAACGCGGTTCTTCAGGAGCAAGCCGCCGATTGTAGCCGCTTGCAAAACAGGACTGGATTTGAGATTAGACATCATGGCTATTCCTTCGAGAATTAGTCGTTTGTTTTTCGATGTGATGGTTGTGGATCAGGCCACGACCTTGGCCCAGACCGCCTGGGCGTTGGTGAACTCGCGTAAGCCGAAATGCGACAGTTCGCGCCCGTAGCCACTCTTTTTTACCCCACCGACCGGAATGCGAGCATTCGAGGCGGGATAGCCGTTGATGAATACGCCACCAGTCTCCAGGCGACGTGCGATGCGTTGTGCTTGTGCGATGTCGTTGGTCCAGAGACTGCCGCCCAGTCCGTAATCGCTGGTATTGGCAAGCTCAATCGCGTGTTCTGCGTTGTCTGCCACCGTGATCGCTGCCACCGGCCCGAATGTTTCCTCGTCGAATGCCGCCATGCCCGGGGTGACGTCAGCTAGCACCGTTGGTTCGTAGAAGTTGCCGGTGCCCTCAATTTTCTTGCCACCGAGCAGCAGGGTCGCGCCGGCCGCAATGGTACGTTCGATCTGCTGGTGTAGTTCGTCGCGCAAGTCGTGGCGCGCCATCGGCCCGATCGTGCTCTCAGGATCAAGCGGGTCCCCCGCCTTTACTTGCTTTGCGGCAGCAACGAACTTGCGAGTAAATTCTTCGGCGATGGGCTTTTCAAGAATAAACCGCTTGGCGGCCAGACAGACCTGCCCGGCGTTCTGGAATCGCGCTTTAATGCCCGCTTCCACTGCCAGATCGATATTCGCATCGGACAGGACAACGAAGGCGTCAGCGCCGCCCAACTCCAGCAGGCTCTTCTTGAGTGCTTTTCCTGCTGTGGCAGCCACCGCCGAGCCCGCGCGCATACTTCCTGTCAGCGTGACCGCCGCGATCCGATCATCCTCGATCGTGCGGGCTACTGTCTCGTTGTCGGTATTCAGATTGGCGAAAAGTCCTTTTGGAAAGCCGGCAGCTTCATACGCCTCCTGCAGGGCATAAGGCAGAACCCATAACGTTGGGCGCATGCTTCAGTAAAAAGCCGTTACCCGACAACATGATCGGACCAGAGGCGCGTACCACCTGCCACAAAGGGAAGTTCCATGGCATGACGGCCAGAACCGTGCCGATGGGCAGATACGAAACATGGACCTCGTCATCGCTATCGACTGAGACCGGTTCGTCTGCGATGATCGCAGGGCCATTTTCTGCGATCCACTCGATGGTGGCGGCGCATTTTTCGACCTCTGCGTGCGCTGCGCCGATGGTCTTGCCCATCTCGGCGGTGATGAGAGCGGCCAGGCTATCTGATCTTTCCCGCAAGATCGCCGACAGGCGATGATAGGCAGCGACGCGTTCTCGCATCGGCGTCGCCCGCCACAGGCGGAAAGCTGCAGCACTATCAACAAGCAGGCGCTCCACTTCGTTGGCAGACTGGAATGTATAGGTTGCGATCAGTTCGTTGGTCGCAGGGTTACGCGAGGTCGCGACGTTGACCGCGTTAGTGTTTGGCTGAGCGTTGTGATTCGACATCGTTATTGCCTCCTTGACAGATGAAATCAGCGAATGAGGTGCTGCTCTGATGGTCAGTTTAGGCAAAGCGATCTGAGTGAAGAAGGCGTCTCGTAATCCTATGACTGCGGGTCATAGGCAGCATGGTGTGAGATATACGTCACCAGGGAAAGGTCGGGCCGACCCTTGGCGTCATTGCGACATACGTGAGATCGATACGCGTGATGCCCACATGGGCGGAAATGCGGGTCGGGCGCGGACCATCCAGTTCCGATCAAGATAAGCCGCTAGGTGCCGCTATCGAATGGCAAAGAAATTGAGCAAACGCATTTTGATTTCTTATCTAGCGGTAGCTCGGCGTACGAAAAAAAAGCCAGCCGTAGCTGGGCGGGATCCACCGGCAAATATGCCGTAGGAGGAGGTACTAAAACAAGATGGCTGGCTTGCTATCGATCAAGACAGCAACCAGCCTTAGGCCGCATTTTGCCGATGCTCCAGATCAGCTTAGTGACCCGAATAGATCGACTTCGTAGCGATATTGGCGGTTGGCTTAAGCGAGGCGCCTGATGAGGATGATCCGCCCGAGACTCCACCGTAACCCGAAGCGGCGTTATTTTTCGCGGTGACACGTGCTTCGGCGGCTTGAATCTGCACCGGATAAGTTGCTTGGTCGCCAGCACCCGGCTGGTAGCCCGCCTGTTCAAGTTGAGCCAAATCAGCACGCACTTGCGCACGGCTAACAGGTGCCTCTGACTGGGCGAACGACGATACAGCCGGAATAGCAAAAGCAGCGGCGACGACGAGTGATTGAATGAGTTTCATGATACTTACCTCCAGACTTGGGTTTTGTTCGCAAACACCCGTTTGCGATTTAGTGATGCCAGTCTAGACAAAGCGATTCGAGTGAAGAAGGCGTCTTGTAATCCTATGACTGCGTGTCATAGGCAGTATGGCGCGGGATATACGTCACCAGCGAAAGGTCGGGCCGACCCTCCGGCGTCAACGCAACATACGTGAAATCGATATGTCCGGAAGTCGGATGCCGCAGACGTTTGCTGCCCTCATCAAAACCTTTCACGTCCGTGTCCTGCCACCAGTCACGGAACTCAGCGCTCTGTTGCGAGAGTTCATTAATCAGATCGTCGAACGGAACTTTGTCCTGCGCATGCGCGCGCGAGGCGCGGAACGTGGAGATCATGCCGCGCGCCATCTGCTCCCAATCGAGGATCAGCGTGCGATAGGGGCGATAGAGAAACAGCAGGCGTAACGTATTGCGCTCGTGCGGCTGCAGCGAGCCGTAATCGACGAAAAGGTCCGCAATCGCATCATTCCAGGCGAGTATGTCTAATCGCGTGTTGCGCACGTAGGCAGGGATGGGGTTGATCGCGCGAACCAGCCTATCCAGACCTTCGGTAACTCCGCCGGTGGTCACGACGGCCGGTTCCTCACGGGCCGAAAGCGCAAAGAGATGAGAGGATTCGACCCGATCGAGTTTGAGAATCTTCGAGATGCGCCGCAGTGCGTCTGCGGAGGGCTGGATGTCGCGTCCCTGTTCGAGCCAGGTGTACCAACTGACGCTGACGCCTGCGAGCACGGCGACTTCTTCGCGCCGCAAGCCCGGTGTGCGCCGCGGGCCCTCAGGCAGACCAAATTCCTTAGGCTGCAGACGCGCCCGTCGACTGGAGAGGAAGGTACCTAGCTCACGGCGTTGTTCGGGAGAGGTTTTCTTGACCATATCGCGCAATGTTCCTATGCCGAAAATATTGGGCCGAACAAGCGCCGACATTCGTAATGTCATTGAGCACAGCAATGGATAGTGCGCCTGCGATGGTTGGGGCGGCCAGTACCGCCGCCTGTGTAAGCTGCTGAGTATAAAGTGCCCAACGCGTCGTGAGGTATGACGTCGCCGGATCGCGCGGGCTCATTTTCCTGAGCGTCGCGCGATGCCCAGCCCATTTTATGCCCGATTATCCAGCTCCGGTATGCCGCTGTTACCGTCGGCATAGGCGGCCTTGAAGCTCGGCCGTTGTTGCCAACGCTGCCAGTAGGCATCCAAAAATTCAAAACGCTCGTCGAGCGGAGTGGCGTTCACCGGGAACTTCGAGAACGCGATTGCGGTCGCCAGCGTTATGTCAGAGAAGGTCGGCTCATCACCGCCCAGCAGCCACTGCCGTCCGTCCGACAGATGCTTGTTGACCAGCGCGGCATGGGCCAATGCTTCCTTGCGGCAGTGCTCACCCCATGCCTCGTTCTTCGTCAGTTCAAGCTTGAAACCGAGACCCGTATGCAAAACGTGGAAGGCCGTGACAATCCGATACAGGATGTGAACCCAGATGCGGTTGTCCCACATATTGTCCAAGCCCTGCTCCAAGGGCGTGTCGCCCATAATCTTTCGACCGGGATAGGACTGGTCGAGATATCTGACAACGGCGGCAGTCTCGGAAAGGAAGCTACCGTCAGCAAGTTCAAGCGTCGGCGTTTCGCCCCATGGATTCATTTTCAAGTGACGCCAGCCACGCTGTTCGCCGACCGGCGTCATGTCATAGATGGTTTCGTCAAACTGATCTGCGATCCCCTTTTCATGCATGAACAGACGCAGGCGCTGTGGGTTGGGGAAGGCCGAGGGCGAGGTGAAGACGTGCAGTTTGGTAGTCATTTGCGTCGTTCCTGAATGTAAGTTGAAGATGGCGCCAACCCGTATGCGTATAGGAGCTGGTCACAATTCCTTGTCTGCGCGAGCAGTGAATGCACTTTATTACCTTGCTGTCCATACATAAATGGTGTAAACATCAATTCATCTATTACATTTTGGAACAAACAATGGCCGCCATCGAATCGATCCAGCTCGGCAGCATCGAGCAATTTTGTAAAGCCGCGGAGTTGGGAAGTTTCACAGGCGCGGCCGAGGTTTTTGGCGTAACCCCGGCAGCGGTCAGTCGATCGATCAGTCGGCTCGAACAGCGCCTTGGTGTGCGCCTGTTTTCGCGGACAACGCGCAGCGTCAAGGTCACAAATGAAGGGGAGCTTTATTGGAAGGAGTGTCAGATAGCGCTCGATCAAATCGCCGAGGCCGAGCGCGCGATCACCGGCGCACAGACAGTGCCGAGTGGGCTGCTGCGCATCAGCGTCAGTGCCGCTTACGGGACATATCGCTTACTGCCTTTGATGCCCAGGTTCACCGAGGCCTATCCACAGATCGACATCGAGATAAGTATCTCCGACAAGATCATTGATTTTGTTGAAGAGGGGTTTGATCTTGCTATCCGATTAGGCATCCAGCGTGATTCGCGACTGGTGGCATATAAGCTGGAGGATGCGTCTTTAGGCGTTTTCAGTACACCAGATTACTTACGTAGAAGAGGCACGCCGCTATCGCTCAATGACCTTGAGAAGCATAACTGCATTCAATACGTGTCCCCTAATACTGGGCGACCGATGCAGTGGTTGTTTACTGATGAAAAAGGGGCCGAGATTGAACAACCGATAAAGAGCCGAATGCGGGTACTCAATGATGCGCTAGGGTGCGTCGCCTGGGTCAATGCGAGCGGCGGCCTTTACCAGACCTACCGTTTCGCCGCGGCAGAAGCTTTAAAGCGTGGCGATCTCGTGGAGGTTCTTCAGAAATATGGTGGACGCTCCCGCCCGTTCTCCATCCTCTATCCACAGAATCGCCACTTATCAGCGAAAGTGCGTGCGTTTGTCGACTTTCTACGGTCAGCCGTAAGCGCGTAGTCAGCGGAGCAAGCACAGTCCTTTCAGGATCTTCCAAAATTTATCGTTCCGTGGACGCGACGGGTATGACTCGCCAGTATCAGCTACGCGTGATAGTCCGCTTTTAGCGGCGGAGCCGACTCACGGACCTCAATGTGAGCACCTAAACGGACGTCCGCAGATGGCCGACCCCGGTTTGACACGGACCGCCACAACGCGCCGTCGTCGATCAGGCCGCATTCGACCCAAGTCGACCCAGACCCGTCGCTCGACCTACAAAGACGCAACCGTCCGGTAGATGCACACCACCGGTCATCGCAAGGCGCATGAATACAAACCGCCAAGAGTACGCATCACACACCGTTAGCAATTGCATCGTCACAGGACCGCTCGACAACGAAAGAAAAGTGAACTTGGATCGATGGATCGCGCGTTTGCCGCGCCATCGAAACTGCCGCAAGCATCTTATTCAGCAGTTCAGGTATCGTCCGTCTCGCACAGGAATGCATCGGTACACAACGTGTCCATCGGCGGTTTTTTCTTGCTGCAGCCTGAGATCCCACCGTTCACCGTTTATGAACAGCGCTATGCCCGTGATCTTAGTTTCATCCCAAATCGATAAATTTCTATTTTTCTCTGGAAAGAAGATAAGTTCGGCACCGCTTTCCAGGTCCAACTCGGAGCGAATTTTTCCTGTCGTTGAACGATCACTCCATTGAAATTTCACGCCCCCACTTACAAATGTCGCCTTGGTGACGTGTTGTTTATCATCGAGTACCAATTTAATCGTTTCATTTTTCAGTACGGAAACCGGGTACATAACCAAATCTGCATTGCCAAGCTCAGTCCGGCGGATTACCCCTTTGATGGGATTTCTGAAGATGTAGAGATAGGGAATCGTGCTCGAGAGATAGTCGTACAACTCTGGGGATTGTTGTAGATCGCTCAACTGAAGTAACTTCTCAGTCGCAGAATAGCGATTAGTTCCATTCACAACGTTATTGGATTCGGCATTCTTCGGAATGTTTGCCATTCGCTTGCTCGCCTCATGTAGGTAAGCATCGAACAGTCCATTTTGCAACGGCAAATCGAGCCATAAATCCATCGTCACATCCTGAAAGCGGGTGACCGAGCGTTGGATTTGCCTCAGCAATTCCACGGTTTCCTGCTTCTTCTCCTCGTCCGCTTTCTTATCTTTTGCGTATTCACGGATTTCGATGGCGAGTGCGATCAAAGTCGCACCGATGCCCAATACCAAAAGTGTCCATCCACTTGACGATAGGTGTTTCTTATCATCTGTTTTTGTCTCTAAGAGGGTACCCAGAACTCCCGAAAGTCCGGCCACGATAATTCCCGCGACCTTTAGGATGCTTAGCGTCAGGTCACCGGCGGTCCATTTCGTTTGCGCGCCATCCAACGTATCAGCTGCGGCAATACCAAGAGCAATATATGCAGCGCCTAGGAAAACGATCTTGATGAGTTTATTGGCCACACATTCCTCGCTCGATTTCTGCCGACTGCTTTTAACCGTCCGTTTAAAGCGAGACGCCGTGTTGCTGTCCACGCGTGGTGCCGATCTCAGCGTGGTGCTTTTCCCTATCTTCTTGGGGCAAGAGACGATTCAGAATTTCGTCCACTGCCTCGCCGGGCGAACCGCTGACAAGTCACTGTAGGTTACGACTTGCCAGAAACCCAGATTGATAGGGTTTCGAAAGCTTCGGCCGACCGGGGTCGAGCAGACCCCGTCTCTCAACTGATGGGGGCTGCTCCCAGTCCCCGGACGGTCCCGGCATAAAGCCGCGCTGACCGTACCAGCGCGCGATTGAACGCGCTACAGAAATGAACCAACCGAGCTCGTCTGGATTTCGGCTGCGGTGCTCCTATGCTATAGGCGGTGCGTTCTGTTGGAGAACGTTCATGCCGAACACCGCGTCGAATGTTTGGGATTTTTTGAAGAGCTTACCCAAGGGACTATTAGCCGGGCTGTTAATCGCTCTGCTAATCGCCGTGCTGATACTGGTGGGATCCCTCTCATACGAAGTTCATCAAGGGCGGGACATCGACGTGGGTAAAAACGGGCTGAAAATGAGGGCTAAGGAGGATCCAAAAATAACAAACTGCAAGATCATAGAAGGGAAGCTGACCGGCGTAGAGCAAGCAGTAGCGACGCTGAACACGAACGATCAGCATCAAATCGATGAATTGCAAGCTTCGCTTAAAGAGTTACAAAAAAGACAGGATGAGCTATATCCCGAGAATCCGGTTACCGCCATTCGAGCTGTACAGCCACAGATAGATCAAACGCGGAGCGATATCGTTACGCACGTGGGCACTTTATCTGAAGCCATAAAGTCGCTTACGCAGCAAATTTCGAATATAAGGCAACTGTGCTCTTTGTTGGATCCGCCTCGCGCAGCTTCCCAATGAAATATCGGCGTTGGTTTTGAGATCTGATTGGACTCTCTCTTTATCCCGCCTCTCCCGCAGAGGTACAGATGACGGTCATTCGTTTGTAGTTCTTGTCGCTGACCACACAGTTTTCACCTTCATTCGTTGAACTCGGCAGGCGGAATCAGTTTCGACCGGCTGGTGCGGATCGTTGAACGGCTGGGTCCGCAAACATTGCTGAATGTTTGCAAAGGCCTCAACCAGCGTTCGCCGCGCGTCCGGCGGATTTCCGAGTGAACCAGCCGTTCGAGTGACCACTGCTTTGCTGAGGCGAACGGCAGAAAGTGGCCGGTTGTATCCGTTCGGCGAGGACGCCACAAAGCGGCCGTTGGCGTCGAGCGAACCTGCGAATGGCTGCTCACCGTGCCGGTTGCTGAACGAGTACAGTCGGCCATGAAGAGACAGCTGTTCGGCGCCACCGAATGGCCGGTCATGGCGCCATGGCAGCCATTTAAAGCATCGATGGTCCGTGTCTCTATCGCCGTGCTCCCCCCGCTGTCCCCTGGCGAATCCCAAGTAGATCGAAGTCAGGTATCTGAGTCAGTATTTTCGAGGCTACTTCGAGCAGCAGCCAGCACGTCCTCAGACAGCGTCGACAGCAGGGGAGAATCGACCTCTGCAATTGCTACGAGTCGTGATGCGCCTGCGATCCTCAACTGTCAACTTGTCATCGGGATATCCTTTCCAATCCTGAGTCCAGTGCGCTTTCAATCCAGCGGTACCGTTAGCCGGTCGATTACGGCCCGCGTCTCGGGCCGCACGCCACGCCACCACGCGAAGGCCTCTGCTGCCTGTTCGACCAGCATGCCGACTCCGTCCGCGACGCGCTGCACACCCGCATTGCGCGCGAGTCGCAAGAAGGGCGTCAGGCGCTTTCCGTAGGCCAGTTCATAAGCTGCGCCCGTTGGACTGAACACGCTCGGTGGAACGGGCGGCAGATCGCCGGTGAGACTGGCCGAAGTCGCGTTGACTACCAGATCGAACTGTCCCATGGCCTCGAGATCGCCGTAGCCACAGGCGAGTAGTGGGCCGCCGGCGACGACCTGCGCGACCAGCGCCTTGCCCTTCGCCAGGTCCCGGTTCGCGACGACCAGTTCCGCAGGCTGCGCGGCGAGGAAGGGCAGCAATGCGCCACGCACCGCGCCGCCTGCGCCGAGGATCAGCACGCGCTTGCCGCTCATCGGCAGTTTCAGATTGACCTTGATATCGCGCAACAGGCCTACGCCGTCGAAGTTCTCGGCGATGATCCGGCCGTCCCTGAAGCTCAGCGCGTTGGCTGCGCCCGCCAGTTCCGCCCGTTCGCTTTGCTCGTCGGCCATGGCGAAGGCCTTCAGCTTGAACGGCGCGGTCACGTTCATGCCTTTGCCGCCCGCCGCAATGAACGCACGCACAGTTGCTGCGAATGCGTCCTGCGGCTCCAGTGGACCTTCGATGGCCGTATAGGCCATGTCCTGCTGCGTCTGCTGTGCAAAGAGACCGTGGATCAGCGGTGATTTCGTGTGTCCGATCGGGTTGCCGATCACTGCGTACTGGTCGCTCATCATGGCCTCACTTTTGAATACAACACGCCGTCGGTTTGCATCGCGTCGATTTCGGCGACGCTGAAGCCCAGCGCTTGCGCCACTTCCGCGTTGTGCTGACCGAGGTCTGGCGCGACCTCGCGGATCGTCGTGTCGCAGTCGGAGAAATGAAAGGGCAGGTTCGGCATGTGCAATTTGCCGTAGCGCGGATGCTCCTGCTCGACCACCATGCCGCGCGCGACGATCTGCGGATCGGCAAGCACTTCGTCGATGCGCTGCACCTTGGCGCACGGCACGTCGACGCCATCCAGCATCTCGAGCACCTGCGCAACGGGTTGGCTGGCCACCCAGGGCTTTACGACGGACAGAATGTCCACGCGGTTCGCATTGCGGCCTGCGAGCGTGTGAAAGCGAGTGTCGGCGCCGAAGCCGGGCGGGCCGCCCTGAGCTTCGACGAGCGCTGCGAAGCGCTTCCACGCATCGTCCACCTGCGCGGCGATGACGAGGTCGCCGTCGGCGGCACGGAACACGCCGTAAAGCGTCGACGTGGGCATGTCGTGACCCGTCTGCTCCGGAAGGATGCCCTGCATCGTGTAGCACTGCACCGCGTACTCGTGCATCGACACCAGCGTGTCGTACAGCGCCATGTCGATATGCTGTCCGCGGCCGCTCTTCACGCGACCAAGCAGCGCGGCGTTGATCGCCGCCACCGCGTGAATGCCCGTGTACATGTCGCCGAGCGAAATGCGCATCAGCGGCGGCGGTTCGCCGGGCGTGCCGATCATCTGCATGATCCCGCTCTTTGCTTCGGCAATCAGACCGAAGCCGGCGCGATGCGCATCGGGTCCCGTATGGCCATAAGCCGAGATCGAGCAGTAGACCAGTTTCGGATTGCGCGCGGACAGTTCGTCGTAACCCAGCCCGAGTTTGTTCAGCGCGCCCGGCCGGTAGTTCTCGACGAACACATCCGCCGAGTCGCACAGCCGTTGCATGAACTCTTTCCCGCGCGGGTCGCGCATATTGACGCAGACGCCGCGCTTGCCCATGTTGAGTTGCAGGAAGTAGCCACTCTGTTCGTCATCCAGCACCGTGGCATGCTGACGTCCCGCATCGCCGCTGCCGGGACGCTCGACCTTGATGACCTCGGCGCCCAGCGCCGCGAGACAGCGCCCGACATACGGACCGGCCAGAAAATGGCTGTAATCGACAACGCGAATACCTTCAAGAGGACGTGCCTGCATCAGAATGCTCCCGGGCGGCGCGGCACCATCAGACGATGCTCGCCATGCTGGACGACCTTGCCTTCCTGATTGACCAACTCGGATGGGAGCACCACGATCCCCCAGCCAGGGCGACTCTTGCTCGCGCGCATTGTGTCGATGCGGAACTTGACGTGCAGCACGTCGTTGACCTTGATGGGCAGATTGAAGTCCCATGTCCAGCCGAGCGACATACCCGGCAGGAAACGGTAATCGCTTTGCGTTTTGAGGCCATCGGCGATAGACAGGCCAAACAGACCGTGAGCGACGATCGAACCGAAGTGGCTCGCATTCGCGTAATCCTCGTCGACATGGACGGGCGTGTGGTCGCCTGTGAGGTCGGCGTAGGCCAGGATGCGTTGTTTGGTAACGGTATAAGTCGGGCTCACGCACTGATCGCCTTCGAGGGCGTCGTCCCAGTATTTTTCAATGATCGTCATGTCACGCCTCTGAACGTGGGTTGATCGCCAGTGCCTGCGCGACACATGTGGCAGGCCTCGCCTGAATCAGTTCGACGGCGAGGCCGTCGGGCAGGCGCAACCAGTTGCGTCCTTGCGGCATTTCGCTGACGCCGTATGTTTGCGCCGCGGCAAGCGCGGCCTCCATGTCCTCGCACATCACGCCGAGGTGGCCGAGGCGGCCTTCGGGTGCGTCGTGCTGCGGGTTATGGATGAATTGCAGGCCGCCGAGCGTCCAGTACTGACGGGGTTCCTCTACCGTGCCGTCGACCTCGCGCATCGTCATGCCGAGCACGTCTTCGAAAAAGCGGATGTGCCAGTGGATGTCCTTCACCCAGATAGCGACATGTTCCAGATAGGCTTTGCTGCCGTTCATCAGGTTGTCTCCGTTGTCGACCCGAGCTGGTGCGAAGCACTTGCCCGGATCTCATGCCAGTTATTGCGCTTTTCGGTCGGTCATCGCGCGTTCGATGCCCTTGATGCATGCCACCAGCGTCGCGTTGACGGGCGTCGGCACACCGTGCCGTTGTCCCCACCGCACGACCGCGCCGTTGATAAAGTCGATTTCGGTGATGGAGCCTTTTTCGAGGCTCTGCAGCATCGAAGTCTTGAAGCCAGCGGAAAGGCCTTCGCCGGCGAGGGTCCACGGGCGTTCAGGATCGGTGGAGGAAAGCGTCACGCCGGCGGCCTGGGCGACTGCGATCGCTTCGGCGATGGCTGCCAGGGCGGCTGTTTTAAGTAGCGGCTCGTCGTAGAGCTGGCCGTAGGTCAGGCCGGTGGTGCCCGTCAGCGCGCCCGTTGCGACATTGACCAGCAACTTGTCCCACATCGTGCCGACGATGTCGTCGCTGACCGTGGTGGCCAGTCCGGCCGCGTTGAAGGTTGCGGCGATCGCCATCACGCGGGATGTGATGCGGCCGTCGAGTTCGCCGATGTAAGTCGCCTTGCCGGCGACGCCGGACTCGATGTGCCCCGGATTGCGCAGCACGCCGCCGACGTAAGTCTTGCCCGCCAGCACGCGCTCACGACCCACGATGTCGGCGAGCACATCTTCGTGTCCAAGGCCGTTTTGCAGCGACAGCACCACGGTTTCGGGTCCGATCAGTTCCGGAGCGCCACGCATCGCCGCATCGGTATGAAAGGACTTGACCAGCACGACGACCAGATCGACGGCACCTACCTCGGCGGCCCGCGTCGTAGCCTTGGCATTCACGAGTCGCGAGCCGTTCGCATCGTCGACGAGCAGTCCGTCGCGCCGTATTGCGTCTACATGCGCCGCCGAGCGGTTCAGCAACCAGACCTCGTTGCCGCCTTCGGTTAGCGCCGCGCCGATGGCGCAGCCCAGCGCACCAGCACCCAGAATCGCAATCTTCACTATCGTCTCCTTGACCTGGAGATCAAGATACGATCGGGTACGCATGCTGGCAATGCAATGGATACAATGAGGTCATTGCGCCAGACAATATCGCCATGAACCCGGCAGAACTACCCGATCTGAAACTGCTGCAGCTTTTCGATCTTCTCTACGACGTTCGCAGCGTTACGCGCGTCGCGGAGCAGCTTGGACAAAGCCAGCCGACTGTCAGCATCTGGCTCGGCCGTTTGCGGGAGCATCTGCGAGACCCGCTCTTCATACGAACGCCAGGCGGCATGGCGCCGACACCGCAAGCCGATGCGTTGATCGGACCGTGCCGGGAGATTCTCGAATCGCTGCGGCGCTTTGCGGCGTGGGAAATAGCCTTCGATCCCACCACCGCCAGGCGGCGTTTCCGCATCTGCATGACCGACGCGAGCCACATCACGCTGCTGCCACGCATGCTGGCGCACGTGCGAGCGCAGGCGCCGGGAATCCGTCTCGAAGCCGCGAGGATCGACGGCAATACCGAACGCGCGCTGGAATCGGGCGAGGCCGACCTGGCAATCGGTCACGTGCCCTGGCTCGGCGGCGGCATCTACCAGCAGCAGCTATACATGCAGGATTGGGTGTGTTTGATGAACCGGCATCATCCGCGCATGCGCGGCAAGCTTGGGCTCAAGCAGTACCGCACGGAGGGCCATGTCGCCATCGCGGCAGGCACGGGGGCGCAATTGCTGGAGCAGGCGCTGGTGCGCGAGCACATCGAACGGGACGTCGTGCTCGAGCTGCCGGGTTTTCTCGGGCTAGGGGCCATCATCAAAAGCACCGATCTGATCGCCACGTTGCCGCGGCATATCGGCGAGACGCTGGCGAAGGTCAACGACCTGTCAGTGCATCCGTGTCCGATACCGGTGGAGGGGTTTGCAGTGCGGCAGCATTGGCACGCCCGCTATCACCACGAAGCGGGGAATCGGTGGCTGCGCGGTGTGGTGGCTCAATTGTTCAGTAGTCTGCGGTGACGTTGCGCGTCGGCTGTGGTTGTCATGCTGTGCCGGGGGGCCTACTTATTGCCGTTTGTGGGACTGGTTTCTCGCTGACGTCGTCTGCAACGGGACAGTGTTCGCAGGCAATGACCTTGTCATTGCCGCTGGGCAGATCAACAACACGTATGGCAGTCTCCTTGCAGGCCACAACATCGTCATTGGTGGGGTAGGCACCACAGCGGGTTCGACTACTCCGGCTGGCAGCCTGAATAACACTTCAGGCAACATCGTCGCGGGCAACGACATCACGCTCAATGTATCGGGTGCAATTACAAATAGTCTGCCACCGCCCGTACCCGTTCATCAGAATTACGGCACAACGGAGCAGTACAGCGGCTGCATGACGGCCGGTGGATACAAGGAAAGCTACTGCGAAGGCTATGTCGACCAGCAAACAGGAAACTCGTCGGTCATCAGCGCCGGAAACAACCTGCAGATCAACGCAGGTAGCCTGACCAACATCGGTAGCCTGATCGCGGCCGGCACGAGCGCGTCGATCAACGTTGCCGGCCCAGTCGTGAACGAGGCCCAGACACTGAACGCCTACTGGCACTCGCACTGGGTGCAGGAAACAGGCGACTTCAGTCCGGACAAGCGTCACGACGTCTGGGCTTGCGGCTCTGTAGCCGAATGCACGGCGCTGTACGGGAACGCGTATTCGAGCGCCGGGGGAACGATAGATCCGCCGACGCCGGTGGGTAACATCGCCGCGACGATCCACGCCCCGAATCTGTCGATTACGGCGAACGGGGAGATTCAGAACGTCGGTAACCTGATCGGGACGTCCGTCTCATTGACCGGGCAGAAGCTCATCAACGGCATCACCACGGCGAGCACCTACACACCGCGTGTGAATGCGCCGTCTCAGGTTATTTCATTAAGCATGGTAAATCTGCCCGGGCTGAAGCTGTCGACGCCAAGCTCGGTAGGAGTGCCTCTGCCGACACCGGTGGCTGGCAAGGCATCATACGTTACCGGCTCGCTGGACGGTTCGGCGCTGGGTTCGGTGGGGCCGCAAAACCTGCTAAAAAATCTGCCGCCGAGCCTGCAACCGTCCTCGACGCTGTTCTATTACGACCCGCAGGCGGAAGATCTGATGCTGCAGCAAGCCGCGCTGCAGCAGACCGGGCAGGCGAGCTTTGTGAGCGGGCTGACTTACGACAGCACACATAACCTGTCGGTCACCGATCAGGAAAAGGCGATCCTGTATCAGAACGCCATTGATTACGCAAAACAAAACAATCTGCAGCTTGGCGACGCGCTCTCGCAAACGCAAATCAATGCACTCACCGAGCCGATGCTGTGGTACGTCGAGCAGTCAGTGCCCGACCCGGGGTGCATCTCGACGGGTGTGGTTACCTGCCCGACCGTTAGCGCGTTAATGCCGCAGGTCTACCTGCCGCCGAACTGGAATGCAATGTCGGCAGGTGGCAATATCGCCGGTCAGAACGTCACGCTCAATTTCAATCAGGATGGGCAGGGAAGCATCATCAACACCGGCACCATCGGCGCGTCGGACACGTTAACGGTTAACACGGGCACGCTGACCAATCAGGCGAATCAGGTCAATGTAGGAGATATCTGGCAGTACATTGCCGCAACCGGATATGAAAAGACGAGCGGCACGGAGGTCCAACCGGGCGGTTTCATAAGCGCGGCAAACATGGACCTGAACGTGCAGAAGCTCGAGCAGGTGATCCTGTCCGTCGCAGCCATCGCAGCCTCCGGCGCCGGAGGATCGACGCAGGGTAAGCTTATGCCGCCTCGAAGCGGACATTTGAACTTGGCTAAAAGCGGACATTACAACTTAGCCTCTACACACAAATTGGTGATAATTTATATTATGTAAACTTACCAATTACCCGTTGACTGTTCACTTCGGCCCGGCACTCGATCGGCCATATGGGCTTCGTCCGGCGAGTGTCCGACGCAAGCAATCTCGACCACTACCGCTATCTAAATCCAACCACCACGCGACTTAGTTTGGGCTTCTGGTCAACTTGCGTCCAAACTTGCATCACCGTGATCAACAGGCGACCAGCGTTACGTCTTGTCTGACACCAACCAACCCACAACTGCTCGGTGGCTGTCAACTGGCCATCTTTGCCTCGCTGTGAGGAACTGAGGTGCCCAGCGGACTGCCTTTCGAAGCTGCTCCCACCAAGGAAATTACGTCTGCTGCTTGGCGCTTTGAGTGTCGACTCTTTGCTCGCCCGCAGCAGCCCGTGGGGTGACGCGCCCATGTGGCCGCCTCCTGTAGCAGATTTGATCGACTAGGCTGGAGCGGGACTTCACTAGCACTGCGGAGGCACGAAATAGCGGCTCGGTGCAAACCGCCGCGCCGACGGACGCCAGTTTACGCACATATCCCGAACTGAATTCTTTGCAAGACATTAACGACCTCACCCCGCTGCCCTCCCGAAAGCACCTCAAGTGGATTTTTCCCGTTGAAGTGCGGTTGGGAAAGTACCAACCAAGACGCTGCAAAATCGGCATTTCCGAACGTCTGTAACAGTTCTTCAGCCAGTTCGCCGTCGGTCACAGTGATGATTTCGAGCGCTCGCAGGCTGGCTGCTCGCAGCTGATTCTGTAATGCGATGACGTCGGACGAGATGATTTCCAAGTCAGTCATGTCACCCCCGCTATAAGAAGCATCTAGGTGAAACTTAACAGCTACCTGCGAAACTGTCCATCTGTGCTGGTCAAGCAATCCGGCGGCAGCCGGCGAACCTGCAGCCCCGAGTGCGTATCAAATTTGGATTCACCTCACATGTCAAATTCGTTGTGTCAGTCGCTCCGATGGATAACTTTGCTTATGTAAAATTATATTGGACTTCTAAATAAAAATAATGACGCAATTACCGATTTGCATCAACCTGTTCCCGTTTCTTGCATAAATTTGTCCCTGTCTTGCTGGCGGGTCGCAGCTGGTCTTGGGCTGGCGGGGAAAAATAATCGATACCGATGATTGTCAATCCCATGACTGTCCCGTCGCGAGGAAGAGTTTCCGCCAGCTTGTGTATGGACGGTCCTTGTACCGCACAGCACCTGTCGCATGAGTCCATCCTGCAACAGCGCCGGCGGTAGCTAGAGGATCACTTCTTGGAAACCATGGGCCAACAAGGCCGGGCGAAGTTCTTTCAGGGCGTTCGCCGGAACGCCAAGCCACAGCAGATTCCTCGCACGCGTGACAGCGACATAGCCGATGCGACCGACTTCCGTATTCACCCCGCCGAGTAGTGCGGCTACATGTTCCTTCGTTGCCAGGTAAAGCACAGCATCGAGGCTTTCCCCTTTGACCTGATGCACCGTGTCGATCCGGATGCGCGTGTCGTCGCCCGTCCCCAGATCGCTTGCCAGCATGAAAGGCTCGGCGGTCAATCCCTTTTTCGCCAACTTGTTGCCCAGCTTGTCGGCTGCCTTCAGGCTGTGGTCTCGTTCCAGCGCTGCAAGCAGGCTTTTCACGCGTGTCAGGAGCTGGGTATGCCATTGCCCATCTGCGGGCAAGGTGGCAGACGGCAGTCCGGTATCGGGGTCGCGCGTAAAACCCCAGATGAGCCGGCGCAGCGCTCTGGCTTCCGGATAGCGGCTTGGCTGGGTGATGGTCGCGGTCAAACCGTGCGGAGCATCGGCAAGTAATCCGGTGATGGCCGATGCAACCAGCCTGAAGGCGCTGAGATAGTCTTGCCGCTTGTCTCGATGAAGCGCCGCCTGGGCAAAGGCTTTCACAAGCCCCTGGCCTACCGGTGCCTGATGGCCTGCCAGCTTGTTTGCCGCCTCCCGACCGCGGCACAACACCGCCGAGCGCTCGATCTTGAGGTCGGCAGCAAGCACCGCTGCTTGAAAACCCGTGATCAGCTTCTCTCTATCGGCCGTTTTGTACGCGATAAAAAAAGCCCCGTGCCGGGTGTGGGGTGCCGTCCGTTCCGCGGCATCGCCTCGACCGGACAGGCGGTTGGCCAACGACAGGATGGACGGCACGGACCGATAATTTCGCGTCAGGCAATAGCCCATGACCCCAGCACGCTTACCGTAATTCGCCAGAAACAGCCCGTTTGCGCCGGCAAACTCGTAGATGCCCTGATTCGGATCACCTATCAACGAAACCTGTACCCCAGCGCCGATGAGCTGCTCAAGAATGACCTGATGCAGTGTGCCGATATCCTGTGCCTCATCGATCAGAATGTGCGGATAGCGGCGCGCAAGAGCGCGCAAAATGACAGGCTGGTCCTGCAAGGTCCGATAACACCAATAGCGCCCCAGGTTATGCGTGTAGGCACCGGTGCGGCCCAGTCGTCGAACGATCTCGCTGGCATAGTAGGTGTCCAGTTCGACGATCTGATCGTTGTTCGCGTAGTAGAAGTAGATATCCGCGCCGCGGGCACCGACCTGCATCTGGGTGATGTTGAGCGGATAGGTTCCGTTCCAGAAGTTATAACCGCCCAGAAACGACTCCTCGCCGGTCACAAGGTACGCCGCCTGTCCGGCTCCCATGGTTCGGAACGCATGGGGATGAAGAACATTGCGGGTGATGAAGCCATCGAGCGTGTCGATCTCCACGCGATGGCCGCCGGCGCCGACGCCCATCTCCCGGGCGAGGGTCTGATAGGTCTGGTTGAATGTGTCCACGGCCACGTTGGAGAAGGACAGCAGCGCTACCCGTCCGCGCTGATCGCCCAGGAGCTTGCGAATCTCCGCCAATCGGCGCACGGCGGTCCGCGTCTTTCCACTGCCTGCGCACGCGATGACCGATATCGAGGTTAGCGGTGCTTGGACAACCGACAGCTGCTCTGCCGACGATTGGCTCATGGCCGTACCTTGACTATTTGGCAGGCATGCTGGACGGCGTCATGCAGATACTCCGGTACCCTGCACGCCGCGCCGTCGGCCAGAATTTGCGCGAGGGCCTGACCGAACCGGCCTTTCTGGACGTTGTTTTGTTTTCGTTCGAACATGCCACTGAACAAGGCGCGGGCCTTTGCCGCATCATTGGGAGCGGCGTTCACCGCGAGCTCGACGCCCTCTCCGATTTTCGGATGCATTTCCTTGAGCGCCTTGAGCATGGCGATCCGGTTCTCCGCGTGCAAGGCGAGGTCATACTCCAAGGTCTTGACACCGTGGAAAACCTTGACGAAGGCATCTTCCCTTCCCTTCATCTTTGCGGTGTTGTCGGACACCTTCACTAGGTCGTCGAGCGACGGGTAAAGCGCCTCCGGGTCAGTGCCGTCGACGGGCTCGCTCATCGGATCGGCGTCGGTGATGAGCGCTACAGGAATCTTCAACGCGTTGTCGCCGAATAACGGCATGAACGAGTCAAAGTTCAAACCCTCCACACTGATCAGGCTAACGCCGTGCTCCCGCAACTTGAAACCGAGTTTCTCCGCCAGCACGCTGACCAGCATGAGTTCGGCAGCGCCTTCAACGAAGATGACACGACGGGCGAAGAAAATTTCGGCACGGGTAACGTCCAGGTAGCGTTCCAGCTTCTCCCGTTTGCCCTTATCGAACACGATCGTTCTTGGGAAAAACGTTTCCACGGTCGTGCCGGTGTCCACCAAACACGTCAGACTGTCGAGGTTGGCGATACTGGCGAAATTGGGCGAGTGGCTGGTGACAAAAAGCTGTACAGGCTTCTCCCCTTCGACGGCCTTAATCGTCTCCAGATAACTGAGCAGCACGGCCTGCAGCTGGGGATGCAGATGTGCTTCGGGTTCCTCGACAATCAAGCCGCGATAGCTCGATTCGGGATTTTTGGCCAGTTCGCTGAGCACCACCGCCATGAAAATGAGGTTGTTGAAACCAAGCCCGTTCTGTTCGATCTCGAAGGCGTCGACCAGAATGGACAGGCGGGCCGCCAGACGCTGAAAGTCACTCCCGCTGAGCCCGAGGTTCAGGGCTTGAGCGAGTTGCGGACCAAGCATCGTGTCGTGCCGGCTTTTGATGGCGCTGTGGGTGGTGATGACCGGTTGATGCTTCTTCAACTCATCATCCAGCTTCTTCAGCGCTTCATTGATCCCGTCACGCCCCGCATCGTCCGCTAGCAGTTGGAACAACCGGGCCAACTGGCTGGCGCGACTGGGCTTGAGGCTTTGCGCGGCGTCGCGCAGCGGTGGCAAATAGACACCTCGGAGGTTTTCCATCATGTCCGACGTCAGGCCAACATCCTCGTGGTCACCGCACCAGCGCTTCGCCCGAAGCCGGCCGGTCTTGTCCGCTTCCGAATAGCGAATCGTAATGTGCGCCTCCATCTTGCCGGCGGCGTCTGGTTTCAATGCTGCAAGGAAGTCGGCTTCATCATCCGCGTCGAGACCTCGGAAGATGTACCGAAAGACGATGTCACCCTCGGGTTTCCCAGCCAGTGGCCGATGGATATCTTCCGCATCTAGCCGCGGATAGGGTTCGTCGTGTCCCGCCAGCAACGCCCGCAATCCGTCCACAATCGCCGTCTTGCCGACGTTATTGGCACCAACCACTACATTCAGACCCGGTTGAAACTGCAACTGCGCTTTGAGCAACTTTCTGAAATTAGCGACTTCCATCTGCGCCAGATACACGAATGCCCCCTCTCGCTTCTACTAATAATTGAGAGCCAGATTATCTCATCGTGCAGCGAAAATCGATCGCACGAATGACAAAAACCGAGGGACCATGAAGTGCCAAGACAACCGGATGACAGGGTTGAACGCTATGCCCATGCGTACCGACGGGTGCTGCCGTTTGCTTTTGCGCGCAAGCCGTTCAGTTGCGGCAACATGCGGCGTGTTGTTCTCGCTCAGCCCAGCGGCGAGTCAATCTCCGACTCATGGAACTGGAGCCTGCACCCCTTTCCAAGTCTGATGCTGATCCTTCAATAAATCAAATTCCCACGATTATGCGCTTGCATTCCTGATTTTGAGTCGCCATCGTTTTCCTACTCGTTTGGGCATCAGACCACGGCAATCGCATACTGGTTGCCCGTGATCTGCTCCACGTCGCGTTGGGTCACAAACTCTTCGCCCGTCATGCGCACCTCGGTGATCTTGGCCGAAATCGCAGCAGCGTCCGACTGTGCAATGTGATGTGCTTGCGTGCAGGCTTCGAGTATCGTGTTGTGGTGGCTCACGGCGATCTCGGACCAACGGATGCTGGAGCATTCGAGATCCACGCGCGCAATCGAAGCGCCAGGCTGTCGCGGATGCGGATTCAGTACTGCCATCATTTCCCTGCCCTCACCATAGACGAACAGAATTTTCTGGATTGCAGGGAAGGTCTGCGCGTCGCTCGGGTAGACTGAATTGACCATTAGTGGACCTTCTGATAGTTAAATCTGATCTTAGACCAGGCTTGCGGCCCGATTCCGACGCCATTCGTTTTCCTGCTCGCCGGCACCGACGGGCTTTTCCGTGCTCTATTTTGCGCGACCGTAGTTCAGCCCATATTCTTACTCGGCGCGCGAGAGCTGGCTGACAATTAGAGCCTTTTTCAGCGGCCACTAGGGCGAGTCGGAGAAGGCCGTCACCCACTGCGATGCGAGCGTAGTCGAGTTCGCGCTGTTCCCACGGTCCAATCGCTCCCTCGCGCTCTTCTTCGATCACCTCCTGACACTCAGCGATGACCTCGAGCACTTTCCGTTCATGACCGTCGTAGCTCTCGGCCACGAGTTCCAGGCATTCGGCAATCGACTCCATCTGCTTTTGGTACATGATTGAGATCTTCCGTCTTTTCCGAGTGGTTGCGTGGACCGAGTTGTTATTGCTCAGCTCTTACCGCTCTCTATCTATCTCCAGGCGTAGTCGAACCGGGTAACTCGCCAAACCCTTTCCAGCGCTCGAGCAATTTCAGTTCGACATTGTTGTACTGTTCGATTACCTCTGGCAATTTCTCTTCAGGTGCGATTTTCATCGAACGTTCAATCACCCGCAGCTTCTTCATGCTCTCATTGTGCCAAGCCGCCTTCACGTTAACCCGAAAAGTTGAAAACGCCGTCAGGGCAATGGCTGGTGAGAGTGCGGCAACGGCGCCAATTTTGCGAGCAGCGTCGCCGGTTGCGAGAAGAGGCACTAACGTACCCGCTAGGCTTCCGAAAAATGCAACGATGTAGATCGCGTAAGTAACCACATAATTCCGCGTCGCCTTAGTTTTGGCGTCCGCGAATTTCGGCTAGTTGCTGTAGCATTTCCTCCCGCTGCGGCGAGTTCATCGTCTTTTCCGACCTAGCGCTGAACAATAATATTCGCGATCGGGCGCGATTGGCGTGCCGCCCGTACAGCATCAATCCAAGACATGAACGCAGCGTGTGAACCGAACACCGCCGTCCTGGCTACGGTCGATGTGATTGTGAAAGACCACACGCCGCCGGCGGACTGAAACACGTTGATGAAAACGTCGGGCAATTCCACTTCGTGCAGACCGGCGTAGCTGCCGAGATTCTTGCCGCCATCGCTCACACGTTCACCGACGTCGAAATCGGATGGGTGTCGCCCTTGAAGCAGATGCGCTACATGCTCGCTGCCGTCCAGATCGCCACGCTGTAAGACGTCGATAAATACGTCCGGCAGGCGATCCGCGGTGTCTGCGGCCAACGCGTTTGGCTCGCTCAGGTACACGCCAACGTCATCATCGAAACCTACGACATAGGGGTACGGGGCGCCGCTCACCGGATCGTCGCTTGCCTCGAAGTGAAACACGTGGGTAGTCTTTTTCACAATGCTTGTTCCTGTTCGCCGGCATCGGCCAGCTTTTCCTATTGATTCCCTGCGGCACGCCGCTCTTCTTCCAACACAGTAAGTAATGCGGCGTTCTCGGCTATCAACGAGGGCAAACCATCTGACTGTCTCGACGAAAAGAAGCCGCCAAATCTCTGCCGGACTGCCAAGATTAGGTCGCTTGCTAACAGACCGCATTGGGCACATTCCCACAGATCAACTTTCGTCCAGTGATCGTCGTCGAAGTCAAAGTACGCCATATGTATCTCCGGACGCTCTCCGGCTACGAACTCGAAATTGTGTTGGCTGTTTAGCACGTTCGCGTGTGCGGTTTGTTCGTTGATCAGATTCTTGACTCTCTTTATCTCATCCGAATGTTGCGGGAATTCACTCTCCAGCCATTTGTATGCTTTGCTCGACGCCTTTTTCGCGTCATGCTTTTTGCCATTCTCCAAATCACCAAAATAGATGTTGGTATCGACATGAACAAGGGCGAATGCGGCATGTACAGTCGATTCCAAGAAGTAACGCAGATTCATCTTGGCCTGAATCCGATGCTGACGAACCAACGACATAAGACAGAGGGTATGGTACTTCGTCATCTGCGACAGAAAACGAATGAAGATGTCACAGTCTTTCGTCGGCCACTGCATTATGTTCGACAGTAGATACGTAGCGTCGCGGGCGTTCGTGAGAAAGACTCCATAACGCGCCTCCGCCTCCATCACCATGGCATGCTCCTGCAGCGAGTAACTTTCAATAACCATGGTCTTGTCGCTTTCCTACGTGAATTGACGGCGGTCGATGTGGCCCTTCTCACCGACAGCTAGGCCGATCGACCAAAGCACATCTACAACGAAATTTTCGAAGACCGCTACAGCTACGTCGAACGCATCTTCGGCAGCGGCTGCGTCGCACGTATGACCTTTGTGGATGATGTCGTTCCGCAGATCTTGCACCCACCTGCTCTCATCAATGAGCGCGACTGAGACGCCGTCTCGACTTACAGTTGAAATGTCCAGGTTGGCCAGTTCTTGGAAGAGACGTGACAACAGATTTCGGTAGCGATCGAAACCTGTCTGCCCGACGGCGTGCTTCACGATGATGTCAGCCAAGCCATCGTTGTGGACAAGGCCGTAAACGATGGGTTGCAAAAGTGTGGCCTTCAAGAGCAACTCGATTGTTGTAGCGCAAAACACGACAGCTGCTGAGTGATGTCCGTTCGCCTTGAGGCGCTTCGCCTCCTGAAGAGCGTCGACGGCAGGTCTCATAACCATTGGATTGGCTAGATAGTATGAACTCAGGCGATCCGCCGTGAACTCGCCAATCGCCTGGACGCGATGCTCCGGATATAACTCATCGCCGATGCGCTCGTACATTTCATCCATCGCCGCGTCGCGCTCGTCGTAACTCATCGTGTTCCTTGTCATGCGGCCGGGGCCGCCTTTCCTATGCGTCGCCAAACGCGCCTAGAATCCATCTTCCGTGCCGGTCACGGTACAACCGCAACCTATTCTGCGCTAACTCATCAACAAGCCAAGCGGGTGCTTCATCCAGCACGGTAGCGTCACCGGCCAGATAGTTGCTCGCAATAAGTTCGCTAAGCTGGACTTCGATATCTTCTAGCAGCGCTCGTCGCAACAACGTTGGGTCGAGCCGCCCGCGAAGCCACCCGAAATGACGCATAGCTTCTTCGATGGCCGGACGCCACTGCGGCGGGCAAGGCTTGGCCCGTTCTGTTGTTCTGCCACGTCGCAGCGGAAGCCCGTTCAGTTCCTTCACGTGCGCGATCCAGCAGGTCTGTACGACAATCCCATTCCGTCTTTTCACGAACATCTGAACGTCGTTGTACGTTGCCATCGCGCTTTTCCGATTTATTCACTTGTCGCGTTGCGCTATACCGTCCAACTTCGCGCGGGGCAGTGACCGATACAGGTCCTCCTCCGCGTTAGGTTCGGTGATCAGCTTCTCGACGATGAGATTGACTAACTTGAACAAGGACGAGACGGCGGCCGGGTTATCGCGAACGTCCATGACGCCGGGATGCACGGCCTCATTGCCAACGACCCGCACGATGTCCAATGCTTCTTGCAAACGCTTAGGCAAGCCGTTCCGAACCAACGCCGCGATGTCCTTATTGATGTCCTTGCCAGACTCGCCGAGATTTGTGCATAGCTTTTGGATTACGAGGCGAAGCAGGGCCGCAGCGCCACGCGGGGAGCGCGTTAGGATTTCACGGGCTTCGAGGTAGTCGGCAAGACAGTCATCTGGAAGGTCGGAGCTTGGCATTGGAGCCGACGATTCCGCCGGGAATATCTGCTTCACCAGGCCGGGGCCTTCGTGGGCCAACCGCCGCTCAATCGAGTCTTCACAAATCCAGATGGAATCCATCTTGCAGCGAGCGCAGCATGCAGTCCACACGCTGCTGTAGCTATCACTGCTCGCCAGCAGGTTCCGCCAAAGCATATGGGCGAAAGCGCTACAACGCGGACATTTGAATGCTTCCTTCTGAAATTCCGGTACCAAGTCTTCCATAAGTGCGCCCCGTAACGTTTTCCTTGCAGATCAACCGCCCGTTTGACTCGATCGAGTTGTCACTGGTGGCGGTACCGGCTGGGAACCGGCAGCCACGGCTTCCTTAAACGTCTTGCCGGCCGTGAAAGCAGGCACCGTCGTTGCCGGAATCTGGATCGGGTGCCCTGTCTGCGGATTGCGACCTTCCCGCTCGGCGCGCGGCGAACTCTTAAAGGTGCCGAAGCCTGGCACGACAACAGCGCCCCCGCAGGCAACCGTGGTCTGGATGATTTCAAGGCACGCGTTCACGGCGCGCTCGGCATCTGCCTTAGTGAGATCGGCTTCCGTGGCGACTGCTGCTATTAGTTCGGTTTTGTGCAACTCCATTCTCCTAGACTAAGACATTCCGTTGGACGAATCACGTTTGCTGCTCGTAGCCGCTACGTCTGCGCGCCAGAGGTGTTAGCGCGGCCGGCTTTTGCTAGGAACCTATGCGCCGGCAGTCTTGGTCTCCTGCTCGGTCAAACTCGGGAGGGCAACCGCTCGCATTATCACGTCACCCAAGGTGAGAACGAGGTGCATGTTGTCCTCGATAGGCTTGTGGTCAATACTCGCTCCTCGGCCGCTCTCCAGCAGGGCGCGATGGTCCAAGGCAGCGAAAAAGGCCCTATTGAAAGCATTACGAACTTCCGGCTCCAGGTACAGCGCGTTATCGTTCCACCATGCCTGACACTCTACGGCCACAGGCCCAATATTTTCCTTATGAATGTTTGCGATCAGCTTGCGCCATCGAGAGAAAGCCTCTTGATGCGCCTGCAATCGGCGATCTACCGCTGCAAACCGCAGCTCGTGCGTTGCCTTCAATTGTTCGATCAGCACCGCGTTCTGATGAGATAGTGCGGCCAGCCGAGCGGCATTCTCGGTCTTGATATCTTCGACAGTGCGGGTCAGTTTGCCGATGTCTTGCGATGTTGCGCGGTTTTTGCCTTTTTCCTGCATGTAGCTGATGACGTATCCGCCGGCCACGATCAGTAGCGTGACGATAGGCGAAACCACGGTAAGCCAATCGGTGCGATGGAAGGAACTCATTTCTCTCGTGTCTTTTCCGTGGTCAATCGGATAATCATGCTCTCGAGCATTGCTCACCATCCCGCCGCCAGCTCCTGGCGCAAGCCGACGTGAAAGCAGTTCAGCCAGTAACATGCGGTCGTTAGCGTCGCAAGCTCCTGTTCGAGCAAGTTAGGTGCGTAGCGAAAAGCTTCGACCACTTGGTCATTCTGGTCGACGACAAACAGCGCTTTGAGCAGCCCCCTCTCCTCTGTCTGCCAGCTTTCGACTTCCTCGATGGTCATTGGCTTGTTATTCGACTTAGTCGAGTTGTTCTCTGTCGGATAGCGGAAAAACACCCCCCGATTGTCCATCGCATCAATCATGGCTATCGCGTCATTCAGTTCAGGCGGTGGCGGCAGCCAAGCTGTTCTCGCCCGCGCCTCCAGTTCTGCGCGATGAAGCGTCAACAAGTCAATGAACGCGCTATATAGCACCCCGAGATTGTGGACGCTTGTCAGTGGTTTCTTCTTGCCCGCCACCTGAACCTCAGGAAAGGGCTCAGGGCTGGAGGCGAGAGCTCGGTGTGACACGATGAGGACAGATTTGAGAAACAGTTCCGCGGCATGCCGCAGTAGAAAACAGGTCGGCAGCTCACGTTGGGCGATCGAGTCTTTTTCCGTTGCCATCAGCGTTTCGGCGCTAGCCTTAAAGGCCGAGGCCATCGCGCCGAAACCATCGTCGGCGTGCTTATCGTATGGAGTGAGCATCCAGTGCATAACGGCCCCTGTTTTCCTGACTGCCCGCGCAAAACCGCGCGAGGGCTTATTCTTTGTTCCTACAGGATGCTGCCGATTCGCACGGCAGTCCCAAACCTTACATCAAAGGCACCCGCCTGATCTGGAGGCACCTCTATCGGTAGACCGCGCAAGCCGTGGTCGCGCAACCAGGCGAAGCGATGTCGACCATCCGTGAAGCTAGGTACGCCGTACACATCCAGACACAGCACCGGCACATCCACAAAGGGCGCACCCACTACCCACAGCCCAAACTTCGAGTACCTATCACCGTGCAGCGAGCCGGCACCCCAGTTGCCAACATACTCGTCGCTTACCCGCCACGCCATGTCGAGCACAGCGACAGAGATCCAGACCAGCACATCGGGCATGGGTTCTTGCCAACCCTCGCCGAACTCTCGTCGTCGCCAGACCGGCGCAGCCATCCATCCCATCGCTTCCCCGCTTCTTTTCCTATCCGTTATACCGGACGCCGCCCAACAGGCGCGCGGCGCCGTTACACGCAATTACTTTTCCGATACAAGTCAGCTCAAACCGAGCTTGCTCTTCGCGTACGCCTGGAACAAGCCGACCGACACTGTAACCAAGCTAGATATTGCCGCGCCCGGTAACTCTTTTCTTACTTTCTCCCAGACGGTTTTGTCAGAGACCGCTTCGGCAAAGTCGTGCCCCCTCGAAGTCAGCCGGAGCGGCAGAACCGACCACGACGCGTATCCATCTATACCTTTGGTTAAGCCGAATCCTGGGTCTCCGTCGTCCTGCTCGATAAGCCCTTGGTCATCGAACAGTTTCATGTGGAATTCGAACTCGGGCGTTTGATACGGAAGTCCGGCGCTGTCGAAATCTTCGATCGTGAACGTAGGGCTAGGATGGCTCAGTATGATGTCGATCATCCGTTTAATGTAGTCGTGGTCAATTCGCATAGCGTTTTCCTGTATATCCCGCGCGACCGGCGCGAGCGCTTTTCCGTGGTAACGAAGGCCACGCGCTATTCTTTTTCGAGGGATCGCATCGATTCGACGATATCTCTTGTCACCGTTGGACTGGCCAGAGCGGGTAATTGTTGAGCAGGAATTTCATCTAGGGACTCGATACCTTTGCTTTCGGCCTGCGCCTTCAGTCGGATCAGCTCGGCTTTGAGTTGCGCAGTATCGACGGCGTAGTGGTCAGCGATTTCCTTCCATACTTCCTCTCTGCCACGTTGCCTCGCAGCTTCGATAGGGTCATCCGCCGCCGCGACGGATTTCTCGTGGGCTTCCGCGGCCTTGGTGTTAGCCTCGTCTCTACGTCGATCCATCGTCCTCGCGTACAGATCTTCGACCTTGGCGAAAATGAACTTGAGACCCTTTTCAAGCAATGCCACAAGCATCGGAGCCAGGACTTTCCAGACGATCTTCATCAGTTCCTTCCCAATCGCATTCGCAATACCCATACTGTCCTCCGAGAGAGTAATTCTTTGATACGAGACGTGCCCTAATTTTCCTCTATGGCCCACGCGACCGGCGCAAGCAGTTTTCCTATCCGCGCACGGCGGCCACACACGACGCGTACTGTTTCGCGAATTCGACAATGTCGATCGTCGCCTTCCACTCCGCGCCACCTTGTTGCCCGTACAGGTAGACGGTGGGTGTCAGATACGGGCGACCATGGACGTTATGCTCTACGTCGAAATGCCGCCGATGAGCGTGGATGATCTTATTACACGCTTCACGGAGTTCGAGTTGGACGCTCCTCTCAGGCCGTTGGATATCCGGGATTAGTTCTCCGCACGTTAAGGCAACCAGATCGAGGATGCGGCCGCGAGCGTCATCAACGACTCGCGCCGTGATGGCGACGCTGAGCAGTATTCGAGATATTTCATCTTCTTCACACGCCTGGAGCATGAAGAGAGGATCCTGTAATTCTTGGGCGTGTCCCGCCGGCGCGTTAATCCGATCAGCAAACGCTTTACTCGCGAGGAAAATCGATAGTAACCGGTGCAGATCAATGTAAGTGGCCTCGACATTCGGCAGATGCGCATCGGGTGCCGCAGGTGTTTCCTTTCTCGGAATACGCTCGGCGCTCCTTTCCAATATATCGCCAGCTGTGCCTCACTTCCTCGGAAAACCCGGTGGCACAGCGGCGGGCGCCGCATGGCATCGGTCCAGCGACGTAACGGGGTCGACACTGAAGTCAGGATGCTGATCGCTTCCTCGTCGCGACCTTGGGTGTAGCGCGGCGAGGCTTGCTGGTCTCGACGGAGGTTAGTGGGCGCTTCCGCGTCGCCGCCTGGTTCGCGACGGTGGTCGCGAGTTGCAATCTCACCGCGCCGAGTTCCCTGACGTATGCCACATTCGAGCTGCGAAGCGCTTCCAGATTTCCCTCTACAACTCCAACGCGATGACGCGCGTCGCCAAGCTGAACCTGCAGCGCCTGGATTTCCTGCCGGTGCCGGGCCTCGCCCTGCTCCGCCCCGCGCGCGGCCGCTTCAAGCTCCTTCTGGGACCGTGCGTTCATGCCCCGCTCACGCTCGATCTCAAGCAGCGCCCGCTTCTCGGCAGCCCGCAAACGCTCTCCTGCGAGTTCCGCGCTGCTCCGTAGTTTGTCGAGTTCACCCGAAAAATCGGCCCTCGCCTGCACCAGTGCCCGGTCACGCGCACCGATCTCGTCCTGCTGTCGCGCGACTTCAGTCTCAAGCGCCTGACGCATTGCCTCCCCGGCGGCCTGCGCCTGTTCAAGCTCCTGAATGCGCACCTGTGCCGCCAGCAACGCGCCGGTGCGCTGCTCGAGCGCCGTTTCGGTCCGCACAAGCTCAGCCTGCAGTGATGCTGCCTCGTTGCGCGCGCTGGCCTTCTCTGACTCGGCGTCAATCCGCAGAGCCTCGAGCGCCGCCTGCGCCGATGTGGTGGACTTCGCCCACAGCGTCGCGACCAGTTCTCCTGCAGCCGCCTGCAACTCCACCGGCAGATCGGGATGCTCGATCCGCACCCTGCTCTTCTCGCGCAACTCGACCCAGAACTCGCCGAGCACCTGAGTCGGCGTGCTCATGCTGCCGCGCTTCACCAGCTGATACAGCCGGTTCGCGGTCGGCGTGATCCCGAAGCGGAAGAACAGCAGCGCGCAGACTTCACGGTACAACTCGCGAGTCTTCGGGAATGCGGCCTTCAGCCGGTCGATTTCGGCGGCAAGGCGGGCTTCATCGGGCAGGACGTCGGACATGGGTGCGGTTTTGGTTAAATTCAATAAATAATATAACGTAAACCGTCAAATATCCAATTCATATAACAGCTAATTTTGACATTACGGCTATAATGTTGATTTTCTAGTGCTGGATGTGCGCATAATTACGCTGAGTCAGAAATCCGGACGTCCGCCTCTTCAAACATGAAAACCGCCCTGCCCACGCCGCGCCCGATCGATGCGCTTGAACTGCCAGACGACCTCGATGGCCGTCATGGCACGAACCGCGCAAGCGGCCGCATGCAGGTCGCGGCCAGCACGGATCTAGACGCGGTTCGAGCGTGGCTCGCCCGCTTTGTCGAAACAAAAACGACATTCGACAACTACCGCAAGGAAGCCGAACGGCTGCTGCTATGGTCCGTCCTGCAGCTCGGAAAGCCACTCTCCTCGCTCACGCACGAGGATCTACTTGTCTACCAGCACTTTCTCGCCGACCCCCAGCCCGCCGCCCGGTGGAGCGCCGAGGGCGGACGCAAGCACCCCCGCAACGATCTGCGTTGGCGGCCTTTCTACGGGCCGCTGTCCGAATCGAGCCAGCGACAGGCGATGGTGATCCTCAACGTCATGTTTGCGTGGCTCGTGCAGGCCGGTTATCTGGCCGGCAATCCGCTGTCGCTCTCGCGTCAGCGTGCCCGACGCACCAGACCGCGCATCGTCCGGTATCTGTCGCCCGAACTGTGGTTCGATGTCAAAACATTCATTCAGGGCATGTCGACGCAGACTGATCGCGAGCGCGAACACCACGCACGCGTTCGGTGGCTATTTACCCTCCTCTATCTGGGCGGCCTACGGATTACGGAGGTCAGCACGAACACGATGGGACGGTTTTTTCGTCGCGGTGACGAAAGCGGCAAGGATCGATGGTGGCTCGAAGTGGTGGGCAAAGGTGGCAAGGAGCGGCTGGTTCCCGCCACCGCGGAAATGATGACGGAACTGGACACATACCGGCGGGCGCGAGGACTGCCAGCGCTGCCTTCGCCGGGCGAGGAGACGCCGCTGGTGCTGCCGATCGGCCAATCGCTCAAACCGCTCACGCGCGCTGCGTTGCATCGAATCGTGAAGGATGTTTTTAGCGGTGCGGCGCAATCCCTGCGTGCGCGTGGTGAAGAGCACGCACAGCGCGCGGACCGCCTCGAGCAGGCATCGGCACACTGGCTTCGTCACAGCGCAGGGTCTCACATGGCGGATCAACAGCTAGATCTACGACTCGTGCGCGATAACCTCGGGCATGCGTCACTGACGACAACCAGTCAGTACCTTCACGTCGACGACGACCGCCGGCACCGCGAGACTGACGAGAAACACCGTATTGCATGGTGACAGACATCAGCTAGGTCTCTACCGCGTGATTGGAAATCATCGGGAGTGAGTCCCACCGGTTCACCCGGACGCAATCGAGCTTTTCTTTCGGCGATCGCGATAACGATGGCCGACGGGTAAATCAATCGTATCCACGTATCAGGTGCCCCGGTTCTGTGCGCCAGACCGTCCGGTTTGCGCCGTAGTTACGGAATTTGATTGGTCGCGATGTGCTGAGTCCCGCCGCTGCCTCAGCCAGCTTGATCCCCAGTGAACACTCGCCATTGGCCAGCACGCGTCGCTGTTCGAACTCGAATTTTTAGGCTCAACAGGGCCTCGCTCGGTGCGCCGCGCAGTGTCAAAATCGGAAAAAATGATGGTACTCTAACGATAGCGTGTAGCAAATACTTGTCCAGATAGGGCTAAGCGCCGATGGATAGCACATTGCACATATTGTGGGATGATGGCGAGCGAGTCTTCTATCGGAGACACCAACCATTCGAGGACGGTGACCATAGCGTATTGCTCGCGCGCCCTGCTTCCGAACATCCGTTGCCAGCTAGCCTTGACCGACTCAACCACGAGTTTGGCCTGAAGGATGAACTTGATAGCGCGTGGGCAGTGCGGCCGCGGGAACTGGTGCACGAAGGCGCCCGCCGCTCGCTTGTGTTGGATGATCCTGGCGGTGAGCCACTCGCGCGGTTGCTCGGCGCGCCGATGGAAATAGGATATTTTTTGCGGCTTGCCGTGGGCATTGCTGCGGCGCTGGGTAAACTTCATCAGCGCGGCCTTGTTCATAAAGATCTCAAGCCGACCCATATCCTCGTCAATTGTAACGACGGGCAAGCGCGGCTCACCGGATTCGGTCTCGCCTCCCGGCTACTACGTGAGCGACAGGCGCCTGAGCCGCCCGAGACTATCGCCGGCACCCTCGCCTACATGGCGCCAGAGCAAACTGGCCGCATGAATCGCTCGATTGATTCCCGAAGTGATCTCTACGCATTCGGCGTCACGCTTTACCAGATGTTGACGGGCGAACTGCCCTTTGCGGCTGCCGACCCCATGGAGTGGGTCCACTGCCATATCGCCAGACAGCCGGTGCCACCCAATATTCGGGTTGAAACCGTCCCGCTTGTGCTCTCCCAAATCGTCATGAAGTTGCTCGCCAAGACGGCTGAGGAGCGCTATCAGACTGCAGGGGGCGTTGAGCATGATCTGCAGCACTGCCTCGTTGATTGGGAGCGTGAGCGCCGCGTCCATATATTCCCGATGGAACAACACGATATATCCGACCGGCTCCAGATACCCGAGAAACTGTACGGACGGGAACACGAGGTTGACACCCTCGCCGCCGCGTTCGACCGCATCGTCATAAGCGGCGCGCCGGAGTTGGTGCTGGTTTCCGGCTATTCCGGAATTGGCAAATCCTCGGTGGTCAATGAGTTGCACAAGATATTGGTGCCACCGCGTGGAATCTTCGCGTCAGGAAAATTCGACCAGTACAAGCGCGACGTCCCGTATTCGACGCTGGTACAGGCATTTCGGGGCCTGGTCCGGCCGCTTCTTGGCAAGCCCGAAACTGAACTCGCAAGCTGGCGCGACGAGTTGCTGAAGACGCTGGAGCCCAATGCGCGCCTCATGACCGACCTGATCCCGGAATTGAAACACATCATCGGCGAGCCCCCGCCCGTACCGGTACTTGACGGGCAACAGGCCCAGAGCCGTTTCATGCTCGTCTTCCGGCGCTTCATCGGAGTCTTTGCCCGGCCAGAGCATCCACTCGCGCTGTTTCTGGACGATCTGCAGTGGCTCGATGCGGCGACGCTTGACCTGCTCGAGGATCTTCTGACCGGCTCTGAACTGCGACACCTAATGCTTGTCGGCGCCTACCGTGACAACGAGGTCAACGACGCGCATCCGCTGATGGTCAAGCTCCAGGCAATCGCGCACACTGGTGCCAGGATCGCTGAAATTACGCTGGCGCCGCTCGCCAGCGGGCACATACAGCAGTTGATCGCGGAGGCACTTCGCTGCGGCCGAGAACATATCGAGCCTCTGGCTCAGCTGGTGCACGACAAGACCGCCGGCAATCCGTTCTTCGTGGTTCAGTTTCTGCACGCGCTTGTCGAAGAGGAACTGCTTGCCCTTGATTTTGACTCAATGCGTTGGCGCTGGGATCGTGAGCGCATTCACGCCAAAGGGTACACCGACAACGTCGTGGACTTGATGGTCGGCAAGCTGACCCGCCTTCCAGCCAAGACACTAAACGCGTTGGAGCAACTTGCCTGTCTCGGAAACGTCGTCCAAATCGCGACGCTTTCGGCCACACTCGGCACCCCGGAGGCCGAGGTGCACGCGGCACTGTGGGAAGCAATTCGTCAAGAACTGGTTGAGCAGTCTGACGGGGCCTACAGGTTTGTTCACGATCGGGTTCATGAAGCCGCCTATTCACTGATTCCCCAAGCCTCGCGCGCCGAGATCCATCTGCAGATCGGGAGGCTGCTTGCACAGCAGACCCTCCCGGAAAGGCGGGAGGAGGCAATCTTCGAGATCGTCGGTCAGCTGAATCGCGGCGCGGCCTTAGTCACTTCGCGCGAAGAGCGGGAGCAAATTGCGGGATTCAACCTGCTTGCCGGCCAGCGGGCGAAAGCGTCGACAGCCTATGCCTCCGCGCTGACCTATCTTGTCACAGGTGTGGAACTTTTGAGCGACGAATGCTGGGACCACCAGCATGATTTGATCTTTGCACTAGAACTTAACCGAGCCGAATGCGAATTTTTGACCGGACAGCTGTTGGCCGCGGACCAGCGCTTGATGGCCCTGTCAAAACGCGCCGCGACGACAGTCGAAAAGGCTTTCGTTGCGTGCCTGCATATGGACGTTTACTTGGTGCTCGATCGAAGCGATCTCTCCGTCGCAGTTTGTCTCGCCTTCCTAGCGCATGTCGGCATCAAATGGTCCCCCCATCCGACCGATGACGAGGTGCAAAGCGAGTACGAGCAAATCTGGGCGCAGCTTGGGCACCGGACCATAGAAGAACTCGTCGATCTCCCCTTAATGGAGGATGCTGCCTCGCTCGGGACCCTTGAGGCTCTGAGCAAGCTCTTCGCCCCTGCCGTGCAGACGGACGCGAACCTGGCTGCATTGGGAATCTGCAAGGCGATCAGTCTCAGCATCGAGCGGGGAAATTGCGATGCTTCATGTGTGCTCTATGTCAGCCTCGGCAGAGTGGCCGCGCTGGGTTTCGGTGGCTACGAGGCAGCATGTCGCTTCGGTCAACTCGGGTGCGACCTCGTCGACCGACGAGGGCTCAAGCGCTTTGAAGCAAAGACCTTTCTCTGCTTTTCGGTCTTTACTGCGCGCTGGGTAAAACCAGTGCGGATTTGCTATGAACTAGTCGACCGAGCTTTCACGGCCGCGAATCAGATCGGAGACCTCTCTTACGGTGCGTACGCGGGCAACTGCCATAATTCAGACCTGATTTTCGCCGGTGAGCAACTACCCGATATACAAATCGAAGCGCAACGAGGCCTTGCGTACGCGGAGAGCGTGCGATTCGGTGTGGTCATTGCCATGATCACCGCGCAGCTTGCGCTGATCCGGATGTTACGCGGCTTGACGTCGATGTTCGGATGCTTTGACGATGAGCAGTTCCATGAGATTCGCTTTGAAGCCTATCTCTCCGCGAACCCAGATCACGCACTCGCTGAATGTTGGTACTGGATTCGGAAAATGCAGGGGCGATATTTTGCCGGCGACTATACGGCGGCCATGTATGCCAAAGCGAAGGCACAGCCGCTGCTGTGGACCTCATCTGCATTCTTTGAGGAAGCCGAGTATCACTTCTACGGTGCGCTGGCTGAGTTATCCTTTTGCGACACCCTCCCGGCCGACGAGCGAAAAAAGCACCTGGAGGCCACTGCCGAACATCACAGACTACATCAGCTGTGGGCGGGAAACTGTCCTGAGAATTTCGGGAGCCGCGCCGCGCTGATCGGCGCCGAGATCGCCCGCATCGATGGCCGCGTGGTCGATGCCGAAGAGCTTTACGAACAGGCGATTTGCTTGGCACAGGAAAGTGGTTTTGTCCACATTGAGGCGCTCGCCCATGAACTGGCATCTCACTTTTACGCGACACGCGGGTTCAGGAAAATAGCCCGCGTGTATCTGCAGGAGGCTCGCTATGGCTACCTACGTTGGGGGGCCGAGGGGAAAGTACGGCAACTCGAGGAACACTATCCGTATCTGAGGACGGACGAGCCTGCCCTAGGTCCGACGACGACAATCGCAGCGCCCGTCGAACACCTCGATCTCGCGACCGTGATCAAAGTGTCTCAGGCCGCGTCGAGCGACATCGTTCTGGAAAAGCTGATCGACATGATCATGCGTACGGCAATCGAGCAGGCGGGAGCGGAGCGGGGTTTGTTGATCCTGCCGGACGGTAGTGAGCAACGAATCGTTGCCGAAGCGACGACTAGCGGCGATGCGACCCAGTTACGACTTTGCGATGTATCCGTAAGCGCGGCGATGCTGCCCGAGTCGGTCATCAATCACGTCCTGCGCACGAGCGAGAGCGTTTTTCTCGACGATGCTGCGGCTGCGTCGCCGTTTGCGAGAGACACCTACATCCGGGAGCACCGCTCGCGATCGATTCTTTGCGTGCCCCTGATGAACCAGGCCAAGCTCGCGGGCACACTCTACCTAGAGAACAATCTGACTGCACGCGCGTTCAGCCCGACCCGGATTGCCGTACTGAAGCTAGTGGCCTCGCAAGCCGCGATTTCGCTTGTCAATGCCCGTTTGTACCGTGACCTCGCGGAGCGTGAAGGGAAAATCCGGCGCCTGGTCGACGCTAATATCATTGGGATTTTTCTTTGGAACGCCGAGGGTTTCATTCTCGAGGCCAATGACGCATTTCTTCGTATGCTCGGACACGAGCGAGGGGATCTTGTCGCAGGTTCCCTGCGCTGGAGGGACCTGACACCGCCAGAATGGCGCGAATTCGACGAAAGGGCTCTGGCGGAGACTGCGCAGACGGGACGCGCGAAGACCTATGAGAAGGAGCTTATCGGCAAGGATGGCCGTCGCGTGCCCGTCATGATCGGCGCAGCGACTTTCGAAGGAGGCAGCAATGAAAGTGTAGCTTTCGTGCTCGATCTGACCGAGCGCAAGGAGGCCGAAGAAAAAGTCCGCGAGAGCGAGCGGCGCTATCGCGAGGTACAGGCAGAACTGGCGCACGCGAACCGCGTCGCGACGATGGGCCAGCTATCGGCATCGATCGCGCACGAAGTGAAGCAACCTATCACTGCGATTGCGTCTTATGCCACCGCAGGCGTGCGCTGGATGACAGTCAAGCCACGCAATCTTGCCGAGGTGCGTAAGGCGTTCGACCAGATCATCGTGAACAGCATTCGTGCCGATGACATCGTCGAGCGAACCCGGGCATTTTTCAAAAAGGAATCTCCGCGAGAAGATGCCATCGACATCAACAAAACAATTCTTGAACTAGTCGCATTCATGCGAGGTGAAGTCAACAAGCACGGTGTCGATCTCATGATCGAGCGGACCGACGGCTTGCCTCATATTTACGGCGACCGCGTACAACTGCAGCAGGTGATGCTGAATCTCATAATCAATGCTCTTGAAGCAATGGACGCGACGAACGACGGAGAGCGGACGTTGCTCATTCGAACCGGCAAAACGGACGCCGAAGAACTCTGCGTGAGTGTGCAGGATTCTGGCCCCGGCTTCGCTGCCGGGCACCTCCACAGCATCTTTGAAGCTTTCTTTACGACGAAACCAAATGGCCTCGGAATGGGTTTGTCGATCTGTCGCTCGATCGTCGAGAGCCACGGTGGACGCTTGTGGGTAACGCCGAATCCTGTCAAAGGTGCCACCTTCCAGTTCACACTTCCCACGCAACGTGACGCCCGGCGAAGCGACGGCCTGCCCGCTCCGGTAGACTCCAAATGATGAAGGGCGTATCGCACCCGCATCTCGAGCCGAACTTACCCTCGGGCTTGCCGGTGTTACTCCCGCTGCGCAGAGGCCTTTGCAACACTACTGCTCCATAATCTCTTCGATCAGTGCCAGCAACCGCGTATGGTTGATCGGCTTACCGAGAATGCCGGCAGCGCCTTGAGCCTCCGCCCGCTCGGAAACCTGCGGCGTCGCGTAAGCTGAAATAAAAATGACTGGGACGGGCCGCTTCCATGATGCGATCGCCTCCAGCAGCGCAAATCCATCCATGCCGGACATCTGGATATCGGCGACTACGAGCTTCAGTTTTGACCGGCGCGAATCACCGAGAAGTCCTTCGCCCGAGGGATAAACAATAACCCGCCAGCCGACCGAACGAAGCACACTTGACAGCGCCATTCGGACAAATTCGTCGTCGTCCACCACCCCGATCAATACGGAAGAGCGTTTCGATCTCATCTGGAGTCCGACCTCCCCGGATCTGTCTCAGTCTGATTCCTCAGGGCAAGTTACAGTCCAGCAGACAGGACGCCAATACGACCTTGGAATTATACAAATAGACTTTCGAACGACCGAATAGAGAAAAGTATTTTATGGAGAGGTACCTCCCGCTAAAACACGCCAAAAGCATGAAAATGCAGAAATGTCCCTCTTGCTTCCTAGCGCACGGGTGCCATCTGCTGCAACTTTTTAACGAGATCGACCACGGATCGCACACCTAGCTTTTGCATCGCTCGTCCCCGATGAATCTTGACAGTGGGCTCGCTCACGCCTAATGAGTCAGCGATCTGCTTATTTAAAAGCCCTTGGGCGACCAAACTGATAACTTCCTGCTCCCGGATTGTCAGCAATCCATACGTGGCACGCGTGTCGGCAACAAGACTCTCTTTCCGCCTCGACTCACCGTCTCTTCTCAAAGCTGCGGCAACGGTATCGATGAGTTGTTGATCTTTGAATGGTTTTGTCATGAAATCGAAAGCACCAGCTTTCATTGCTTTCACCGACATCTCTATGTCGCCATGTCCGGTAAGAAACACAATCGGGAAGCGGATACTTTCTTTGAAAAACTCCTCCTGCAGGGCCAAGCCACTTGCACCTTGCAGCCGGATATCCAGAATAAGACAACTTGGAACCGCCGGCATCTCCGCGGCGAGGAAATCGTCTGCCGATTCGAACGCCCGCACCTGTATTCCGACGGACATGAGCAACGACGTTAAGCCACCTCGAACGTGCTCATCGTCATCGATCACATACACAAGCGATTTCGGCAAGGGTTCCCTTCCTGCACCACGGCTATCCTGTTTCATGGCTCAGTCTTTGAGATGGACACTTTTACTTGATTTCAACGTTGCGCTTTCAATATGGTAATCAATGCGCGAGCCTGCCGCCACATTTTGTGCTTCCACCCTGTGATCCGCTCATGCATGTCTTTTGACGCATCAGTTTGTCGGCCGGGTCACGGTGCGGCACCATTCATCTGACAAATATTCGAGCGCTAGGCGCGTCGACCTCCAATCCACTTCTTGCACAACCGCCGCCGACTCGAAACCAACAGACGGTTTAGCCGATCGGCCGACTGTACGTAAAGTTGACAAACGCACTAGCTCTTGCCAGACGGATCTAGGCGCCATGAATAATTTGCTAATACCGACGTATGACGGAGCGTGTGCCCTAGGCCAAAACGGCAGCCGTTCGTCGAATAGTCAATCTAACGATGGCGGCTTAACTTAGTGTCGTGGATGCTTTATTCAAGACGGCAAAGCAATTGGAAAAGCTTTTCGTGACGCGCGAGTGACAGTGATGGCATGGACGCGGATCCCCGGCCCAGATACTAAGTTGGACGAGCCCGTCCACCATGCCTCCGATACAAGCCAGCCGGACCGGACCTTGCACCGAGCGAAATAATAAGCATATCTCACGGGGATAAAAATTACCTTCGAGGTGAATGATGGCATACGCGAGCAATAAAGACATCGTTGAACGGGCTCTTCTTAATCTGCTTCGTCCCGAACAAGTAACGACGGGACTGCCCGTGAAAAGCTCTTACGAGAGAAAATTCCGCCGCCGTAAACGAATGCCTAAGGAGGCGTTCCGTCGCGCAGACCCGATTCCTCGTCCGTCTCGAATCTCTGTACAGGAAGTACTCTCCGTTCACACGGTGAGCATCTGCTGGAGCGATTCTCAGACGGGATACTACGCTGAACAGCTTTGGCGTCTGGGGCTGGCGCGTGTTGCTGGCTCCTGCGCTCTTTCTGGCCGCCCCATAGCTTGTGGCGAGAAGGTCTTCCGTCCAAGACGGAGTGCAATAAGTGTTCCGGGAAACTGGGACCGTATGGTGCTGGCATCAGTTATCTCTGAACAGACACAGACCCGTCAATAATGCACAACATGGCGGAATCGGTCCGTAAATGCTTTATCCGGGTTACGGTTTGCATCGCCATCCTCAAGACTTCCCATTTTCAAAGGAATCTGACATGAGCCACCAATCCCGAAGCGCAGCTGCAACCGTAGGCGGCAGCACCGTCGACATGAAGCTTGAGGTAGTCGTCATCCCCGTGTCGGACATCGATCGCGCGAAGCAGTTTTATGCCGGGTTGGGCTGGAAGCTCGACGTCGACATTACGAAGGACGATCAGTTTCGTGTCGTGCACTTTACGCCGCCAGGTTCGCATTGCTCGGTTCTCTTTGGAAAAGGAGTCACAACAGAGAAGCCGGGATCAGTGCAAGGACTTCACCTGATTGTTTCTGACGTTGAAACGGCTCGAACAGAACTCATAGATCGCGGCGTCAACGTGAGCACGATCTTCCACGATGTAGGCGGTGTATTTCATCATGCAGGCGAGGAAGGACGCGTGCACGGCCCGCATCCGGCGCGGACAAGTTATGGCTCTTTCGCAGCGTTTAACGACCCTGACGGCAACGGCTGGGTATTCCAGGAGGTGACTGAACGACTTCCTGGAAGGGTCCATAACGGTACGACGTTCTCATCGACAACGGACTTAGCGAGTGCGCTCCGCCGTGCGGCGGCCGCGCACGGGGCGCACGAAGCCGTAACAGGAGAGCACGATGAAAATTGGGCAGACTGGTACGCTGATTTCATCGTCCATGAGCAAACTGGCGAGCTATTGCCAACCTGAATCCGCGGCGGAGGGTCGATTCAAGAACACGTGACGCTTTCCGCTCAGGCCTCTCCGCCTAAAAGCTCTGAAAGAAGTTGTTGGTAAAAATCAAAGACTGGCACCAAGCCAAGCACACACCGGTGACCACAGACGCGGCACCACCGTTTAAATAGCATTACGAATGAACCATTCAATGGTCTTCCGCGAGTTAATTGACATTGGAGCAGATTATGAACGCTATCAGAACGATTAAAGCTGTCAGTATTGGATTGATCGTTTTCGCTTCCGTCCATGCGTGGGCACAAGAGAATGGCACAACAGAGACATCGCCGGCAACGCAGAGCACCTCGAAGTCTTCTATCAGGAAGGCGAATCTGGCATTGAGCAAAACGGTGATACGGGCGCTTCACAAGGGGGGCGTCGACACTATGAACATCAATGCTCTGACAAAAAATGGTGCAGTAACGCTGGCCGGATCAGTTACGGACGCGTCGCAAATCGACAAGGCTGGTTCGATAGCTGATGGAGTCTCCGGAGTAACCTCCGTGAGGAATAACCTTACAATCCACGACAACGGAAATTAACACATCGATTTGTCTTGGCAGATCTTCGAACTTGTCACTTCCGCTATATTGCCCCAGAGTCTCTGTCCGCCACCATATTTTCCAGTAATTCCGTTGGCTTCGGATCTTCTCTTGATGAGAATGTTATGGAGTTCTATTCGGAAATATACTGTTATGGAGGGTGGGAATTGAGGACTTCTCTCGCTCGTGGCGCCAGTGACTCGACAACGTTGCGCGAACCGTAGAACCCGCATGACCAAACCGGATACTTTGAGGAGAAACATCATGCCAGATCAAATTGATATTCGGCGCCGTCATTTGCTTGGGGCAACGATCGCTGCTGTCAGTCTGATGCAGCTTCCTACACGCGAAGCAGTAGGTGCGCAAATGACAACACGCAGCCCGGACCTGTTCGCCGACATTCGGCAGATCAACGCGGGGACACTTAGCATTGGATACGCTGAAGCCGGGCCGCCAAGCGGCCCAGTCGTCATTCTGCTGCACGGCTGGCCATACGATATTTTTAGCTTTGCTGAGGTCACGCCCCTACTCGTTTCAAAAGGCCATCGGGTAATAGTCCCGTATCTCCGCGGCTACGGTTCGACGCATTTCCTTTCACCGGATGCGCCTCGAAATGGACAGCAGTCCGTGGTGGCAATTGACATCCTGGCGTTGATGGATGCACTGAAGATCGAACAAGCAACCCTGGCAGGATTCGATTGGGGCGCCCGTACTGTCAATATAATTGCCGCGCTTTGGCCACGACGGGTTAAAGGGTTGGTCTCGGTGAGCGGCTATCTGATCGGCAATCAGGCAGCCGGCAAATCACCACTGCCTCCAAATGCCGAACTTCAGTGGTGGTATCAGTTTTATTTCGCAACAGAGCGTGGTTACGAAGGTTATCGGGAAAACTGCCATGACTTCAACAAGCTCATCTGGCATCTCGCGTCGCCCAAATGGAAGTTCGATGATGCGATCTACGAGCGCTCGGCCGATTCGTTCAAAAATCCGGATCACGTCGCCGTGGTGATACATAACTACCGTTGGCGCTTAGGGTTGGCCCAAGGCGAGCCGCAATACGACTCCCTCGAAGCTCGGCTGGCATTGGCGCCGACCATTTCTGTTCCGACCATCACGCTTGAGGGCGACGCGAATGGTGCGCCGCACCCTGTGCCGGCCACCTACGCGAAGAAGTTCACCGGCAAGTATCAACACCGTAATGTTGACGGCGGAATCGGTCACAACCTGCCGCAGGAGGCGCCGAAGGCATTTGCCGACGCAGTCTACGATGTCACCCGGATGTAGCCGACTCAGCAGGCACCGAAGGGAGCGACCGCGATACATCGATCGGTGACTGAGCAACCAGGCATCTCATTCGTTTGATGGCGTCCAACGCCCTATCAATAGGTGAAACGCAACGAAAGCAAAATTGTCCCTCTATTCATTTGACACTCGCGGCTAACGCCGTCAAAACGTTTCGGGTCGCAAGTCACTCAGCGCGAACAGAACGAACATCGCCTGCTTCGATAAATAGTCTGTTCAGGCGGCCCGTTCTGTTGCGCTTGTCCCGCGCTTGCCTGTCCCCGCGGCTTTCGACACAGCCGCACTCTGTGCGACGTCTTTCTTTCCGCGCGCCTGGTAAGACTCGCCCCATTCCCTCAGGCTGAGTAATACCGGCGCGAGGGTCTCGCCGAAGGGCGTTAACTCGTATTCGACCTTCGGGGGCACCTGAGGGAAGACATGGCGCGCAACGATGCCGTCAGATTCAAGTTCACGCAACTGCAGAGTCAGCATGCGCTGCGTCGTGTTCGGCATTAGTCGTGTGAGCTCCATAAATCGCTTTTTCTCGCGCAGCAGATGAAAGAGGATTACCGGCTTCCAAATGCCTCCGATTACGGAGAGCGTGACTTCAACGGCGCAGCCGCTCTTACTGTCCAAACGTTTCGGTCGCACTGCGTCGATACCTACATAAATGATCGTACCAGCGATAATTGTACCTTCTTGCGATAATCGACGCACGGTCGGACAATCTCGATGTGATCGCGGACGCTCCGCGAACAATGCACGCAATTGTCTCTTTGGCTGATGGCAGATCAGGCATTGCACGTCCATCAACCGACCATCAGGAGTTCCTTTCATGAACGCTATTATCTTGGCCCAGCCGGCAGGGCTGGACAACCTCAAAAGCACGGATCTTGTCGATCCAGGTGCCCCCGCCCCCGGCGAAATCCGTGTGCGCATCCACGCGAGCTCACTGAACGCCCATGACCTCGGTGTTGTCACGGGACGACTGCGGACCGAAGACGGGCGTATTCCGATGTCGGATGGTGCAGGCGTTGTCGAATCGATCGGCGATGGTGTGACCGAATTCGCCGTGGGCGACGCAGTCGTATCTACATTTTTCCCCTACTGGCTCGACGGCGGCCCGACGCTCGCCGATTTTTCGACCACCCCAGGCGATGGTGTCGACGGTTACGCCCGCGAAATTGTTGTCCGCCCTGCTCAATGGTTCACACACGCGCCGCGAGGCTATAGTCACGCGGAGGCCGCGACATTGACCACTGCGGGCCTGACAGCGTGGCGTGCGCTAGTTGTTGACGACGCGCTGAAAGCAGGCGACACGGTGCTAGTTCAGGGTACGGGTGGCGTCTCGATCTTCGCTCTACAGTTCGCCAAACTGATGGGCGCGACGGTAATTGCGACGTCGTCGTCGGACGAGAAACTCACGAAGGCCCAGGCGCTCGGAGCTGACCACCTGATCAACTACAAGCGCGACGCCGACTGGGCCGCGAAAGTACTCGAGATCACGAACGGTCGCGGTGTCGACAACGTGATCGAAGTCGGTGGTCCCGACACGCTTGGACAGTCGATCCGGGCCTGCCGGATCGGTGGCCACATTGCGCTGATTGGCGTATTGACCGGCCTTGCCGGGCAAGTGCCGACTGGCGAACTGATGCGCCGTCAGCAGACACTGCAAGGGTTAATTGTCGGCAGTCGCAGGCATCAGATCGACATGATCCGCGGGATCGACGCAACTGGTGTCAAGCCGATAATCGACAGTAGCTATCCGCTTGACGAGATCGCCGACGCATTCAGGCACCAGGCGTCTGGCAAACACTTCGGCAAGGTTTGTCTGTCGTTCTAAAAGGCGGCCACGTACGCGTCGGTGTTTCACGGTAACCAGATAAATGTCAATGGGTACCGTGACCGTCGAACAGAGGGCCTTTCCGTAACGCAACCGGGCAGACACTCGTGAGTCGCCGTCGCATACAGCTGACTTGATTCTTCATTCTGTACGTGCGGCGCCTCGATCCTTGAACGTAGTTCTCCGTTGGTGTTAATTGCAGTTCATCGCTAGGCTAGCATCGAATATAACAAACGTAATGGCATGCTGCCGTTGGCAGGAGCAGTAGCGTTCGCCTGGAACCACTGGAGCAAAGAAGACAATGAAGCAATCGAAACTCGATCTGTCACGATTCCCCCAAGCGTCCCTGCGCGACGGCCCCTCACCGATCCAGCATCTTCCCCGCCTAAGTCGGAAATTAGACGGCCCCGGCATCTATGTGAAGCGTGACGATCTGGACGGTTTGGGTGGTGGAGGAAACAAGCTCCGTAAACTCGAATTTCTAATCGGAGAGGCGCTGGCCTCTGGTGCTGACACGATCATTACGGTTGGTGGCCGTCAGTCCAATCACGCCCGACTCACGGCGGCAGCAGCTGCCCGTGCGGGCTTGAAGTGCGAGCTTGTACTTTCCCGTCTGGTGCCAATCGAAGACGAGGACTACGTGAACAACGGCAACGTGCTACTGGACGCATTGTTAGGCGCCGTTATCCATGATATTCCCGGCGACGTTAGTGCACTGGATTTTGCAGAAGAGCGTGCGGCGAAGCTTAGATCTCAAGGCAGCCGTGTCTACGTGTGCCCACTTGGCGGCTCAAGCCCTGTCGGTTGCCTTGGCTATGCCGCCTGTGCAGCGGAGATTGACGAGCAGTCCGCCAAACAAGGTATTTCATTCGATCGTATCGTCGTTGCAAACGGCAGCGGCGGGATGCAAGCAGGTCTCATATCGGGAACCATCGCCATGGGCAAGGATCCGGCATCGATCGTTGGTTACACGGTCCTGGCACCGTTGGAGAAAGCGTTAGCGACGACTTTCGAGAAGACACAAAAAGCCCTTGAACTACTCAATCCCGACTTATCAGTTCATGCAGATGCGGTGGCAATTCGGGGAGAGCAACTTGGTAGTGGTTATGGCCTGCCGACCGAAGCCATGCGAGAAGCGCTCAGCCTCGCCGCGACCCTCGAGGGGCTGCTGCTAGACCCTGTCTACAGTGGCAAGGCGTTCGCTGGCTTGATTCACGAAATCAGAACAGGCGTACTAAAGCCCGAAGACAAGGCTTTGTTCGTAATGAGTGGGGGAACCCCTTCGTTGTTTGCGTATCGTCGGGCGCTGTCGTAATCCAAGATCGATGATAGGCAGACGTGCCTACGGAGTTAAGCGCGATAACAGACGATGGCGACCGCGAGCGCGGCACGCTCACTTCACGGTCGTCAATGGATTACCCAGTCGCTGCTCTCGATCCCGCCGAAGGCGCATTTAGTAAGCTTGAGCCAAGAAGCCCTGGATCTGCGCGATCACACCCGCACCTTCGCCCACTGCCGAAGCAACACGTTTCGTCGAACCTGACCGAACATCGCCGATTGCGAAAATGCCTTGGACGCTCGTCTGCAGCGACACCGATTGCAAGGTCGCATCCGAAAGAGCGATGCCTGTCCGCACGAAGCCTTTGCTATCAAGCTCGACGCCGCAGGTCGCAAGCCAGCCCGTATGCGGTTCCGCGCCTATAAACACGAATAGGTGGCGGGCGGTCATACTTCCTTCGACCCCCCCGGCGCCGCGATAGTGCACACGTTCGAGACGCGTATTTCCTTCAAGTGCAGTCAGTTCGACACGGGTATGAACCGTGACATTCGGCAGCGACATGACGCGCTCGATCAGGTAGTGCGACATGCTGTCCTCAAGCGTAGCGCCTCGGATGAACATGTGCACGTGCTCGGCGTGCGATGCGAGAAACACGACAGCCTGTCCCGCCGAATTACCGCCTCCGATCAGCAATACCGGCTCGTCGCGGCATACCTTCGCTTCTATCGGCGTAGCCCAGTAGTACACGCCACATCCCTCGAAACGCTCAAGGTCCTCGACGACGGGGCGCCGATACTCTGCGCCGGTCGCGATGACAACAGTACGTGCGGTTATACGATGGCCATCAGTCATCTCTACCTCAGGCGGTTGATTGTCGCAATACACCGCCTTGACCTCGCACGGAATGCCGATATGTGCACCGAACTTCTGTGCCTGGACGAACGCGCGGTCCGCGAGGGCGTGGCCCGTGATGCCAGTAGGGAAACCGAAAAAGTTTTCGATGCGCGCGCTCGCGCCGGCCTGCCCGCCGGGCGCGCGACAGTCAAGCACCGCAACCGACAATCCCTCGGATGCTGCGTAAACCGCCGCCGCAAGGCCGGCGGGACCTGCGCCAACGATGGCCACATCGTAGACGTGAGCCGGATCAAATTCGGGAATCAGTCCGAGACACGAGGCGAGCTGTCTTTCGTCGGGGTTCCGCAGCATTGTGCCGTTCGGGCAGATGACGAGCGGGAAGTCATCCGGTTGCGGTGTCAGTTCCTCAAGTAGCGCGACGGAATCAGCTTCCTGTTCCGCATCGAGTGTGACATTTGGATAGGTGTTTCGGCGCAGGAAGTTCTGCAACGCCAGTAGCCGGGGATTGCCGGACGAGCCGACCAGAACCGCGCCGTTCACACGTTCCATTGCAATAAAGCGCCTGAGGATTAGCGCGCGCATGATCTTTTCGCCAACCTCGGCTTCACTGATCAGAAGTGGACTGAGGTCATCGGACCGGACCAACAGAGCTTCGACATCTTCTATGACACGAGAATCCACGAACGATGGCTTTTTCGAAAACTGGTTCACGTCAGAAGTGAATTCGCCGCGCTGGGAGAACGTGTGAATGATCTGTTCGCGCCCAAGACCATCGCGGGCGATAGCCCGGATCTTACCCGACAGCAGGACAAACATACCGGGGGTGCGCTCCCCTACACGATAGAGCAACGTGCCTTTGGGATACCTTGACACTCGGCCAAAGCGCCGCACTCTGGCGATCTCTGCTTCGGTGAGGACGGGAAACAGTTGCTGGAGCCGGGGGTGGCTAGACACGAACGGAGCGTCAATCACCGCATCGTCGTCGACGTGGTTCTTTCCTTCCGCGGGCTGAGGGGGCGGTACAGGGTCGCCCGGTACGGACTCGTTGCTCATCAGTTATCCTCCAGCGGCCGTCGGGTAGAAATGCGTCTGAAAACGTAAAGAGCGCCGTTGTCAGCACGCATCAATGGCCGACGACCTTTCCCTGCCAATAACTGCCCGAATCAGGCGTCGAGGGACGGGTTGATCAGAAATTTCGATCCCGTGCTGCGCTTTGTGTACTCCCGAAGCATCTCAAGCGAGAGGACATCGCTGAGCGAAATTTCGGCCTTGAACTCACTACGAAAAGTCGTACGCAACTCAGCATTTACCCGGTCACGCAGTGCTTGCGTTGCTTCGGGACCAACCCTCCCAAGGAAGTGGAACAGTAGCCATCCTCCAATTCCCCACGCCATGCCAACGCGCGGCACCTCAATCGGTCTTGGATCGAGGCTGCCATACATGTACACCTGCTTGTGAGTTGAAGATCCATACCGGCTGTAGCCTGGCAGTTCGCGGACGAGCGCTCTCTCCATTGCAAGCAGTATGCGCCCGGCAAGCGGTCCACCCGTCAGCGCGTCAAAACACAGCGTAGCCTTGGTACTGACTAATACGTCTGTGAGGTCCGCATCAAAATTGGCTGACTCACTGTTGAGAACATATTGCGAACCAAGTTCTTTCAGAACACCCAGCTGTGTTTCGTTACGGACGACGTTAACAAGTGCGATTCCTTCGTTCCGACAAATATTGATGAGCATGCGGCCGAGATTCGAGGCCGCTGCAGTGTGTACCAGCGCCAGATGACCCTCGCGGCGCATCGTTTCGACCATACCGAGCGCCGTAAGCGGGTTGATGAAAGCGGCAGCGCCCTCTGCTGGCGGCACGCCCGGATCCAGAGCCATGCACTGGGCTTTGTTGAGACGACGATACTGCGTGTACATACCGCCTCCTGCTACGGACACGGTTTTACCCAGCAATTCCGCCGCCCCCGGCCCCGACCGGACAACCACGCCAGCGCCCTCATTACCAACAGGCAGAGATGCGTCGAGCCGCAGCGCAAGACCATCCAGTGCCTCGGCTGGGATCTTCGCGGTCAACGTTCTTTGACGGCCGATACCCGTCTGCGTCGCGCTGTTAAGATCAGCGGGACCAAGCAGCAGGCCGATGTCGGAAGGATTGAGCGGCGCGGCCTCGACGCGGACAACAACCTCGTCTCCTGTCGGAGGCGCAACTTCCAGCTCGATAAGCGAAAGCTTCAGCTCACCGTCAGGGGTTATGCAAGATCGCAGTTCCAGCCCTTTCAACGGTTGTTCGTCGGGGTTTCGATCGCGCAAGTCAGGAGAATGGGTATTCATAAAGTATCCTTTGTTCATTTGGTAGCGGGCTCATCCATCAGACTTCCAAGGCGCGCTCCATAGTTGCGCTCCAAATCACTATCTTGCCCTGAACCCAGCTCCATTAGTTTTTGGGCACGCGTGACTGTTGTCGGCCAAGAGAGCGCGCTGAAGAAAGCCTTTTGCGATTCGTTAATTGCGGCCGATAGAGACTGCGCAGAATGTGTGTTCAGCAATCGCTTGGCTTCACGCAGCGGCTGCCTGTCGAACGAGGCGACCCGTTTTGCGAATCGGTTCACGAACTTCTCGAACTCTGCGTCAGGAATAGTCCGATTGACCCACCCGTAGCGCTCGGCAGTGCTTGCATCGAAGTCGTCCGAGCCAAGAATGATCTCGAACGCACGTCCACGTCCCGTTAAATGAGGCAGGCGCTCGATCGCTCCGCCCCCAGGAAACAGGCCCGCGCCAACTTCGATTTGCGCAAGGATCGCCTTTTCCTCGCTGGCAAACCGGATGTCGCACGCCAATGCAAATTCGCTGCCCACGCCGCGTGCGCGTCCACGAATTGCAGCAATCGTCACTACGGGGAGCCGAGCGAGCCGTTCCACAATATCTACCCACGGGTACATCCCACCCGGCAGCGGCGTCACGATCGTGTCGACTCCAGCCGCTGCACTGAAATGAGCGATGAAATATTCAGGATTGGCGCTGTCAAACACTACGACGCGCAGTTCAGGGTCCGAGTCCATCAGATCGAGTAGTTGCTGCAATTCTGGAATTGTCGCGCCGTCGAGCACATTGATGGGAGGGTTATCGAACGTGACTCGCCAATATGCAGGGCTTTGGGGCCTAACGCTGAATTGTCGAAACGACGTGGTCATAGTGCGACTCCTACTGAAAAATTGTCGTCTGGGCGCCGGTCCGGCGTCCGAGGACGTGCGCAGCTCTGTCGGAAGACGGGCCAGCACGTCATACGTGAGATCAAAAAAGTGCATCGAGCGCTTCGGACGCCCCTGCCGCCCCCACCTTTCGTGACCGCTATCAATCCTTCGATAGTTCGCCGTCAGTCAGGCGCCAAATCCCCGCAGGGTTGTCCAGCTTCAACGCTTCAGGTAGAAGATCGTCCGGGAACCCTTGGTAGCACACCGGACGCAGGAATCGCTCGATGGCAGTCATGCCCACAGATGTGAATCGGCTATCGGAAGTTGCAGGAAAGGGCCCCCCATGAATCGATGCATACGACACTTCTTGCGGATGTGAGAACGCATTGATCACGATTCGCCCGGTGCGACGCTCGAGAATCGGAAGCAGCCGCGCAGCAAGCGCGTGATCGGCGGGATCGATCTGCATCGTGGCCGAGAGTTGTCCTTGGAACTGCCGCGCGATTGCAATCAGCTGTTCGACGTCTTTCACGCGTACCAGCAGCGCGACAGGTCCAAACACCTCTTCCGACAGCAACGGATCTTCCAGCAGGCGTGCGCCGTCGACTTCGAAGAGCACCGATTGACCGTCCCACTTGCCTTGTGGCGGACCGCCCGCGGCGATTCGCTCTGCACCCGAATTGCGCTGACGCTCGAGGTTCTTGAGATACGCCGAATTGATCCCCGGCGTGAGCATCGTTCGGGCGGGCGTGTTCGCGACGCGCGGAAGCATGGCTGCTCGTAACTCTTCGTAGCCGGGACCATCGATGGCGAGGAGAATTGCGGGCTTCAGACAAGCCTGGCCGACCGTGACGAGCATGCGCTCCGTGAAACCATCGCCGATCTCAGCACCCCGAGCCGCGAGCGCCGCAGGCAACACAAACGTTGGATTGACGCTCGTCATTTCGGTGAAGACAGGAATTGGGTCACGACGTTGCTGCGCTCGACGGAAAAGCGCCATCCCGCCTACTTCCGATCCGGTGAACGTCACGCCTTTGATGAGCGGATGATCGACAAGCGCCTCGCCGATCTCATTGCCACCACCGCGGACCAGAGAGAAAACACCTTCATGTAGTCCCGCTGCTTTCACCGTCTGCTGGATCATGCGGCCCATCATCTCCGATGCACCCGGATGTGCGTTGTGCGCCTTCAGTATGACGGGGCAGCCCGCTGCCAGCGCTGAAGCCGTATCCCCACCCGCGACCGAGTACGAGATTGGGAAGTTGCTGGCGCCAAATATCGCAACGGGACCGAGCGCGATCTTCTGCAACCGGTGATCCATGCGTGGACGCGGTTGACGGTCCGGCTGCGCGGGATCTATCGCGGCCTGCCGAAAACGTCCCTGGCGGACGACGGTTGCAAACTGGCGGAACTGCACCGCAGACTTGGCGGCCTCCCCTTGCAGTTGAGCGACGGGCAGACCGGTTTCGAGCGATGTGCGCTGCGCGAGTTCGGTCGCGATGGCGTCGAGGCCGTCTGCGATCCGTTCAAGGAATGCGGAACGTTCGGCAAGACTTGTGTTGTTGTAACTGTCGAAAGCGTCGTCAGCCAGTCGCGCGGCACGATCCACCTCCGCGACGCCACCAAGCGCGAACGACGGTTCGATTTCGGCGTTCGTTGCAGGGTTTAACGCCTTCATCGTCCCTGCGCTTGCCGATATTTCCTGAGCTCCAATGAGCAGATTGCCGGTGAGTGTCATCTCTGATCTCCTTCAATTCAGGCGCCAGTGCCGGCGTTAAGCGCCGCACTGAGTTCGGCAGTTGTCAGAATCTCATGGGCATACGTCGGGCCGTTGAGCTCATGCGCCGCGCGCATCATTTCCTTCGAGAACGCAGCTGTTGCGTCGCGCACGAGTGTGACGTGGTAGCCCAACTCCATCGCGAACCGACTGGTCGACTCGATGCAGGTATTCGCGAGCAGTCCGATGACAATCACATGCGTGACACCTTGCTGCTTCAGCTGAAAATCGAGATCGGTATTTGCGAAACCACTCTGCGCCCAGTGTTCCTTGATGATGATGTCCTCTGCGTGCGGCACGAAATCGGGGTGCCATTCGCCGCCCCACGTCCCCTTTTCAAACGTGTGACGCTGCTTGATCGCATCTTGCGTGGGATTCGGATGATCCCAGTTCTCGTAATCCCCCGGCTCCCAGCGACGATGCGGCACGTAAAACACCTGGATGCTTGCCTTGCGTACGCTGGCGACTGTCGCACGAAGATTGTCCAGCAGCCTGTTCTCGGTAGCGATTTCCTTGATCATCGGAAAGACCTTGCCGCCCTCCGAGAGAAAATCGTTGTAGGGGTCGACCAGTAGCAAGCCGGTGCGTTCCGCGCGATACGTGGGATTGCCCATTTCAGTTCTCCGTTAAAAAAGGAAAATTATTTCGCTTTTCACTGGCGGCGGTGGATCAGGTGGTCTCACGTTGCAGCCCAGATCGAGCGCAGTGCAGTCCTTGATTTCATTCGTTCGAGTCGCTGCATCGCTGCAAGCACTCACTGGCGTCCAAGGAAGTTGCAGCAATAGAATACGACTGACATTGTTGTTCGCGCATCGCAGGTGACAAGTTGTAGCGATATCAAATGGTCCGTCGTGAACCGGGCGTCGTGCGAGGCATGAAAAATTCCCGAGCACTGTTCATCAGGTAGAGATGAATCCAGTGATAGCGGGACGTATCGGCCCACACGACATGGGGCCAGCGAGACTGCATTTCCCACGATGTCTTTCGAATGACAGCGACGCATCCGGAGATAAAGGCGGGAACCCCACCACCGTCTTCCGTTTTCCGGTCTTGGTGACGCAACTTGCGTGAAATGACCTCTCATCCCGTGTTCCGTCGGATGTTCGTTGGCGGACAGGATCTCTGCGGGTAGAAGTACACCCGTACCACCAAAGTATGACGCGAGTACGCCTGGACGCGGCGCTTGCAGCCATTCGTAGAATGGCTGAATCAGCGCCGGTCGCTTACCGTTATTTATGACGGGCCACGCGATCGGAAAGTTACTGCACCTGTGCATGCGTGCATGTCGATCAGACCTCGTTGCCATTGCGTTCCGCTGATTGGACTGCAATGCCTGACGCACGACTCGGCTGCAGAGGTATCAACGCTCGTATCCCACCGATCGTTGTCTCTGCTGCTGCGATATCTCTGCAAGTCACAGACTTTCGCGCCGGATACAGATGTGTTCGTTGTCGGCAGCAGCAGCGTGGGTAAGGTGAAGTTGACTCACACGATTGTTTGGGATGTTCACCCCCGGTCCGCGCACGTCACTGCCGCTAGCATTTGTCTCAGCATTGTGGCCTGGAAGCACGCGCGTCGCGCGCCATCGATAACGCCTCTATGTTCACAAATCAGGCTTAAGGGCCTCTTACGACCAACAGGAGCTTCCATGTCAAACGAAATGCTTCCTCAGGTGCCATCGCGGCGCCGTTTTATCGGTGTCGCTGCTGCCGCAGTTGCGACCGTATCGCTGAGTGAGCTCGCTCTAGCAGATACGACTCAGTCAACCTCGATCACGGAGATCACGCCGGCGACGGGCGAAGACGGGATGGCCATCCGTAAACTTCACGTCCACGTGCCAGAAGCGCAACTAGCTGATTTGCGTAGACGCATCAAAGCGACGCGGTGGCCTGAGCGCGAAACCGTCACAGATGCATCGCAAGGCGTGCAACTCGCGACGATGCAGAAGCTCGCACACTATTGGTCGACGGATTACAACTGGCGTAAAGTTGAAGCGAGGCTAAACGCATTGCCACAATATGTCACCCAGATTGATGGGCTGGACATCCACTTCATCCACGTGCGTTCGAAGAATAAAGATGCGCTGCCAATGATCGTCACGCACGGTTGGCCGGGCTCGATCATCGAGCAATTGAAGATCATCGAGCCGTTGACCAATCCCATGGCGCACGGCGGAAATGCATCCGATGCGTTCGATGTCGTGATTCCGTCGTTACCCGGTCACGGGTTTTCGGGCAAACCAACAACGACGGGCTGGGATCCCCAGCACATCGCGCGTGCGTGGGTCGTGCTAATGAAACGCCTCGGCTATACGCGCTACGTGGCGCAAGGTGGCGATTGGGGCAATGCCGTCACCGAACAGATGGCGCTTCTTACCCCCCCGGGGCTTATCGCCATTCACACGAACATGCCGGCGACAGTGCCGGACGATATTGCGAATGCGCTCAAGTACGGCAACCCCGCGCCGGCCGGACTATCATCCGACGAGCAGCACGCGTTCGACCAACTCGACTACTTCTACAAGCATGGTCTGGGTTACGCACAAGAGATGACGAACCGCCCGCAGACTCTGTACGGCATCGAAGATTCCCCTGTCGGTCTCGCTGCATGGATGCTCGATCATGACGCTGCGAGCGAAGCAATGATTGCCCGCGTTTTTGATGGGCGGTCGGAGGGACTTTCGCGCGATGATGTGCTCGATAACATCACGTTGTATTGGGTCACGAATACGGGCGTCTCGTCGGCTCGCTTGTACTGGGAGAACAAGTTGAACTTCTTCGCACCGAAACACGTTGCCATTCCTGTCGCTGTCAGCGTATTCCCCGATGAGATCTATGCGGCGCCAAAGAGTTGGACGGAAAAAGCGTATCCGAAATTGATTCACTACAACCGGCTGCCCAAAGGAGGACATTTTGCGGCCTGGGAACAGCCTCAGGAATTTACGGACGAAGTACGTGAGAGCTTTCGTTCATTGCGAGACGCAGGCGCAGCGGGTTGACAACATTGTCCCACCGGGCAGCGCGCGACCGCGATCAGTATCGACGAGCAGGTACAGGTTTGCGACAGCGCTGCTGCCCGTCCAGGACGCGAGCACTATTGGATCGCCGGCGTGTAAGGGGACCGCGAGTCCCACAAGGACCCTCAGACGCCGTCAGATATCAAAAGTTTCTTGAGTAAACTTACACAACCCGGGACTAGCCTATTTTCTTTTAAACGCCGCGCGCCGCTCCGCACGCTCCGTTGCAAACTGATTGCTCATCGACGCATCAAGATCTTTACGTTCGACAGGCACCTTACATTTCGGACATACCGATCCCAGACCCACATCGTGACCGCACTTGCGATGGACGAAACGGGTTGCGATCTCCTCGCTCCGATCTTTGCACCAGGTCTCGCCCCATGCGCGCAACGCGTAAATAACCGGATAAAACGATCGCCCCTTCTCCGTCAGTCGATATTCATAACGTAGAGGCCTCTCGCTGTACGGGTGACGTTCAATCATCCCGTCGGCCTCGAGCGATTTGAGTCGCGACGCCAGCATCTGGGGCGTCGCTTCGGTCTGGATCTGTATTTCTTCGAAACGCGTCGCGCCCATCGACAGTTCTCTCAGAACCAGGACTGTCCACCGATCACCAACGACATCCAAGGACCGCGCGACCGGACATACGGTATTTGCCCCTTCTGAATCACGTGCCACAACCCTTCTCCACTGAAACTATGAATTGCATAGTAACAGACTTTGCCCAGGTTGTGCGCCGCGAACGCCCGCGATTCGGGCATCACGGGCGTTTTGAGCACGCGTGCACCCGGCCCGCCGATCCCGCCCCAGTCCGTTTGGCACTTGACACTATGTTTTTCATAGTTATATCCTGCTTGCACTGAATGCGATGCGTGAGACGTCACGATTCGTTTGACAAAAGCATGTCGGCGCCGACGAAACGCGAGCTTGTTCGCAAAGACTTTCTAACTGGAAGACGTAATGGCTAATCTTATCTATCGCGCGGAGCGCACTGGTCTGTTGCTGGTCGATCCGTATAACGACTTTCTCTCGGACGGCGGCAAGCTGTTCCCGATGATCAAGGCAATCGCCGACGATGTCCGCCTTCTGGACAACCTGCGCGACACAGTCGCGACCGCGCGCGAGGCGGATGTCCAGGTGTTTTACGTGCCACACCGTCGCTGGCAACCCGGCGATTACGAGAACTGGGATCATCCCAACCCGACCCAACGCCTCGTGCAGCAACGCCACACCTTTGCGAAGGACACATGGGGTGGAGAATGGCACCCCGACTTCGTGCCGCAGGAAGGCGACATCATCATCAAGGAACACTGGGCCCAGAGCGGCTTCGCTAACACCGATCTTGACTTCCAGTTGAAGCAGAAAGGCATCACGCACGTGATCGTCGTGGGTCTGCTGGCCAATACCTGCATTGAATCCACGAGCCGCTTCGCGATGGAACTCGGCTATCACGTCACGCTCGTGCGCGACGCAACAGCCGCCTTCACGCAGGAAATGATGCGCGCCGCGCATGAACTGAACGGCCCGACGTACGCCCACGAGATCCTGACGACAGCCGAACTCATCGGCGCTCTCAACACCAGCACCACCGCCTGAACCGCGACGAGACCAACATGAAACTCACAGGTAATTTGCTGATCGGCGCGCAGGAAGTGTCCGCGACCGCTGGCACCATGAAGGCGCTGAATCCGGCGACGAACGTCGAAATTGAACCGTCCTTCGCATTCGGCAGCAGCGCGGAAGTCGATCGCGCCGCGCAACTGGCGGATGACGCGTTCGACAGTTACAACAACACGAGCCTTGAAGACCGTGCCGCGTTCCTTGAACGCATCGCCGACGGCCTCGACGCGATCACGCCAGAACTCGCGCAACGCATTGCGCTTGAATCAGGTTTGCCCATCGCGCAACTCGAAGGCGAAACCGCCAAGTCCGCGACCCAGTTTCGTCAGTTCGCGACTGTCGTCCGTCAGGGACGTTTTCGTCAGGCGACCATCGATGCCGCCCAGCCGGAGCGTCAACCGCGCGCGCGGATGGATCATAGATTGCAGAAGATCGCGCTCGGTCCCGTTGCGATCTTCGGTGCGAGCAACTTCCCGATCTCGTATTCAGTCGCAGGGGGCGACACGGCGTCGGCGCTGGCCGCTGGCTGTCCCGTCATACTGAAGGCGCACAACGCGCATCCTGGCGGATCGGAGCTGATGGGCCGCGTGATCCAGCAGGCGGTCAAGGATTCCGGCCTGCACGAAGGCGTGTTCTCTCTGGTCCGCGGTGGCGGCAATGAAATCGGCGAGGCGCTGGTCGATCATCCGCTCATCAAGGGCGTGACCTTTACGGGTTCGGAAGGCGGCGGCATGGCGTTGTTCCAGCGCGCGCAGCAACGTCCTGATCCGATTCCCGTCTTTACCGAAATGACGAGTGTCAATCCGACCTTCGTGCTCCCGGCGGCGCTCGCTGCTCGAGGTGGCGATATCGGCGACGGCTTTACGGAACGCATGCTTGTCACAGTTGGTCAGGCGTGTCTGAAGCCCGCAATCCTGCTCGCGATTGACGGCCCCGGCTATGCCGAACTGAAGAGCGCGATGGTCGCCCGCGTAGAAGCAATGCATGCGCGCACGATGCTGACACCAGGGATCAACACGGCCTATCGCAAAAACGTGGAGCGCCAGGCCGAAGCCGGCGCGAAGCGTATTGCCGCGGGCGGCCAAGCGCAAGGTGCGTGGGACGGGCAATCGGTTCTCTTCGAAGTCGACGGTGCGCAGCTGCTTGAAGATGCGTCGTTGTCAGAAGAAGTCTTCGGTCCTGCTGCGCTGCTAGTGCGCGTGGAGAATATCTCGCAGCTCATTGCGATCGCGAAGCAGTTTCGTGGTCAACTTTCCGCGACGATGCAGATCGATCAGGCCGATCACGCACTCGCCGCGCGCCTGTTGCCAATACTTGAGCGCCGCACGGGGCGTATCGTGATCAATGCGTTCGCGCATCCGCAAGAAGTGTCTTATGCATCGATTCATGGTGGCCCGTTCCCCGCAACTTCCGATAGCCGCTTCACTTCAGTCGGCATGAGTGCGATCGAACGTTTCCTGCGGCCGGTCTGCTATCAGGGGTTCCCCGATGACCTGCTACCTGAAGCATTGAAGCATGCCAATCCGTGCGATCTCTGGCGTCTGGTCGATGGCGAGATATCTAAAATCTGATCCGGTCTGACACCGAAGAAGCGCAGCCCGCAACTGTGCCTGTTGCAACGTTGCGGGCTGACTCGGCGTCCTCCTGGGGCGGTCAGCGCAGCGCCCCTCTGAAGGAATATCGTTTCGTGGACAAGATTCACAACATACGCGTTTTTTCGCGCGTCATCGAAGTTGGCAGCTTCACCGCCGTGGCCAATGTTCTGGATACCAGCGTTGCACACGTCTCACGCTCCATTTCCGATCTCGAAGATGATTTGCGCGTGCGCCTCTTTCATCGAACGACGCGCCGTATCACCCCTACTGAAGCCGGCGCTCGCTACTATCAGCGCTGCCAGAAGATTCTGGCCGACCTCGACTACGCCGACGCCGAAGCAGCCGACGCGCTAATCGAACCGTACGGCAAGCTGCGCGTTCACGCGATGCCAGGACTTGGACAGACGCATCTCGCGGCTTGCATTGTCGACTATCAGCGGCGTTATCCGAACGTCAATATCGAACTGACACTGTCCGCGACGATGCCGAGACTCGTCGAGGAGCAGTTTGACGTATCCGTCGTGACAGCGCCGACGCTTCCCGATTCGGACTACGTCAGCCACATAACCGGCAGCAGTTACAGCGTGCTGGTCGCTGCTCCTTCGTATCTGGAGCAGCATCGTGCACTACAATCGCCGGAAGATCTTGACCGTCATGAATGCATTCGCTTGCAGTCGCCAGCGTCACCATCAACAGATGGCTGGCAACTCGAAAGCCCGGATGGTGACGTGTTTTCGAATGTCTCTAAAGCGCGCTTCAAGGTCAACGACCCGGCAGCCTTGCGGGCCGCCCTGCTCGCCGGTGCCGGCATCGGCGCGTTGGCGGTCTATTCAGCCATCGACGATCTTCGCAGCGGCGCGTTAGTCCGGGTTCTGCCTGAGTTTCAGCTACCTACTCGAAACGTCTATTCGGTCTACCCTTCCCGCATTTACGTCGATGCGAAGATCCGCACGTTTGTCGACTTCCTGAAGCGCGAACTCAGCGCAAGAATCGCGTTGCAAGAGGCCGCGCTGAATGCATGAACCGATAGCAGGCATCCATTAGAGCGCGGTGATGCCAGTCAAATTCCCTATATCCCGGAGCACCGTAGAAACCGTTTGACCGCCGAGCGCGACTCTGTAAATCGAACCGTTCAGGTCGCTCAGAAAGACAGCGTTCCGCTTCGGATGCACTGACAATCCAATCGCCTCCCGAAATCCGCCATGCAGGACCTCGCGCTGCAATTCGCTTGCATCCAGGCACGCTCGATTCAGGGTATTGCCGAACGGTGGAGCGCCGCGGTCGGTCCAATAGAGCGTCATCGTCGCAGTATCCAGTTCGAGATCGACGGGCTCAGGTAATGCGCTGAAAAGTGTTTCGATATCGCGGCGCGAGGCAGGAGATTCGCTTGACTTCAGACCATTGAGTGGGGCACGCAGGATGCGCCCTGTGTTGGACTTCGATGCGCCTTTCTGTGTCCAATACACATGCCCGCGGTCGACATCGACCGCGATGCCGACGCACCAGTTGCGCGCATCCGCCTGATCTGAGGCTCCAAAGCCAGTTTGCACGAGCGTTTCGATCGACGATCCGTCGAGTTTGCAGCGCATCACCCGCATGCCCTCGCGGTCGCACCAGTAAAGATGCCCTCCTATCGCCTCTATAACCAACTGCTTGGGAGTATGCGTCAACCCCGGTGGCACAATACTCGTAACGTGGTGGCCATCAAGATCGCATCGCATGATGAAGCCGTCGTTACGCGACGGAACGCCCATATTGGTCCAATAAACGTGACCGCGTGCAGCATCGATTGCGATCCCGTCCGGCCCCGCGCAATGTCCGTTGACGAGGATCGTGAGGTCACTACCGTCGCTCATTGCCGACAAGACCCGGTCGCCACCGTGGTCAAGGAAGTAGAGGCGAAGGTCGCCCGACGTGGCCATTCGTGGCTGACAGCCTTCAGAAACCGGATAGTTCATCATTTCGCTGCAGCAGCAAAGCCGCCATAGGCCCGGAGCGGGACGAACGTCTCGATGACAAGTTTGCCGGCCTTCATCAGCGGCAATCCCTCGATCACGGCATGAGCTTCGTCTTTGCTTGCCGCCTCAATCAGCAGACAGGCACCGGCCGCGTCCGTGCGCGACCACACTTGACGTACCGATTCGAGTGCATAACTCTTCTGCACATACGCGACCTCCAACTCGCGCTCCTCGGTCGTTATGGGAGTAACTTCTCCCTTGACTCGCATTGCAAAAAGAAACTGCATGAAAACTCCTTCAAATTTAGATTGCTAGTGGAACGTGCACACCGTACCGCTTACTTAATGACTTGATCGTTTCGTGTGAGCATCGGACATGTCATGTTGCGCGGGGGGATTCAGGTTTCTCAATGACTGAAACCACCTGCATGCAGTCTAAAAATAATGCTTCGATAGAAAAATACCGTGTCCGGAAAAAGCCTCTTTGCTAGAAAAACAAAATGACAGATCAATGGTGCAACGTTTATCTCACGAGAGAATGTCCGGCTGGCGTGCGGCAAGCCAAGTGGCGTTTCGTCACAAACGACGCCAATCATGGATAATTCGGATGTTCGTCAGCAGACGCCTCTGAGGTCGACCTGAACTAAGCCGCAAAGATGTTATGAAGCGACTGCTGATGCTCGATCAGTTGCTGACGGATGAAATCGAAGCCACCCTGTACAAAGCGCCCTACATATCGAGATCATATGCACCCGCGTATCTGCCCGTTCGCGTTATCGACTCGCAGCTGCTACTGGAGGCAAACATCTGCATAATCGACAGTGTGTCGTACAAGGTATTGTCGGTGAAATGTTGCAAGCCAAGGGTCGACGCAGAGAATCTCAAGGTAGCCATTGGCCATTAGCGCGATTGACGTAGACATGTTCCACTCCCGAAACGGTTGATGCGCGAAGTGCAAACAACAGATCCAATCTCCCCTACCTTGTTGTTTTCATCAAGCTTGTGTTAAAGGTAGTGTCTAGCCCGGAGAAGCGCCATCGGATAAACGAATAGCATGGCCGCAGAGTTGTATCGCACTGTTATACCAAGGTTTATCGAAAGTCAGACCAAGGTGAAGCGTCGCGGCCTTCTTCGTTGATTCTTTGTCCCGTGAAGTGCCAGGTTTGACTCCAACGGTAGACGGATCAAACGTTGATACGCGGTTTGTCATTCAGACGACGCGACTACCGAAATCGTGAGTGTGGCGACGAGACCCCACCTTTCCCTCGAAAACTTATCGGGAGTGTCGCGATCCGTCTGCCGAGTTACTGACTACACGTTGCCCAGAGGGGCATGGTTCGGTGTCGCACAACCATAACAGTTTCGCGGGGATGATCATGTTCCGCGCATTTTTCGCGCGTTTGTCGCGACTGGTAGTTTTGCTGCACGGTTAAGTGCTCGACAGCAACGTCGTGCACGTCTCACTCGCCGTACCTGAATTTGACGATGAATTACGCGTGCGACTGTTTCTGTCGTGTTTGATATCTTTTACCTGCGCCCTAGTCTGGGAAGATGATCAGCATTGCGACGTCGCTACATACGACGAGAGCACCGGCATCGTCTGCGCTATCAAGTCAGATCGTTCAATCGGTGCACTTTGTGGGGACATCCAAAAACGTTGGCAAGCTTGAAGAGCACAAGAATAGATAAACCGTTCAATGCGCACTGTTAAGTGCTATTCCGCGATAAAAGCGAGTGGCGGATCCGTACATGCTAGCTAGCGCTGAGTAACACAAAAAAGCAAACAAACCAGCGGAGCAACCTGCCGTACGCGACTGCTCCGCCGCGTGCTTTTTACGACGCTAAGCTATCAAACTGACACGCTGATCTTTTGGCCGTTTTTCATTTCTTCGAGCTGCTTTTGTGCATCCATCTCTTTTTTGAGCAACTCTTGCACTTTCTTCATCACCTTGTCACGTTCTTCAGGCGACATATTTTTCAGATCGTCTTCCGTCACGCCGAGCTTCGCGAGAATCATCTTTTGCAGACGATCACTAGTCGTGCCCTTCGTGTAGTCGGTGAGTTGAGCCAGTAGTTCGGCAAAAGTCGGCTTGTCTCTATTGCGGGTACCCGATCGGATCGAGTCGCCGCTATTACTTTGAAGGTTCAATTCGACGGAGTTGTTCGTCTGAATGGACATATGATCCCCGATGACGTTGTGCTGTTTGATTGAAGTAGTGACTGCCGTGCGTGCACCTGTCCGCTCGCGCGCTTCCAGCCGATTGCACGATTAAAATATCACCCGATACATTGAATCGCTGGCAGGCGTCGATGCCGGGGCGAGTATATCACTATGAATATCATACAAACATACCAAGTGTGAGAAAGAGACGCAAATTTCGTCCAGGCGACGCTTTCGCACCTCTGGCGGGAGCGGACAAGAACCGGTAAAGCACTACACTTTGCACCGTGCTCCTTTTCCCCGCCGGCCCCTTCCCGGCAATTCCGCGACTTCCGTCGCTAATGCCCGTGTTTCGTGGCCGCAGCTCCGCCCGATCAGTCCGGTCTCGGGTCCCGAGGGCCACCGCCGGCTCAGCGGTATCACGCCAGTTATAATCAATATTCGAAATGGGCCCAGCATGACGACGTTGCGAACTGGCTATGCGCGAGCTATTCGTCAAGCAATATCCGTTCGAGGTTTTTTCAAGAAATGCAGGCGCGGCTAAGGATCCGAAGCGCCGGATGAAATTACGATAGTGATGCGATCGGCATGAACGTCGTCGGGCGCTGACGATGCGTAAAAGTCGGAAGGCAGCCGAGGGCTCCACGGGTGAGCTTGCGTGCACGGAAAGACATGTCTGCTCCATGGTCCGTCTTTCCGTCCTTCCCTCCCTCCTTCCACGAGGTTTCAATAACTGCACCTCTTGCTGATCGACGGTTCCTGGCCTAACCCGGAAAACCGTCGAAAGCCGATGCGCAGCGCAATTGCTTTGAGCCGCGATCTTCCGAAGTCGACCCACAACGGTCCGTCAAACAGAGGCGCGACCGCTGGCTCTTCTCACGCCATGACGACCATTCGTAGCTACCGCAAGACGCACAATTCGGAAGGGTGAATTCGAGCACTGTGAGGCAAGTTCAATGGGTGATCCCACCCGGTTGACGCCGTCTGGCGCCGGATACACGACACCCACTTCGAACAGCTCCTCATACCGCCGCCAGAACGGCTCATCTGGCCCGGTTGGCTGATGAAATACCAGTGTGCCCGTTGTGCCCATGCGATGTCCGCTGCCGGAAAGTCACGCCGGCGTTGCGTGGCGGGTCGGCCCGGACACGGTCTTTAAGTGACACCGTGGATTATGTCCACTTGTGTCGTCCTGATAGAATTACGTCTTATCTTTTTACAGCGATGTTTTACGTGGCTCCAAAAAATACGTAAAAATGTCTGGGAATTTTCCGATCTGAACTCTGATGCTTAATAGTGAAGCGATACCGACGGCTCTCAGGCGGATAGTTTTACGTACGAGCACTATCGGCCATATGGGCTTCGTCCGGCGAGCCAGTCACCTCCAAGAAAGCTGCGCCGTTCTACCACCACATCAGCGCGATATCCCGTGAAGCCCGTCGTCAGCAAATCGCCCTCGCCGCATCAACGAGGGCTCGTGAAAGTGGACGATTCCATGCGAGCTTGCGACCTGAAGCCGTCGCAGCCGCCGGTTAACCGGGGCCGGTCAGGAGATCGGACCGCCCCGTAGATTCGCCGTGGGTAAGATGCGAATGACCCTGGCGCGTGACGTCATCGTGATCAACGCTCGTCGCGTTGCCGATCCGAGCGCGGAGTGAGGGCCATATAAGCATACGCAAACCCTAACAACGCCCCCTCATCCCATTGCCGCCCCACAAAAATCAACCCAAATGGCGCACCCGACGCATAAAACCCCGCAGGCACCGCAATCCCCGGCAAGCCCGCAATATTGATCTCGCCTACCGTCGTCTCCTGAATGACATCCTGACCGTGAAGCGGAGGCAGTTCACCTCGCATCTGCGGAAACACCAGTGCATCGAGCTGTTGCGCATCCATCACCGCATTGAAAATCCGCAGATAGCGCGCCTTCACTTCGACAAACTCAGGCATCTCCGGCGGCACCGATGGATCAGCCAGCGCGGCCGTGAAATCCGCGAGGCTATGCAGATACCGCAGTATCCCTTGCGCCCCAAAAGCATCGTCATCTTTCGTCGCCGCAGCGAATTCCGCGAAGGTCTTGAGCGACGCATGCTTGCCGAGCCGCTGAAGATACTTTTCCAGATCGTACGGAATCGACTCCAGACCGCGCGCATCGAAATGCGCCAGCGGCGGAGTCGGCTTCCTCAGTTCGGCGAACCCCGAGCCCGCGAACGGATCGTCGACAAGAATCGCACCCAGATAGACCAGTTCGTCCTTGACCCGCTCATACAGCGCGGCAGCTTCATCGGACAAAGGCTGATTGCGCCAGCCCGGGCCATACAGGCCGATGCGCTTGCCGTTCAGCGCTTTCGGGTCCAGCGCCGCGGTATAACCGCCTTCCGGTTGCCGGCCGACGCTCGCGAGTGTCTTCGGGTCTTCGCTCGAATAGCCCGCGAGCACGTCGAGGCACAGCGCGGCATCCCGCACGTTTCGTGCAATGGGCCCCACCACATCGCGATTACCCGACAGCGGCACCACGCCCGCATTCGGCACCAGCCCGATAGTCGGTTTGATTCCGACGAGGTTCTGCGCCGACGCGGGGTTCTGAATCGATCCGCCGGTCTCTTCCGCGAGGCCGAGTACGGCCATGCACGACGCCACCGCCGATGCCGTGCCCGCACTGCTGCCGCCCGGCACCCGATCGGGCATCACGACATTGATCGTGGGGCCCGCCCAGCTATCGTTCGCATGCGAGCCGGTGTGGCTCAGGATCGGGACGTTCGTTTTGCCGAGCAGAATCGCACCCGCGCGGCGCATCCGTGCGACGACCGGCGCATCACGCTCTGGCATCAGGTCGACGCCGCCTCTCTTGCTGTACAACTTCGCCCATCCCGCGGTAGTCGGAAAGCCGACCATGTCCATGGGATCCTTGATGACGACCGGCACGCCGGCAAGCGGACCCAGTGGTTCGCCGGCAGCGCGCCGTTCGTCGATCCGGCGCGCGTCGTCGATAGCCGCCGGGTTCAGGAAAATCACTGCGTTGTACTTGCCGTTGTCGCGCCCGATTCTGTCGAAACAGGCGCGCGCCAGCTGCTCGGCCGTGAATGTGCCCGCCTTGAAACCCGCCTGCACGGCCTCGACCGTCAGGGCGTCCAGATCGATATCCATCGCACTGCCTCGTTCCATTCCATGCTCCTGTTGATTTGACCGTGTGTCAGAGCTGCACGCCGCGCGTGAGTGCTCCATCGACGACGAAGTTCGTCCCGCTCACAAAGCTCGCCGCCGGACTCGCGATGAATGCCACCGCGTTAGCGATTTCCTGCGGGCGCCCCATTCGCCCAGTCGGATTCAATGCAAGTGCGCTTTCGAATAGCGCCGCATCGTTATGCTCGATCCAGTCCCACACGCCGCCCTCGAAATACACATTCCCGGGCGAAACCGTGTTCGCGCGAATGCCCTTCGACGCGAGCTGGTTCGCGAGCCCCTGCATGTAATGAACGAGCGCGGCCTTGAACACACCATAAGGACCCGCGGCGAAATCGATCTCGCGTCCCGAGACGCTCGATATCGCGACGATCGACGCGGCCCGGCTCGCTTCGAGATACGGCATCGCCGCATCGACGAGATTGACGGTGCCGAGCAGATCGGTTTCGAATTCCTTGCGCCACGATTCAATGTCGTTGCCGATTGCGAGCGCGCTCACATTCGCCACGACGATGTCGAGGCCGCCCCACTCCGAGCCGATACGCTCGACCCACACTTTCAGCGCGGCACCATCCGATACATCGACTGCCGCGCCCGATGCGCGCGCGCCGCTCAGTTCGGCGAGCGCGCTAACGGTCGCCTCGACGGCAGCCTGATCGCGTGCGCAAATGGCGACCTCGGCACCTTCTGCTGCGAGCGTGCGTGCAATGGCGAGCCCTATACCCTTGGTGCCGCCGGTCACGATCGCCTTCAAACCCTTCAGTTGTAGATCCATGTTCGAAACTCCTGTGCAGGTGTTTGCGTGTCCGTTAATCGATCGAGCGACAGCACGCTCACTCTTTATCGCGCCCCTCGTCTGACGTCATGCCGCGAGAAATCTGCAGCACTTCGCCTGCCTGAATGACGGAGTGACAGATGTCGTCGATAGTTATGCGCTTCTCCATCGCCTGCGCGCGCAGCATGTCGTACGCTTCGCGTTCGCTCACGCGATGCATGGTCATCAGAATTTTTTTCGCTTCCTGCAAATGCCGGCTGTCGAGCAGCTTCTGTTCCAACTTGGCGATACGCTGCGCGTGCTGGCGCGAACGCTTTGCGTGATATAGCGCCATCACCACCGTGGACAGCAATCCCGAAGCGCGCACCGGTGTCGTTACGATGCCATCCGCGCCGAGCTTGATCGCCTGATCGATGAAGGTCGGATTCTCGTAGGCCACCACACAGATCACGGGCGGCGCATCCGGTCCCGACCATTCGCCCTTCGGCGCGCGCTCGTCAGGCCGCAATGCACGGAACACGAGGTCGACGCGCTCCGGCAGCGTGTCCACGGGCGGCCAGCATCGCTCGACCTGAAAGCCCATGCGCCGAAGGTGGTTCGTGAGCGTCACCCCGTCGTCGTCGTCGGGATGAAAAACGACCACGCGCGCATTGCGCTCGAGGATCGAACTCGTGAGGCTGCGTTGGCCTCTGTCCGGGCGCGCGCTCACGTCAGTAGTCCCGCGTGCTCAATTTCGTGACCCAGTCCCCGAGCGTCTGACGCGTCATGTAGGGATCCGGGCCGACGGCGAACTTCGATTCGCGCAGGATAGTGAACTGGCCATCGGCATTGACGCGGCCAATGCGCGGATAAAGGGCCATGTGATGATTGACCGGATCGATGCGCACCCGGCCTTGCGGCGCGGTGAACTCCGAGCCGAGCAGATGCGGCATGATGGTGTCGAGTTCATCCGAGCCGGCACGCGCGAACGCTTCCGCGAACATATGCATCTGATAGTAGGCGGCTTCCCAGTTCATGTCGGTTGGCGTGTGCGCGCCGAAGCGCGCCTGATGATGTCGCACGGCGCGATGATTCTCCGGCGTATCGATGCTCTGAAAATAAGGCGCAGCCGTGAAATGCCCTGTCGCGATGCCGCGTTCCATTGCGTGAATCTCGGTCTCGGAGGTGTTGAGGCTGCCGATCGGCATGCTGGCCGGATCGAGGTCCGCGCGCGCATAAGCCTCGTAGAGATAAGGCACCGTCTCTCCGATCACCGTGCAGAAGATCCAGTCCGGCGACTTCCGCCCGATATCCGCGACCACCTGGTCGAACTGGTCGCGCGTGGCATCGAGCGACAGATAGCGCTCGCCGAGGATCGCGCCTTCGGGATGCTGCAGCAGCAATTCCTGCATCGTCCGGTTGCATTCGTACGGATAGACATAGCTCGAACCGACAAAGTACACGCGCGCGCCGAACGTCTCCGTCATGAAGTCGGCGAGTTGCACACCGTTCTGGTTGGGCGACGCGCCGCTGTAGATGATGTTGTCCGAATACTCGAAACCTTCGTACATCTGCGCGTAGATCAGCAGCCGGTTGTGCTTCTCGACGACGGGCAGCATCGCCTTGCGGCTGGTCGACGTATAGCCGCCGAAAATGGTATTGACGCCGTCCTTCACGATAAGCCGCTCCGCCAGTTCCCGAAACGCGGCCGGATCGGAGCCGGGATCGTAGTGAAGCGCGACGAGTTCGCGTCCGCCTATGCCGCCGCGCGCGTTGATCTCCTCGACGGCGAGGCACGCGCCGCGCCATTGAGACTGTTCGAGCAACGCGGTCGAGCCGGTCGTCGAGCTAAGCAGGCCCACACGGATGGGATCGGATAATGCCATTTCTTGACGTGCTCTCGGATGCGCGCGGCGCATAAGCTCCGCGCTTTGGTCGTCTTACTTCGATTCTTCCGGTTGATGCGTTACTTCAGGTAGTGCTTGGCGACCATCGCGCCGACCGTATATTTTGGGTCGACAAAATTACCGAGACGTACCTTGCCGACCTGGCTCAGCATCATGTACGCATCCCACTTGTCAAAGCCATACTCCGCCGCCATCCACAGCACGAGTTCGCGATAGGCGATGCGCGTTGCGTCCTCCAGCGGCCGCGCGCTGCCGATGCTCATCAGCGCATCCTCGTTCTCCAGGCGCGGCCAGTCGATCTGCCACTTCTTGATGAGATCGACGCGCACGGTCGTCGTGCTCTGATACTCGACGGCCGTGCCGCACACTTCGCCGTCGCCCTGACAGGCGTGCGCGTCGCCGATGAATAGCCGCCCGCCCGGAGAGCGCACCGGCAGATACGTGATGCTGCCCGGCCCCATGTCAGGCACGTCCATATTGCCACCGTGATTGTCCGGCGTGAGCGAATTGATCGAATCGATTTCGGGAGAAAGACTCAGCGTGCCGATATGCGGTTTGTACGGCAGCGTATTGCGTTTGCTCCAGTACACGTTCTCTTCGTCGATCTTTATCTTACGTACGATTTCCGGCAACGGCTCGTTGAGCAACGCCGTGTAATCCGTGCCGGTCAGCCCGCCGAAGTTCGGGATCATGCAGCAGAAGCCGTGCGGATCGTCGCCGCGCGGCGCCATCTTCTCGATGTATACCGCGACCACGTCGCCCTTCTCCGCGCCTTCGATCATGATCGGCCCATTCTGCGGATTGAGAAAAGGCACCTGTAGCACCTGCGAGGGCTTGTCGGTCTCTTCCCTGATTTTGCCTTCGAAGGCGTCGCGCGTTTCCACCACCACGCGATCGCCCGGCTTGACGTGCAGAACGGGCTGCGAATAAGGGCCGATCGTGTAGTGATAGGTCTTTTGCATCTCCTCGGTGAGATGATGCTCCACCGGCTCGCGATCGGCGCCGACACCGCGCTTCATCATGATCGATTCTTCAAGCCATTTCATGTTCCGCTCTCCGTCACAGTGCCAGATACTGGCGAATCAATTGTTCGTCGCCGAGTTGTTCGGGGCTCAATGTCTCGACGATACGGCCCTTGTCCATCACACAGCAGCGATTCGCGATACGCTCGACCATGCCCATATCCTGTTCGACCAGCACCACGCCGATACCCGTGTCGTGCGCGATATGCTGCAGCGTGTCGCCGATCAGATCGACGATGGAAGGTTGAATGCCTTCGGACGGCTCGTCGAGCAACAGCACCTTCGGCGCGCTGATCAGGGCGCGGGCAATCGCCAGCTGCTGCTGTTCGCCCCCGCTCATGGTTCCCGCCTTCTGCGTATAGCGTTTCTTCAAAATCGGAAAATAGCCGACGACTTTCTCTTTCATGCCCGCGGCGCGCGCCCGATTCGCCTGCGCGCCGACCTGCAGATTCTCGGCAACGGTCAGCGCGCCGAAGATCTCGCGCCCTTGCGGCACATAGCCCATACCGCTCTGCGCCCGGGCATACGGCTTGTCGTGGCCGATCGCATTGCCTTCGAGTCTGATTTCGCCGGCATCGAGCCTGACAAGACCAATCAGCGCGCGCATCAACGTCGTCTTGCCGACCCCGTTGCGCCCGATGAGGGCCAGCACCTCGCCTCGCCCGACGCCGAACGACACGCCGTTGAGCACACGTCCGCCGCCATATCCCGCTTCAACGTTCGACACCTCCAGCAACGCGCTCATTTCTTCTTCCCCAGATAGACTTCCGCGACGTCGTCGCGCGCGAGGATCTCGTCGAGTGGCCCGTCGGCGAGCAGACTGCCGCCGTGCAGCACCGTGACGCGCGAGGCGATCTGCTTGACAAACGTCATGTCGTGCTCGACCACCATCATCGTGAGGCCATCTGCCGACAGCCGCTTGATGAGTTCGCCGGTTGCATGCGTCTCTTCCACCGACATGCCCGCCACCGGTTCATCAAGAAACAGCAGCTTCGGCCGCAACGACACGGCCATCGCAATTTCGAGCCATTGCTTCTTGCCGTGCGACAGGTTGCGCGCGAGCATGTGCTCTTCGTTCTCCAGCATGAAGCGCCGCAGCAGTTCGTCGAGACTCTCGGGCCGGTCGTCCTTCGCGCGATGCAGCGACAGTTGCAAATGCTGACGCACGCTCAGATCGGGAAACACGCCGGGAATCTGGAACTTGATACTCATGCCCATACGGATGCGCTCGTGTGGAAGCACATGGCTCATGTCCTTGCCGAGAAACATCACGCTGCCTTCGGACGGACGATGCTCGCCCGTGATGAGCTTGAAGAACGTGCTCTTGCCCGCGCCGTTCGGCCCGATCACGCAGCGAATCTCGTTCGCCTCGATACGGAAGTCGATGCCATTGATCACATGCGCGCCGCCAAAATGCTTCTTGAGCCCGCGCGTTTCGAGCAGCGTGGTCATGATTTGCCCTCCTCTCGCTTCAGACATGCGCCGGCGTGGCGCGAAGCGCCGCTCGTGCGGCTCGACAGACGCCGCAGATGCCGCGCGACGAACGGCAGCAGACCTTCTGGCGCGGCCAGCACGACGATCAGCAGAATCGCACCGAGCAGGATCAGCGCGTACTGGCTGCCATATACCGCGAGATTCTGCGAGAGCCACACGAGCAAGGCGGTGCCGATGATCGTTCCTCCAATGCTCTTTCTTCCCGACGTTGCGACCCAGATCACCGGCATCGCGGCAGCGGTGAGGCCCATTGTCGACGGCGTGATGTAGGAACCCCAGATCGTGTACAACGCACCCGACAATCCGCCCAGTGCGCAACCGAGCACGAACACCATCAGTTGATGACGACGGATATCGACGCCGAGCATCTCCGCGCGCTGCGGATTCTCCCGGATAGCGATGAGGGTCAAACCGAAGGTGCCGTCGAGCAGCCTGCGCATGATCGCGTAGACCGCGATCAGCAGAAGCAGCACGAGGTAGTAGAAGCTCACGTTCTCCAGCGTGAGCGGGCCGCCCGGCCACGGAACGGTCAATTGCGGCATGCCGCCCATGCCGTTGTAGCCGTTCAGCCGCGCCTCGCCGATCGCCCATTGCGGCCCTGCCGTCTGCGACATGAAGGTTTCGAGCACGAGCGTCACCGACAACGTGACGATGCCGATGAACACGCCCTTGATGCGCCCATAGAAAATCATGTAGCCGATCAACGCAGCGACGACGATGCTCACCACGATGCCCGCGCCGAGCCCGAGCCACGACTCGAACCACGTGTCGCCATAGTTGAGCGTGAAGATACCGTAGGTGTAGCCCGACAACCCGAAGAACGCGGTCTGCCCGAACGACAGGATGCCGCCGTAGCCCCACATCGCGGCGAGCCCGAGCGCGCTGAACGCCCACAGCAGACAGTAGGCGAGATTGCCGCTGGTGTTCGCATCGACCACGAGCGGCAGACATAGCGCCACGAGCCACGGCACCGTATGCAACGCGCGCGTTGCGGCGCTGGTCGAAGGCCCTTTCATTTGCGTCACGTCTGCCTCCTAGCGCAAGCGGGTGAAGAGATTGCCGAGACCTTGCGGCATCAGCCGGATCACGACGATAACGGTCACCAGCAGACCGATTTGTCCGAACAGCTGCCCGTAGGACGCCGTCAGCGCGGTCTGGATGATCGCGAGCACGCCGGCCGCCGGTGTGGTGCCCGCGATCACGTTGGCACCACCAACCACTACCGACACGAAGGCCTGCACGATGAAATTGCTGCCCATGGTCGGCACCGCCGTCATGGTCGGCGCGTAGAGCGCGCCGGTGAGGCCCGCGAGGCCCGCGCCCAGCGCGAAGGTCAGCGTATAGAGCCGGTCGGTGCGCAGACCGAGGCATTGCGCGATATTCGCGTTCTGGATCGTGGCGCGCGCGCAGACGCCGTAATTGGTTTTGAAGAACAGCAGGTAGAGGCCGAACAGGATGGCGAGCGCGATACCGGGCAGCACGGCACGATACGTCGAGAACGAATACTCGCCGAGCGAAAACGAGCCGAACGGCGTGCCGATCCCTTCGATCGACGGACCTGCGACCAGCAGCATGGTCTGCTGCACGATCAGGCTGATTGCCCACGTTGCCACGACGGAGTCGAACAGACGGTCATAGAGATGGCGAATCACCAGCCGTTCGATGATGACGCCCGCGAGCGCCGCCGCAAGCGCGCCGGACAGCATCGCGAGCGGCAGCGGCGCACCGTGCTTCGCCGTGATGATGGTCACGTACGCGCCGCACATGATGAACTCGCCGTGCGCGAGATTGATGACCCCCATCATGCCGAAAATTACCGCGAGTCCGAGCGCCGCGAGCACCAGATAGGCGAAGTTGTCGCCGAACTGATAGATGAGCGAATAGAGAACCGACAAAGTGGCCATACGTGCTCCACGTTCAGGAGGCCGGTGCGCGCGAGCATGCTGCTTTTCCCGCGCGCCGGCTTCGGATCAGGACTTCTTGGGCAGGTTCGACGGCGTGTATTGACGATGATCCGGCCGGTTCGGCAGATCGCAGCCGACCTTGCCGAGCCAGTAGGGCTGCACGTCTTCCCAGACCTTCGGAATCTCGACCGAGTGGTCCTCCTTCACGTGCACAAGATAAATCGTGTGACTCGCGTGATGGCTCTTCGGATCGATGCAGACCTTGCCTTGCGCGCCGGTCGTGCAGATGTCGCCGCTTTCGAGCGCTTTGCGTACCGCGTCCTGATTCGTCGACTTCGCCTTTTCGACCGCGGCCTTGTAGAGGTAGAGGGCGTCGTAGGCGTTTGCTGCTTCCTGGTTGATGTACGGCTCATTCGGAAACTTCGCGTGAAAGCGCTTCTTGAAGTCGTTGCTGGCGGGCGAATCGACCTCTTCGACGTAGTTCGCCGTCACGTACATGTCCTTCAGCGCAGGCGGTTTGAAGCGCTTGTGCTCATAGGCCTGACCGACGTTCACCGAACTCGCCATCGGCAGATTCAGATGCGCCGACGCCTGCTGCTCGTAGTACGAAGACTGATTCGCGCCGACCAGCAGTGTGACCACGAAGTCGGGCTTCGCCTTCTGGATGTTCTGAATGGTCTGGCCGAACTGCGATACCGACAGAGGAATGAACTCCTCGCCGACCATCGTGCCGCCGTTTTCCTTGACGATGTTGCGTACCCACTCCGCCGAAATCTGCCCGAAGTTGTAGTCGGCCGCGATGGTGTATACCTTCTTGCCGTACTTCTGCATCATCCACGGAATGAGCGTCGAAAATTGTTGCTCGGGCACCGCGCCGGTAACGAAGGTGTTCGAATCGCAGACGCCGCCTTCGTACTGATTGTCGTACCAGTAGAGCTGATGCGCGCGGTCCATGATCGGGCGGATCGCCTCGCGCGATGCGCTGGAGAACGCGCCGAAAATTACATCCGGCTTGTCGGTCTGCACGAGCCGTCGGGCCAATTCCTGAAACTTGGTGTTGTCCGACTGTGTGTCGTAAGCGATCAGCTTCACCGGGCGGCCGAGAATGCCGCCCTTCGCGTTGATCTCGTCGACGGCGAGTTCCGTGGCGTGAATCTTGGGAATCGTGGCCAGTGCGAAATTCCCCGAGGCGTCTTCGAGCAAGCCGATCTTTACGGGATCAGCGGCGCTCGAAGCGAGCGAAGTCAGTGCGAGTCCTGCGGTAAGGGCGAGACGCATCCAGCCCGACAGCTTCAGCAACATGCGGGTTCTCCAGAGATGGGCGCCAGACGTGAGCGCTGGAACAAGGAAAAAAACGGGCACAAAAAAAGCCCCCTGACGAACGGCGAGTTCGTCAGGGGGCTTCTGTGCCGGGTCCTCGGGCGGACATCTTTGTCGGGCCTCGAGGGAGTGACCTGAGTCTAAAACGCCATATTTTTATTTGTCAACTGCGGACAAAAATTTTGAGGGGCCTTGCGAGAGGGGGCTGGGCGGGGGCAAGTCGATACCGGGTTCTCCGATTGGTGAAGCGTGGTGGAGTTAGCGGCGTTGTCCGACTGACCGACATTAAATGATGCTGTTACGGATGGCGCCGCCTGCTTTCTTCCTCAACTATTCGCTGACAGCGGTTGCAAACGTCTGCAGCCGGCGTCGACGAATGGGCACTTTCGACACTGAAGGGACGCCTGGATACGCGGCCGGGTGTCCGTTTGCGAGAGAACCTGGTCAAGACCGGGAATCATGGTTGCGGCTATCATCGCGATATGAACGGCAACCGTATAGCGGATCGCCTGCACGGTATTGGCGTAAATAGGGTCCCAGAGGGTTCGCAGACACGATCGGCGCGAAGTCTTCTGGCAAAAAGGGTACGTTGCACGCAATTTCGGCGCCGCACAGCTGTGGACCAATCAATTGCTCCCACAACTTCGTCGATAAGGTGACGTGCAACCGTATCGACGTCGAAATCGTGAATTCCAGAATCGAGAAAAATGCAAAGCGACATCAAGCCTCGCCCCCGCACACTCAGTCAGATCCCCAAAGGTATCTGGTTGCTCGGCTTCGTCAGCATGTTCATGGACATCTCGTCGGAGATGATCCACGCCCTTCTTCCGATGTTCCTGGTGACGAGTCTAGGGGCAAGCGCCGTGATGGTCGGCCTCATTGAAGGTGTCGCTGAAGCGACCTCGCCCATCGTGAAAATCTTTTCCGGCGCGCTAAGCGACTACCTTGGCAACCGGAAATGGCTCGCTGTCATTGGTTACGGCATGGGCGCGCTGAGTAAGCCGCTATTTGCACTAGCACCGACGGCGGGAATTGTCCTGACAGCGCGAGTGGCAGACCGAATCGGCAAAGGCGTGCGAGGCGCGCCGCGCGATGCGCTCGTGGCCGATATCACTCCCCCGCACCTGCGCGGCGCTGCGTATGGCCTTCGCCAGTCGCTGGACACTGTCGGCGCGTTTTTGGGTCCGTTGCTGGCCGCCGGCTTGATGGTGCTTTGGGCAAACGACTTCCGCATGGTGTTCTGGGTGGCGGTCATCCCCGGCATAGTCGCAGTCGGATTGCTTGTGATTGGCGTTAGGGAACCTACGCATCGGTCAAGCGCGACGCGCGTCAATCCGTTGAAACTCGAAAACCTGAAGAAGCTGAGCGGGTCGTACTGGTGGGTGGTATTTGTCGGCGCGGTTTTCGCGATTGCTCGGTTTAGCGAAGCATTTCTCGTCCTGCGCGCGATGCAAGGGGGTATACCCGTGGCGCTAGTACCACTCGTCATGGTAGTTATGAACCTGGTGTATTCAGCGTCAGCTTACCCCTTTGGCAAGCTAGCCGACTCCATGAGCCACACCCGACTACTGGCCATTGGTCTCGTCGTACTGATTCTGTCGGATGTCGTGCTTGCGCACGGAAGTCACTGGCCAGTCGTGCTAACCGGCGTCGCTCTGTGGGGCTTGCATCTGGGCCTCACGCAAGGTTTGCTGGCGACCATGGTTGCGAAAGCTGCGCCGCCCGATCTGAAAGGGACAGCGTTTGGTTTCTTCAATCTCACTGGTGGATTGGCGACTCTTGTGGCAAGCCTCGTGGCCGGTGAGCTCTGGGACAGGTTGGGAGCAAGCGCAACATTTTATGCGGGAGCGGGATTCTGTATCGCGACGCTGATTGCGCTCTTTGTCATGACGCATTCTCCTTGGGATGAAACATGAACTGACACTGGACAAAAAATGTTCAGTCCGGTGCGGACAAACGCCCCATCCGTACCAGGTACCCACTTTCAGAATGGCGCCAGGTGAACGCGCAGGCGTTGACCTGCGTCAAGTAGCTGAATTCCCGGTGAAATAGCCTGAATCAGCTATCCATCGCTGCGACGTTGCGCGATCGACGATCTGACTACCGAATACCCGGAGGTGGATGATGATCAAGCTGGTTTCAGGGCGGGCAAGCATCCTGGGCGCACTACTGATATTTTCGTCTACCACTGCAGTGATAGCCAAAGAGCTGGCGACGATTGAAACACATAGCCAGCGATATGGCTCCCACATCGCCATTTCGGCTTACGACGATCCTCTCGTGAAAGGCGTGACATGCTATGTGTCAGAGTCGCATTCCGATGGCGCGCTGGGAAGTGGACGGATCAGTCATGGGGCTGATCTGACGGCATCCTGCCATCAGACAGGCAACATCCGGGTTGCCGAAGCTGTTCCCAGGCAAGCGCAGGTATTCACGACCGAAACAGACCCAAGTTTCGACTCGCTCCATATCATCCGCGTGCTGGACACCGAGCGGCACTCACTTGTCTACTTCACCTACTCTGAAAGCGAGGTTGCAGGGGATCTGCCGGGCCGCATCTACGTGATCAGGTTGCCGCCAGGCCCCCGGATGCCCACCAGATAGATAAGCTATCGCGCCTTCTATCCCCTGTCTCGCGGCCACGACTGCCGTAATGACGCCAGCGTCCCCTGGCTACAATTTCAATGGAATTGAGCGGTTACGAGGATCAACATGGAGATCAACTCGCGAGAGTTTCGTGTCCCGGAAGGTGGAAGGGTCAAGCTCGAAAAATGGCCGACAAAAGTGGATCCCGTGTACAAGTCACGAGATCACTATCAGCAATTGCTCGGTGAGCATGTCGGCCGCCTGAGTGCTTTACAGCAGTTGCTTTATGCGAGCAATCGGTATGCGATTTTGCTGATCTTCCAGGCGATGGACGCGGCCGGTAAGGACGGCGCCATCAAGCATGTCATGTCTGGCGTGAACCCGCAGGGTTGTCAGGTATTCAGCTTCAAACATCCCAGCCCCACTGAGTTGCAGCATGACTTTCTGTGGCGCACCACCCGCGATCTGCCAGAGCGCGGTCGAATCGGCATCTTCAACCGGTCGTACTACGAGGAAGTGTTGATCGCACGCGTCCATCCCGAGATTCTCCATAACGAGGGCCTTCCAGATGCACTGCTTGATGAGAAGACCGTGTGGCATGACCGCTATCGTTCAATCCAGGATCTGGAGTTGCACCTCTGCGGAAATGGCACGCGAATCGTCAAGTTTTACCTTCACATCTCCAAGGAAGAGCAGCGCAAACGCTTTCTGCAGCGTATAGACGACCCTGAGAAAAACTGGAAATTCAGTGTTGCGGATGTCGAGGAGCGGAAGTACTGGAAACAGTATATGAAGGCCTATGAGGAATGCTTCAATGCAACGAGTACCCAGCGGGCTCCCTGGTACATCGTGCCAGCTGACGACAAGGAGAACGCGAGGCTGATCGTGTCGAGAATCGTACTTGAGACGCTTGAGGAACTCGAAATGACCTATCCAAAGGCGAACGCCGAACGTAGAAAGGAATTGCAGTCAATTCGCGCGGAGCTTGAAAAATAAGGAATGGGAAATGAGCGAAGTCGAGACTTGAAATCGACGCTCCACGTCGCTCGCCGCTATATCGCCGTGTCGCCTCGATGCGTCGAAGTCATGGTCACGGGGACGCCCAGGCGCCGCGGATCGACATGGGTCATCACGTTGAGCACGCGGTGGCGCGCCATCACGCAAGCACGCGCTGCGACAGCGATGTCGTGCCCCTGCTCGACCGACAAATCGGCATCGATCTCCAGATGCACATCAACGAGGATCATGTCCCCCATCTTGCGCGTGCGCAGATCATGTACGCCGAGTATGCCCGGCGTCGCGCGCAGCGTTTCGGTTATGGCCTGCACCTCCGCGGCATCGGCCGCCCTGTCCATCAGGTCGTGCAATGCATCCCAGCCAAAGGACCCGCCCATCTTCACCACCATGCCGCCGACGATCAGCGCGGCGACCGGATCCATCAACGGATAGCCGGCAAGGTTGCCCACAATGCCCAGTGCGACAACGAGAGAAGAAGCCGCGTCCGAGCGCGCATGCCATGCATTGGCGACCAGCATGCTCGATTTCACGCGCGTCGCAGCCGCAAGCATGTAGCGAAACAGGCCTTCCTTCGCGACGAGAGCGGCAAGTGCGACCCAGAGCGCCGCGAGCTGCACGGACTGGATCGTCTCGGGATGTTCGAGTTTCAGGACCGCGGACCAGAGCATCCCACCGCCGACCAGCAGCAGAATCAATGCGAGCGCAAGCGATGCGCCAGTCTCGAAACGTTGATGACCGTATGGATGGTTCGCGTCGACTGGCTTCCTGCTGTGGTGACTGGCAAGCAACACGACGAAATCAGCGATCAGATCCGACAGCGAATGAATTCCGTCGGCGATCAATCCCTGCGAGCGGGACAGGATGCCCGTGATCACCTGCCCGATGCTCAGGGCGAGATTCACCGCGACGCTGACCCACGTGCTGCGAGACGCCGCCGCGGCGCTGGCGGAGGCATCTACGGTCTCGTCTTCCGGAAAAATCGGGGATGTGTCCTGTTTCATTTCATGCCTGCCGCAGTGGGATGTCGGGTGAGATGAACGCCCACCTTGTTTGACCGCCAGAGTTTTGGCGGTTGTTTTTTGGAGCTCGACTGCGATGTCCGGCTGGCCGCGTCCACAAAAACCAATCCACAATGAAGGGCAATTCGTGCCGCCATAGGTACGAGTGCGGAACGCTACCACGCTCGCTTTTGCGCACGCACGGCGCGCCCTCGCTAAGCGCTTTTCTGCTCTATCTGGTGGCCGCGGACCAACTCTTCCAACCCTCGTAGCCCGACGGGTGGACGCGCCTGCCACGGCAACAAAGCGGCCCGCTTCGAATCGTGCTCCATAACGCGCGCGATGAATGGCATTTCGTAGCGCCCTCGCTCGGCGAGGGCCGGATCGTGGGTTCCGCTTGCGAGCAGACTCTGGTCAATGACCCAGGCGTATGGCTCAATCTGTGCCCGACGCAGGTCGGCTTGCAGTCGTTCTGCTTCATGAACTGGCGTCGCCTCTGCGAGCGTCACGATAAGCACGTGCGTGAACTGCGGGTCTCTAAGCCGCGGCAGAAGCTGACGAACCGCTTCGGGCATATCGCCTTGCGTACGCATGACTTCGCGATGATAGGCCTCTGCTGAATCCATGAGCAGAATGGTGTGTCCGGTTGGGGCGGTGTCGAGTATCACGAAAGCGTTCCGGGCCTCGTCCACCGTCCGCGCGAATGCGCGAAAAACCGCTATCTCCTCGGTGCACGGCGACCGCAGGTCCTCCTCAAGCATCGCCTTACCTTGCGCATCGAGTTGAGTCCCAGCCTTGGCGAGAACCTCAGCGCGATAGCGGCTAACCTCCAGTTCCGGGTCGATGCGACTGACACTCAGGCCTGGAAGGGATTCCTGGAGCGTCCATGCTACGTGCGCGGCCGGGTCTGTGGTGGAAAGCAGAACTGCATGGCCGCGCTGCGCCAGTTCAAGCGCTATCGCCGCAGCCACGGTCGTCTTGCCGACGCCGCCCTTGCCCATCGTCATGACAAGGCCATGCCCCGCCTTCTCGAGTTCGTCAATGAGCGGCAGAAGGCCGCCAGGCAATTCCACGCCAGGACGGACATCGACGCTGGGCGTGGCAATCCGCGCCGGGTGCAAATACGCGTCTAACGCGGCCAGTCCAACCAGTCCCTTGGGAATAAAACCCGTTTCGCTTCGCGGAAGTACGGCGAGACCCGGTGGCATTGCCTTTACGGCTGCAGCCTGCTGTTCTTCCATCGCACAAGCAATGTCATCGTCAGTAGAGACCGCCTTGAATACACCGTTGACCGCGAGCACCAGGTTTCGAACCCCCAGGTCGGCCAGTTCGACACGGGTTCGCTCCGCCTCACGGAATGCGGACGCCTCCGGCCTCGCCACGAGGACCACGGTGGTGCGGTCGTGATCGGTCAATTGGGCAACGGCGGCGGCGTATAGTTGCCTGTTTTGCTCGAGGCCTGCCAACGGGCCCAAGCACGAATTGCCGGTTGTGTTAGTCGACAGGAAGTTACTCCAGGCCGACGGCAGCGTGAGCAAACGCAAGGTGTGCCCTGTCGGGGCAGTGTCGAAGATGACGTGGTCATACGCCTTCGCGGTGATACTACCGCCCAGCAGTTCGGCAAACGCATCGAATGCCGCTATCTCGACCGTGCAGCCACCAGAAAACTGCTCCTCCATGCTGCGAATTGCCGCGTCGGGCAACACCTCTCGATAGGGAGCAACCATTCGCTCGCGGTAGGCAGCCGCAGCGAGCTCGGGGTCGATATTCAACGCATGGAGGTTGGGGAACCCGTTGACCGGGGTCGGCTGCCCACAGAGTTGAGTCTCGAGCACCTCGTCGAGATTCGAAGCCGGGTCGGTGCTGACAAGCAGCACGGCCTTACCCTTTTCAGCCAGTTGCAGCGCCGTTGCGCAGGCGAGCGACGTTTTGCCGACGCCGCCCTTGCCGGTGAAAAAGAGATGGCGAGTTGTAACGGCAGGAAGTGTCATATCGGTGCGCCGGTTAACATTCGCCGGGCTTGCAAGCGCAAGCTCCAGCCTTGATGTGTGGCTTTTCGGCGGCGGGAATCTTGAGCCCCAGTTTCTGAATCAGTTGAGTTCGTGACGGATACACACCGGCGGAGATAATCCGGCCATCCACCGTGGCAATGGGCAGACGGTCCATACCCGCATGCAGCTCCCGTATCACCTCAGGATTTGCCGCAAAGGCTGCCGCATCGTGTCCGAGGCCGTGCCGAACGACTTCGACACCGTGCTCAGCCAGCCACTGAAGGTCGGCGCTGAACTGAACCAGCGCCGGGTCCACGTCCACGCCGCAGACGCCGGTCGCGCAGCACATAGCCGGCTCGAACACATCAAGTTTGCTCATCATTGCTCCCACGAATCCTGCCTGTCGGCCAGACCGCGGCCGCCTCCACTTCGTCATGCTCGTCCCTCCGAAGGAGGCGTCATTGACCTCGGTCAAGTCACAGACGATGGAGCGGCATTTTTCACACATGGAGAATCCGACCATTTGCGAATCGACTCCAGCTGCCTCATTGACGAGCGTCAAGGGAAGGTCGGCCCTGACATATACCCTTGTAATGCACGATGACAACACATGCCCTGTCGTCACGTGGCACATCTACAAGGGTGAGATATGAAGAAGCTCTTTGTTGCGATGGCCGCCGGTATCGCGTTGACATCCCCGGTCCTGCAAGCTGCATCCAAAGACACAGACGCACCGCACAGCACTTCAAAAACGCAGCCTCCGGGTGCTGTGGAGTTCGATAAGAATCTCGCCCAGCTCCAGGAGCAAATGAAGACAATGCAGGCGCAGATGGACCAGATTCGCAAAACTCAAGACCCTCAGGAACGCCAGAAGCTGCTAGAACAGCACTGGGCCACAATGCAAAGTGCGATGACAATCATGCACGGAATGTGGGGCCCGGGGATGATGGGTCATGGAATGGGCCCGGGAATGATGGGGGGCGCCGGGCCCGGAATGATGGGAGGCTGGGCGCATATGGGCGGCTACTACTCCCGCCTGACGCCCGAGCAACTGCGGCAGCGTCAATACATGACTGACCAATACCTGCAGATGCAGCAGGAGATGATGAACAACATGATGTTGCAGCAGCAATACCGGGGCGGGCCACCGCCCGCCAGTACAAAGTAGACATGGCTGAACAATGGGTTACGGCCGACCTCCCAGCCATAAGAGCCCGCCAACTACAGGAGCGGACATGAGCGGTATCTCCAGCTACAAAGACCTGACAGGCGCGGTATCGGTTCAGATGCGAGCGATGCGCGCATCGCAGCCTGACTTGATGACCGCATTCGGCCAACTCGCTGCGGCCGGGACAAAAGACGGGGCACTGAACCGAAAGACGCGGGAGCTGGTCGCGTTAGGGATTGCGATTGCCTGTCGTTGTGACGACTGCATCGGCTTTCACGTCCAGACGCTGGTGAAGCTGGGCACGACAAGGGCCGAGCTGGAAGACGTGCTCGGCACTGCGGTCTATATGGGAGGCGGCCCATCAATGATGTATGCCACCCATGCGTTGAGAGCCTTTGAGGAGCTTTCGCCCTGACTATCAACGTAGCCGGATTTCTGCCGGTTTCCGTTGCGCAATTCAGTTCCCCGACAAAGCGTCGTAACGTGGGACTTACTGCGGCGCCATGTCCGCATGATGATGCATATGCCCATCCATCGCATCAGCACCGTGGTCCGACAGTTGCGCGTCGAACCATGCGTGAAGTGACGACACCAGATTCGGCTCATTGCTGCGATAGGTGAGCTCGCCTCCACCTCTAATGTCCTTGTACGCAATCGATATCTGGCCAGGCTTTGCCGCCCTGAGTTGCGCCAACCCGGGCATGTCAGCTCCGTGGGTCCGGGCGGGCGCCGAAAAGTCACCACGCTGAAACTGCGTCTGGATTTCACGAAGATGCTTGCGAATCAGCCGAATTTGGCGGCTATCAGACTGGTTTTTCGCGATTACCTGCTGGCTCCCCCCATCGTCCGATTTGGTGAAGATGTGAGTTGTGGCCTTGAGGCTGAACGGCATGACCTCCGCACCTCGCTGCGCGACCTCGGCCTGACGTTCAGCGTCCGCCGCGAACGATTCAACCGCCGCGCCCAGGCCTGCCATCACGATAAGCGCAGTAAATAATGTGCCCGGCTTCATTGAATGAGACTCCTGCGTAGTAGACAGTGATAGCCGATTACACCCAATCCCCTCTCGTGCCGGCCACAATCATGTCAAGAACAAAGAGCAGCATGGGTACTGCCACGATAGCGTCGCCAGCATCCGTCAGCGCCAGAATCAGGCCGACAACAGCTCCCGGTAGCATACTGACTGCAGCCATGCGGTCCATTCCTCTGCCCCTATAAGCGCGGGAATTGCGCGAACGGCTCACCAATCCGTGCGCAGCGTGTCAGCCCTGCTGCCGACTCAATTTCGCGCGTTCGAAGAATTCGAACACAGCCATGCCACCGAGCATTGCGGCCACAAAACCCCATGCTTTCGGAAAGCCAGCGCCCAGTGCGACCAGCGCGGGTCCCGGGCAAAATCCCGCGAGCCCCCAGCCGATGCCGAATACCGCACTTCCCAGCACAAGTCTCAACGTCACGTTGGTACTGGCCGGAATCTGCATGGGCAGCCCCAGCAGGGATTTCCTGCGGCCTTTTGCAAACAGGAATGCGATAGAGCCGATGGCTATCGCGCCGGCCATCACGAATGCGAGAGAGGGATCCCATCGTCCCGCGATATCGAGAAATCCCAGCACCTTCGCCGGATTAGCCATGCCCGACACCATCAGGCCGACTCCAAACAGAAGGCCGGAAATTAAAGCAGCGAGCAAACCCATTTCAACCTCCAGGCAGATGCCTTGTCACGAACACGGTCATAAAACCGCTTGCCATGAATGTTGCCGTCGCGACCAGCGAACGGATAGAGCCGCGCGAGATGCCGCAGACACCATGGCCGCTCGTGCAACCGCTCGCGTAACGCGTGCCTATGCCGACGAGAAAACCCGCAATGAGTATTTCGGTCCACCCGGCCTGGATATCAGGCGCTACCGGGTTTCCAAGCAGGCTTGCCAGCGCCGGTGCTCCAATCAACCCGGCAAGAAAAGCGACCCGCCACCCGGCATCTTTGTGTGGCGTGCCAAGCAGCCCACCGAGGATGCCGCTGATGCCAGCTATACGTCCGTTGAATAAAACAAGCACGGCAGCCGCGGCGCCGATCACCAGGCCGCCAGTCAATGACAAGCCCGGCGTAAAACTCGCGATATCAATCGACATGACCTCTCCTCACCTTCATTGGGCGCAAAACTGGTCGTACAGCACGGTCATGACCGCAATCGCTTCCTTGCTCGCGATGGAATAAAAGATGCTCTTTCCCTCCCGCCGCGTCTCAACGAGCTCGTTATCCCGAAGCACCCCAAGTTGTTGTGAGAGTGTGGGCTGACGTATGCCTAACTGCTCTTCCAGGTCACTCACGCACAACTCGCCTTGGGACAACTGGCACATCAACAGCAACCTGTCGGGATTGGCCAGCACCTTCAGGAGACCACACGCTTTCTCCGCCGATGCCTGCATTACCGACAGATCGATTGGGGCGGACTTCTTCCGCATCTCACCGTCCTATAATTTGCACATTGATAATATATCAAACTATATATTATTTGTGAGAAGAATGATCGCTATCTCAGGATGGTCGGGATGCAGCGCACAGTTCGACCAACTGTTTCGTGAAGACGGAGAGTTCTTCATCGGAATGTGAACGGCAACCATGTCGCTGATCACCTCGCCGCTTTCCTCAGTCGCGTCAACGGGTCGTAGATTTTTGCTTTGGCATGACACGGGCAGGCAGGTCGACGCTCCTGATGGCCTCGCCAAGTCGTGCGCCATTCATCGCAGGCGCCACCTGGTCGATCATGCCCCCGCGCCGCCCATGTCGACCGCGCTGACGCCGTCAGGCCTTTATGTTGATGAGGGTGCCTACCGTCTGACCGCTGGAGTTGACACTCGGCGCGGCGCCCGATGGTGCTGCAACCGCCGGGCTAGCCTTCCGGCCACCGTCATCAGCGTCGCCGTCGAGGTCGGGTCCGACTTCACCAGCTTCACCACCCTTGGGCGCCTTTTGCGGCGTCGGATATTGCGCGCTGATCTGAGGATTCGCGATGGAGGAAATTGTCATGGTTCACCTGAGGACGAATGTGAGCACGACCATTCGTGCTCGATGCAGATAACGGCGCCATGATTTGTTACTTGATATCTATCGAAAGAAATATTCGGGAATCGAAAAGTCAATCGGATAATAGCCCGGCGCGATCCATTCTTCATTTTTCGGGTGCTTAAGTTTTCCTTCAGGTCGATATGCTAGATTCAGCGCAATTCGATTCATCTCGATGAAACCGGTATCTAAATTTTCGCGGTCCGACTGGCGGCGCTACTCGTGGCGCATGCCCCTGAAAAGCTATTCGTGACATCCTTGTTTCGGCTGTCGGCAGTCGCCCTGATAGTGGGCGCGCTCCTGGTGATCAAGCGTATGGCGCGAAGAGCGTTTCGTGTTGGCCTTGTGCGTAATGACGTGACCCTCACAGGCACGTCCTCACATCGAGCATTGATTTCGCTGACATGCCCGCAACGGCCGCTAGTCATTCTTCACATTAAGCTCGCTGGCGTGGCGAGAGATACCTTTCGTCCATAGGTAATCGGAGTTTTCGTTCGAAGCGGCCCGGCTTGTTGCGGGGAGGGAGATCTCCGTTCAACCACCATCAATCGTCAACGGCGCTGAATCCATCTGCGTAGCGGCATTCTGAATGACTGTTCCGGAAATGTTTTACGTGTCGATCGATGAGCCGCGGACAAAATGCTTTCTCTGAATTAAATGCGTGTACAGATTGCATCGGACCTCCATCTGGACGTCCTCGAAAAAAACAGAGGCTTCAATGACTTACCGCTTCAAGTCGCAACCGACGCGGATGTTCTTGTCCTTGCTGGCGATGTTCATTGTGGCACGCACGCTGTCGACTACTTTGAGCACTGGCCGGTGCCGGTTGTCTATGTTTCGGGGAATCATGAAGCATTTGGATTACCTTATGCTTCGGTCGTAGAGGCGCTTCGAGTCAGGTCGGCTGGCACACAGGTCAGATATCTTGAGCGTCAATCTGTCGTTATCGGCGGCGTACGGTTTCTCGGAGCCTGCCTGTGGACCGACTACGAGCTCTACAGCACGCGTGATTCGAGTATGGATTACGCACGCGCCCACATGTCGGACCATTCGGCGATCTGGCTTACTGATACCGAACGCTTCAGCCCGGAACACGCTTTTATCGAACACAAAGGCGCGGTCGACTGGCTGACGCGCCAATTGAGCATCCCGTTTCCAGGAAAGACAGTCGTGGTGACTCATCACGGCGTGTCACCCGATTCGATTCACCCGCGCTTTCTGGATCACCCAATCAATCCTGGCTTTCTCAGCGATCTACGCAACCTGCTTGGCCAGGCGAATTTATGGATTCACGGCCACGTGCACGATTCGTTCGATTACCACCACGGTGCGTCGCGGGTCGTTGCGAATCCGCGTGGATATCCGGCCAACCTCGGCAACGCCAGGTCATACAGTGACCTTACGTGGGAAAATCCGGCGTTTTGCTCGACCAAGGTGGTGGAATTATGATTCACCGCGACTGCGGCAGCGGCGCCGGCTTGGCAGCAACCGCCTTCGCTTATCGATATGACGACGGTACAGGGCATCTGATCATGGAACCGACTGAGTCCCGACTTGCCAACCGCCTTTAAAGGCAGCACTTTCTCGCCATCTGGAGTGGTTCGAAGGCGGTTGATGTCACGTCCAAAGGATGACCCTTCAAGGTGACGCGCTTCGCACTATTTTCGCGAGCGTTCAGTCGCGCATCTGCGCGCAGCCACCCGCAAATCAATCGTCATCGTCGCCGCGGTGATGGTGCTCCCATCCGCGGTGGCGGCCGTGGTCATGCCACCTGCGTTCGTCGCCGTAGCCCCCTTCATAGCGGTATCCATAGCCATAGACCGGTGCCGGGGCGTAGACCACTGGCGGCGGTGCTTCATAGACCACTGGCGGCGGAGCCTCATAGACGACCGGGGGAGGTGCGGCATAGACGGGACCCGGCACACCGAGAAACACGCCGATATCCGCATGTGCGAGAGCCGCGCTGGATGCGCACGCGGCGCAGAGTCCCGCCGCCAGAAAAAGGGTAACGCGTTTCATGGAGATCTCCTGTATCGCCGGCTTCTGGCGAATACCAGGCAATGGCGAACAACGCGGATTTTAGAGAGGCGCGCGGACGCAGGTGCGTCCGAAGTGTCAGTTCTGTAACCGGCAGTAACCCGCTGCGAAAACTGCCGGTTACAACCATGATTACGACACGCTTAGCGAGTCTCCGGAAACATGGACGCGCTCACCCACCTGGACCGAAGGCTGCGTCGAGTAATTGAAATTCCGGTAGCTGCCGTCCTGCATTCTCACCTGCACCTGGTAGTTCGTCGCCTTGCGCACCGCATGCTCGATGCCGTTGCCCGCCAATCCGCCGCCAACCGCTCCTGCAATCGTTGCCAGCACGCGACCGCGCCCTCCTCCAACCTGGTTTCCCAACAGACCGCCGGCGACAGCTCCGCCCACGGCTCCAAGACCCGTCGTTGATTCGGGTTCCTGAACTGTGTTAATGGCCACAACTTCGCCGGCATTCGGGTCGACGGCGACCGGCCTCGGTGCGGGCTGTACCGAGTTTTGATAGGCATCGTTGTTCCCATATCTCGGAGCCTGCTCGGGCGCCGCGCTACGATGATGATGGACGCCTGGTTGCGCTGGCGTCTGCTCATGCGTGACGCGCTGCTCCGCGACCGGTTGCGGCGACGTCGCCGGGGCGCTGGCAATTTGCGCGGCCACAGGTGCTGCCGCCGTCGAAGGCGCGGTCGTTGCCCGTGACGTTGGCAGAATGCCGGTCATCGCAGCGATTCCTGTGGCACTGGCCAGGATGACGGCCACAGCCGCACCGGCAACGAGAGGGTGAATACGACTGCGTTGCGGCGGATTGGAAGTCAGGTTGGTGTTCATAGTGCGCTCCGTTGACGTATGTCAGCAAGAACGCGGGAGCCGGCAAATTGGTGGACGTAGCGCCGGCAAGATTTGTAAGCACTTGTAGCATTTCCCGTCGACTGGTCGGCTCGAGGTTTCATCGAAAAACCGACGCTGTAGCGACCAGCGCCTCAGGCTATGGCACCAAACTTGACTACCATTGTTCAGGCAGCCGCTTGTGCAGGTTGTACTTCAACCGTGACATGCGAGAGGCCCTTGAAACGCTTGAGGACCGCGTGATAGAAGCGCGAATCGCGATGCGATTCACTGGTCGCAACGGACACCACAGCGCTCATATGGCCGGGGCCGAGTCGCCACACGTGCAGGTCGATGACCTTGTCACCCGAGTCTTCGATCACCTGGCGGACGTTGTCCGCCATCCGTCGGTCGGGGTTGATGTCGAGCAGAATCGCGCCTGTGTCACGCATCAGTCCGTAGGACCAGTTCGCAATCATCAGTCCGTAGGACCAGTTCGCAATCACCAGTGCTCCAATGACACCGGCGAGCGGGTCCATCCAAAGCCATCCGAATGCGCGCGCCAGCAAAAGGCCGACAATGGCCAGCACCGAGACCGCCGCATCTGCTATCACGTGGATGTAGGCAGACCGCATGTTGTGGTCCCGAATGGCCGCATGATCCACCTCGTCGTGATGCACATGTTCTTCGAATTCGACCTCGTACTCGCCGCCCGCCATCCGCACCACAGCTTTAAATGCGTGCGGCTCCGGAATGTGGTCTTTCGACTCCAGATACCCACCCCGCTCTACTAAATCAAACACCTGTCGCGATCCGTCAGGTCGTACGGTTGTAATGGCTCCCCCGGCCGCTTCGAGCCGCGAACCCGCAGTGGCAGGCGCAACCCGAAAGACTGGAGGCACGCCGTCTTCGAAGATAGACACGTCAAACACGCCGGACGCGGTGAAGACCTTCTGTGCGTCGTCTTCGTGCGCATGGTCGTCGTGGCCATGCTCATTACCGTGCCCGTGCCCGTGGCTGTGAGCATGGCCATGACCGTGATGGTCGCCGCCAAGAAGCCAGACACTCGCGAGGTTGACCAGCAGGCCGACGACCGCGATAGGAATAGCCTCACCGAAATGGATGGGTACCGGCGAAAGGAAGCGTGACACTGCCTCGTAGCCAATCAGCAAGGCAATCATTGCCAGCACGATGGCACTAGTAAATCCCGCCAGATCGCCCAACTTGCCGGTACCGAATACGAAGCGGGAATCCGTGGCATGTTTGCGCGCGTACGTATAAGCCAGTGCGGCAATCAGCATCGCACCCGCGTGCGTCGACATGTGGAGGCCATCGGCGACGAGCGCAAGCGACCCGAACAAACTGCCACCGACGATTTCCACGACCATCATGGCCGAGCACAGCGCAATCACAGCCCAGGTCCTGCGTTCGTTCTGCTCATGGGCTGAACCCAGAAAGATGTGGTCATGCCCCGCACCGAACGCGGCATCGTTGAAATCACTCATTTTTGACTCTACTTGAAATAGCTGTGAACAACTTCGATGAGCTGTTCGGTCGCGCTGACATCAGGCTCATCCGCGCTTTCCGCATCGACGAGATGATTGCGGATATGGTCCTCCAGTACGACGGCAAGCAGGCCATTCATCGCTCCGCGACAACTCGTAATTCGCTGCAGAACATCGGAGCAGCCATGCTCTTCCTCGAGTGCCCGCTCAATGGCTTCAACCTGCCCCTTGATACGGCGAACCCGGTTGAGAAGTTTCTGTTTTTCATGGACCGTATGACTCATTGCGGCTCCCCAGACACCCCTTCAGGGCGAAAAATAGACTTGAGTTTAACATAGGGGGTGGGGGTATCCGTCGGTTTCGTCAAACCAGCCTTGCGAATTTCGCCTGATACCACCTTGCTCGTATTCGAAGGCCGATTTCTGTGACCTCGCAACCTTTGCCCACAACTGTGGTCCGAGTGAAGCACGTCCCGCTGACAATTCAGCTGCTCAACATTGGAGGTTGTGATGAAAATCCTGATGGTTTTGACGTCCCACGATCAACTTGGTAACACAGGAAAGAAGACCGGATTCTGGCTCGAAGAATTTGCCTCACCCTTTTATGTATTCAAGGACGCGGGAGCAGAAATTACGTTAGCTTCGGTCAAGGGAGGCCAACCGCCTCTTGATCCAAAAAGTGACGAACCAGACGCGCAAACCGAGTCAACGAAACGCTTTCGCGCTGACAAGGAAGCGCAGGCACTGCTCGCTCATACCCATCCGCTGTCGGAGGTTGATGAAGCGGAATACGACGCGGTCTTTTATCCCGGCGGCCACGGCCCGCTGTGGGATCTTGCCGAGGACTCGAAATCGATATCGTTGATTGAAGCATTTCAAACAGCTGGAAAACCGGTTGCGTTTGTCTGCCATGCGCCTGGCGTCCTTCGGCACGTGAAGGGCACCGACGGAAAGCCGCTCGTGAACGGGAAAAAGGTCACCGGCTTTTCCAATTCAGAGGAGGCTGCAGTCGGGCTTGTCGACGTGGTTCCGTTTCTTGTCGAGTCGGAACTGCAAAAGCTTGGCGCGCATTACAGCAAAGGACCGGATTGGGCGAGCCACGTGGTGGTCGACGGACAGTTGGTGACGGGGCAGAACCCTGGCTCATCGGAGGCGAGCGCAAAGGCAGTCATAAAGATGCTGGGCTGAAATGCGGCGCAGTAGTCGACACCCGAGCAGTGCGGTGTCGACTCTGTGGTCTCGCAGGAGGGCGGGTGACTTTCCTCGCGGATTCGGCCAGTTAAACCGCTGCGCGTGTGCGGCACAACAGGCCTCATCAACGCGAAGACCCAGCCCTTGCGTTCAGGCTTCGCTTCATGCGGCCTTAAGCCATTGCAGAACCCGCCCCCAGTCCTGCGGCGTCATGGCGCCGAACCAGTCGTCGTGATCGGCGTTGGGCAACAGCATGAGCCGGGCATGATCGTGCTCGCTCGCGAAACGTCGTGCATGCGCGACCGGAATCAACTCGTCTCGTTGCGCCCCGATGATGACCAGCGGCCCCTCGTAACGCGATACGGCGGCGATCGAATCAAAGCGGTCGTGCAGCAGCCACCGCACCGGGAAAGCCGGATACTTTTCAGCGGCCACATTCGCAAGCGAGTCCCACGGCGTAATAAGCACGACGCCCGCGATCGCCGACTCGTTGCCCTTGACAACTTGCGATGCCATGCCCGCGCCGAGCGACTCGCCCACTAGATAGACTGGACCGCGCCATTGCGAGAGCACGGATGCCAAAGCTTCACGGGAAGCAACCGTCGCCGCTTGCATGGTGCGCTCACCTCCCCGCTTGCCGTGCCCTGGATACTCGGCAATGACGACCCGATACCCGGCGCGTACGAATACATTAGCGAGCGGCAGCTTGGTCTCCGCCGACTCCTCGTTGCCGTGATAGACGATGAACGTACCGCGCGGTACGTGCTCCGTCGGCCTGACGACGTAGCCCGCGTACGCGCCTTGCGCTTTCCACGCGTCAATGTGGTTACCCGCGTTCACGACCGTGCGAAGATCCGCCGCGTCCGGCGTGGATGGAAGCAGCATGCGGTCCTGCATCAGATACAGCGCCAGCGCCGCACCCAGATAGGCGGCGACAGCGAACCATAGGGCATAGGTAAGCACGCGCATGCTTTGTCTCGTGCGAAGCGGCTTTACTAGTTTCGGGGCCGATATAAGGACAAACGCCGGATCGATGCGCTAATTCCCATTGGTCAGTTTGCTGCCATTGCATTCGGGAAAACACGGCCCAGTCCGAACTTTGCCTGATATCGCCGGATATGTCACAAAAGTGTCTGGCACAATCACTGTTTCATGGGTCAATGTCACCTCGCCGTATATAACAAAATGAAAGTCAAAAACTCTCGCCGCTGGGCGCCGCGAGGCCGCAGACGGTGGATTATTGCAGCTACGGCACTTTTTACCGCCGCTGCCATCCGATCGGTACTGCACCCGCTGCTTGGTCCGATCATGCCGGGCACCGCCTTTCTCATCGCCGCCGTGCTCGTGGAATACTATTGTGGTCTCGCGCCCGCATTCAGCGTGATGCTGGCGGGACTCTGTCTCGCGGATTACCTGTTTGTCCCGCCGTATGGACGCCTGGACGTCATCGACGCGTCGGATATCCGCCTGCTGGTGTCGTATCCGCTGATCACGATTGTTGTGATCACGCTGGTCGAGCGTTTGAAACGCGCGCAGTATCGCGCCGAACTTCTGGCGTCTGTCGCGCAGTCGCGCTATGAAATGCTGCTGCGCGGCGATAACGAACGCCTGCTGGCGCGTCGTGCCACGGATGAAATGCATCGCATGCTGCATCACATCGCCCAGCACAACCGCTCACTCATTCTCATCAAGGCAGTCGATCCGGCAACGAGCGCGCCGCCTAGCAGTTTTGTTGCGGCAGCGGCGACTTCCACGGCCGACGGCGTCATCGACGACGAATCGTTTCGTACGGGCATCGCCTACGGCACCAGGCATTCGGAAGTGCATCAGGATGATCTCGCGCGTGTGAACGACCGCCTGATGCCGGGCCATCACCGCATGCGTTTTCTATCGAGTGGACACGGTTGGCGCGCGGTCGAATGTATGTGCGAACGCTTCATTACGCCGTCCGGCGAGTTTCTGATCCTTCGGGCGGAAGACTGACCATGAACATCTCTGCATTTCCCACCGCTCAGGGCAACGATCACGCTGTCCTGCTTTTACACGGACTGTCGAGTTCTCCCGCGGAATTGCGCTTCCTTGCGCGTGCGCTCGCCGAAGAAGGCTTCGTGACTCACACGCCGGAGCTTCATGGCTACAGTGCCGGAGCGGGACATGCGCCGATGGAACAGTGGATCAGCGCAGCCGTCGCCGAATTCGACGCGCTTGCCGCGCGATACCGGCACGTTTCGGTATGCGGACTTTCCATGGGCGCGACGCTGGCCGCCGCCGTCACTCAACAGCGCCCGACCGCGCGCGCGTTGCTGCTGTTGTCGATCACACTCAGTTACGACGGCTGGGCGATTCCCTGGTATCGATTTCTACTCGACTACGTCTACTACACGCCTTTGCGCTCGCGCTATCGCTATCGCGAGCACGAACCCTACGGTCTGCGCAACGAGGCGTTGCGCTCGAAAATTGCGCGCGTGATGCAAAGAGGTGAAATCAGCGAAGTGGGACCCGCATCCATTGCGATGCCCGCGCTTCACGAAGCGAGCCGGCTTGCGAACTGGGTACGCGAGAAGCTGAAGAGCATCAGCACCGACTGCCTCATCATTCATGCGATCGACGACGAGACGTCCAGTCCACACAATGCGCAGTATGTCGTGGCGAACGTCGGCGCGTCGTTTCTTCGCACCATCTGGCTCGACGACTCGTACCATATGATCACCTCTGACAACGAGCGCGAGGTAGTCGCGCGGGAATGCGCGCTATTCATGCGCGAAAGCGCCGCAACGTCGGCGTCCTGCAACAATCCGACGCCTGTCGTATCACGGGCGCTCGCTCGACGCCTGAGACAGTTGGCCGCAGTGGCGAGGAAAGCATGAAGCTCCATATCGCATCTTTCCGACGCCGCTGCCTGGCGCTCGCAGCGGTAAGCGCGTGTTGTACGACGGGTATCGCGCACGCCGATGAACCGCAGGCGGACAGCGACTGGAAAATCTCGGTCGGGCCGGGCATGTACGTGTTCCCGAAGTTCCCCGGCTCCTCACAGTTGCAAGTGCTTCCCTTCCCCGTGCAGGACATTTCATGGAAGGACCGCTTTTTCTCGCAGGGTCCGGATGTGCTCGGCGTCAACGTGATGCACGCGGAGAACTATCACCTCGGCATGTCGGTGAGTTTCGACTTCCAGTCGAGATCATCGTCCGACGATGCGCGGCTCAAAGGCTTACCCGATGTGCACTATGGACCGAAGCTGCGGATCTTCGGCGATTACACGTGGTGGGCGTTCACCGGCGCGGTGGCGGCCTACCAGGACATCGCGGGAACGGGGCAAGGTCTGACGGCGATGGCCGATCTGTTCGTATCGGCGCCAATCGGCAACTGGCTCATTTCGATGGGTCCGGGCCTCACATGGGCCAACGCGACCTATACCCAGACGATGTTCGGCGTCACGCAGCAGGAAAGCGCGGCATCGGGACTACCGCACTACGATACCGGTTCCGGTTTGCGCGATGCTCACTTCAACGTGAATGCCACGTACAAGATCAGTCCGCACTGGTCGGCGAACGTTGCGGCCGTTGTGGGACGCCTCGAGCGTTACGCCGCCGGCAGTCCGATCACCGAGCGCCGGCTCGACCTCAACGGGATGGCGTCGGTCCTTTACCGCTTCTAGCAGCGAAACTCATTCGCGCAATCTCACTGGACGGAATGAACAATGGCGCTCAAAGAAGCCGGACGGGCCGGCTGTCTGTGCATTCGGAATGAGTTGCCTTCACTACGTCCTGATGGAACTGCATGGATTTCCATGCCATCCGATAGCGCGCATGATCAGGCTGCCGGCTCCCTCCTGGTTGGCCGCTGCGGGATCAGCACGATACACGCCACCATGAAAGTAAGCAGGATGCCGGACGCATACAGCCGACTCACTTGCAGTCCGCCCTGCGCCACCGGTTTATCGAGGAAGTCCCCCAACGTCGCGCCGAGTGGCCGGGTCAGAATAAACGCTGACCAGAACAGCGCCGTGCGCGATACACGCGTCCAGAAGTAAAGTGCGGCCACGACAATCAGGCCGGCTCCAAAGAGCATTGCGCCATATTCGTATCCGATACCGAGCCCGCCGCGGTCTTCACCCGCTACCCAGTCCCCGAGCGCCGTGCCGAGCGTTTGTGAAAACAGGATCGTAATCCAGTAAAACCATTCAGCCCTGGCGGTGACGATGCTCTCGACCGAGACCGTCCCCTCCGACCGATACCATATGGCCAGACTGCCGATCAATAGCGCAACGACTAGCGTAGTGCCGCCGGGATATCCGATGCCTAGCGATCTATCGGCGAAGTCCGCCATTGTCGTACCCAACGTGGTCGTGGCGACAATCGTCGCCCAGTACAGGAAGCGATGGAAATCTCTTGCCTTGACCTGGGCTGAAACGAGGGCGACGAATAACACGAGGAAGATCGAAGAGCCAACCAGATAACCAAGATTCAGCGACATGGATACCCAATCTCCGCCGGTTTCCCCCAGCGTCGTCGCGGCCACCTTGATCGCCCAGAATCCGATCGTTACCTCGGGAACCTTGCTGACAGCCTGGCTGGCGAAGCTCGCAGTGCTTCCTTTCATGTTCATTCCTCTTTCTTTGCACTTCAATCGATCGTTGCGCCCGCAAGCGCCTGCGCCTCGCACCAGCGGCGCCGAAGACGTGGCAGACAGATTGCATCAGTCAGGTTAACACCCGCTTAACCGAGCCGTTCGCGCGTATTCAATCCGCACGGAAGCCGGATAAGCGTCACCTAAGGTTCAACACGTACTCTGATGATGCACGTCACAAGGGCCCTCGACGTGATGCTCCAGATCGGCGCGCAGGACTCGAAGCGCGAAGGTCAGGAATATTCATTCAGATTCCCAAGGAAAACGCACTATGAAACGCATCCTCTCCATCTGCATCCTTGCCATCACCGCTTCGCTGCCTGTCGCCAGCTTCGCGCAGGCGACCAATGGTCCACTCACGCGCGCCGAGGTGCGAGCGCAAACAGCCGAAGCCGAGCGAGACCACACCCTGCATCAATCCAAAATGGACTATCCGGCTTCTCAGCAATACGCGAGCCCGCGCCAAACAGCCGGTGCGACTGGTTACGGCACGCAAACGGGCGGATCGTCAGAATCTCGGACGCCGCGCTCTCATGTTGCGTCGTCTGGCGCGGATGCCGGGCTTTTCACTCACCACTAGACTGTCCATGCGTCGTCTGTCGACCGGCGCATCGCGCCGTTCCGCAGCGCTTTCGTTTGCCCAAGAATGCGCCGGCGTGCATGAGAGCTTCGATCCGCTTGCTCTCGAAAGGCAGATAATATTGACCGAACGCTTAACAATTGCTTAAGGAAACGTTAATTCCGGATGCGCGACAATGTCGGATGGTGAACAACGCAAGGAGCGCCGATGCGTCTGCTTCTGGTAGAAGACGATGAAATGATTGCGGAAACCGTGCTCGAATCGATGGGGCGCGAAGGGTATGCAATCGACTGGGCGCAAGACGGCCGGGCCGCCGAGTTGTCGCTTGGCAACGGCGTGTACGACCTTGTCCTGCTGGATCTCGGCCTGCCTAAAAAAGACGGCATCGATCTGCTCAATAGCTACCGCAAACAAGGTGGTCAGGCGCCCGTCATCATCCTGACAGCACGCGACTCCGTGAACGAGCGCATTCGCGGCCTCGACGCCGGAGCCGACGACTACCTCATCAAGCCCTTCGATCTGGATGAACTGGCAGCAAGAGCGCGGGCGTTGCTGCGACGACGAACCGGCCAGAAACAGCCGATCTATTCCCATGGTGAACTGACGCTTGACCCCGCCGCTCACGAAGTGAGGAAGAACAGCGCACCGGTAGCGCTCGTGCCGCGGGAGTTCGCGCTGCTGCAGGCGCTGATCGAAGAGCCCGCGCGCGTCTTCACCCGGTCCGAACTCGAAGACAAGCTGTATGGATGGGGCGATGAAGTGGGAAGCAACACAATCGAAGTGCACGTGCACAGCCTGCGGCGCAAGATCGGCGCAGAACAGATCGTGACGGTGCGTGGCGTTGGCTATCGATTGAAGAGGCATGAATGACGTCGATTCGCCGCTGGCTACTCGGCTGGCTGATCTGCGGCCTCGCCGCCGCCTCCGGAATTGCGGCATTCGGGATCTTTCATACGGCCCGCGAAGAAGCCAATGAACTGTTCGACTACGAACTGCGTACCGTTGCCCTGTCCTTGCCATCGAATCTCGAAACGGCGGAGACAGTCGAGCGGCAAGGCTCGGAGTTCGAAGGTATTTCGGACGACCGGATTCTGATCGAGATATGGGACAAAGGGGGCTCGCTCGTCTACCACTCCCGCTTGTCGCCGGTTCTGGCGCGACTGCCCGCGGGTATTCGCACCATCGAACGGGGCGAGGCTCACTGGCGCGTCCTGGGCTTGCAGCAGCCGGACCGCTTTATCCAGGTTGCGCAACCCGTCTCCGTACGAGAAGCGCTGGCGCTCCACCTCGCGCTCCATACCTTGTGGCCGCTCGGCCTGCTCATGCCTGTGACCATCGTACTCGTGCTGTTCGTCGTGGCGAGAGGTCTCGCGCCGATTGGCGGCTTATCGCGCTCACTGGCAACGCGCTCGCTCGATTCGCTCGAACCATTGCGTCTCGACGGCCAGGTGCCGGTCGAAATCCGGCCGCTCGTCGATGCATTGAACGACCTGCTGCAGCGTCTGAACGCCGCCTCACAGGCGCAGCGCACTTTCATTGCGGATGCCGCGCACGAACTGCGCTCGCCGCTTGCCGCGCTGAAACTGCAGTTGCAGGCAGCGTCGAACAACGGCACCTTGAAAGACGATGGCCAGACGATCGAGCGGATCGACACACGGCTCAATCGCATCATCCGCCTCGTTCAACAGCTTTTGACGCTTGCAAGGGAGGATGCGAATCCGGCAAACGAAGGCGTATCGGTCAGCTTAAGGAAAATCGGCGAGCAGGCAGTCAGCGATTTCTCCCTGCTGGCGGAACAGAAGCAGATTGATTTGGGCCTGGAGTTCCGGCATCCCGTGACGCAAGACAATCCGTGCGATGTGCTGGCTGATCCGCATGGGGTGAGCGTGCTGCTGAATAACCTGATCGACAATGCGATCCGCTACACGCCGCAAGGCGGCAGGGTCGACGTCGTACTCTGCCTCACAGGGGAGCGTCTCGGCTTCGACGTGGTGGACACCGGACCCGGCATTCCCGAGCGAGAGTTGGAGCGTGTGCTCGACCGCTTCTATCGCGGTGAGCATACCAAGGGGACGGGCAGCGGGCTCGGACTCGCCATTGCGGCCCGTATTGCGCAGCGACAGCAGTTGACGCTCAAATTGGCGAACAACGTAGATGCAGCCGGTCTCACGGTGTCAGTCCGCGGATTTATCAGACCTGACGGGTCCAACGCAGCGGCACTCTAGCCCCACCTTCGACGTACGAGGAACCCTTCGCCTGCGTTCGGCGCGACGACGATCACACAATTGCCAAACACTGTCTGATCACGACGGGATTCGAGGCGTGCAAGACGTTCAAATACTCGCGACAACGTTCCGGTCAACGTTAGCGATTCAGCTCAACTTTTCAACCCACCACTCAATTCTTAAGGAAACCTTAAGGCAATTGCTGATTGCTGTTTTTTTCCAGTCCATACCATTAGCCGCTTGCTGGTTATGGAATCGAAAGCGCCCATTCATCCTGACGACTCAATTGCCCTGCACATTCATTCCCGGATTACCAAATGTTTCGTGGCAACCTGAAAAAAGGACGGGAAATGAAGACGATGCGCATAGGGAAACGCAAGCAAATCGGCCTTGGCGTGGGCGTTGCCCTGCTCGCCGGGCTGTACTCGATGGGCGCGGCGGCGGCCGATCAGCATGAACACGAGCACGAGCACGAGTCAGTGAAGCATGTGTTGCTGATCAGCTTCGACGGTCTGCATGAACAGGACGTCGCACGCTGCATCGGTTCGAATGCATGCCCGAATCTTGCGGTGCTCGCCAGGTCTGGTACGACCTACACCAATGCGCACACACCGGGCCTGTCGGATTCGTTCCCAGGTCTCGCGGCGCTCGTCACCGGGGGCTCGCCCAAATCCGCCGGCCTCTTCTACGACGTATCCTACGACCGCACGCTCTTCGCGCCGTCCGATAGCAATTGCACCGGCAAGCAAGGCTGGAATGTCGTATTCGACGAAACGACTGGCATCGATGGCGAGAACGGCGGCGCACTGACGCATCTCGACGGTGGCGGCGCGTTCAATCCGCAGGCTATCCCGCATACGTTGGTCAATGGTGTCTGTGCGCCCGTCTATCCGCATAACTATGTGAAGACGAATACGATCTTCGAAGTAGTCAAACGCAACTTGAAAGGCGCGCGCACCGCCTGGGCAGACAAACATGCATGGGGCTACGACTGGCTGAACGGGCCGTCCGGCACGGGCGTGGACGATCTCTCGCGCACCGAGATCAACTCGATCGATCCGGCCACCAATACGAACTACACCGACGTCTACACGCACACGGAAAAGTTCGACAATTTGCATGTGCAGTCGCTGATCAATGAGATCGACGGCAAAGACTCCACAGGTCAATCCAGCGCCGATGTGCCCACACTGTTTGGCACCAACTTCCAGACTTTGAGCGTCGCACAGAAGGCGACGGTCGCGCATGGCGGCGGCTATCTGGATGCGAGCTTCACGCCGGGGCCGCAGGTCAGCAATGCGATTGCTTATCTTGACAACGCTCTGGGTCGCATCGTGACCGAACTGAAGCAGCGTAATCTCTATTCGTCGACGGCGATCATCGTTACGGCCAAGCATGGGCAGTCACCGACCGATCATTCGAAGCTGATCAAGAACGGAGACACGCTGTCGAAACTGCTTGAAACAAGCAACTATCTGGATCCGAACGGCAACTTCGGGCAGAACGCTACGAAGAGCGGCAACCTCAACGACGGAACGGGCCTGGTCGGAACGGGTTTCGTCCAGACCGATGACGTCGGACTGATCTGGTTGCGCGATCAAAGCCAACTGTCTGCCGTCGTGAAGACCCTCAAAGGCAACCTCGGTTGCAACGCTCCCGGTATTTGCGCAGACGGTCCGCAGGCATACATTCTCTACGGCCCGCAATTGACCGGCCGGTTTGGGGACCCTGCCGATGGACGCACGCCTGACATCGTCGTCCAACCGAACCCGGGTGTGATCTATACCTCGAGTACGGCAAAGGACGAAGAGCACGGCGGCAACGCTCCCGACGACAGCCATCTCGGTCTTGTGATCTATGTGCCCCACGCCCAACACACTGGACAGATGAACGGCGAACATGTACTGACCACACAAGTTGCGCCCACGATTCTGCGTTTGCTCGATCTGAAGCCAGAACTGCTGCATTCGGTTGCTGTTGAAGGAACGCGTGCGTTGCCGGAATTCGATCGCGAGCACTTCTAGGCGAATGGCCGAGCTCCGTGGCTGAAAGCACGGCACTTCAATAGTGCGATGCTTCAGGATATCCAACGGCGTTCGGTGCTCGTGCAGACGGGAGCGTCATGAGGGGCGTCGCTCCCGGTTAGCCGAGTTGGGCGCTCGACGACATGTTCGCAAACATGTTGTCGAGCGGCGCAGCGATCTATCGCTAGCCAGTGCCTGACCGCTTTACGCCTGCGCCTTCGTCCGACCTCTGCCCTCATCCGCACCCGCCCGCACATCAAACGCCCCGCCCGTCAGCACCTGATCGCGCAACGTGACCGGCTTCTTGCCGGGCAACAACGGGAACACAAGCTCCGCGAAACGGATCGACTCCTCGAGATGCGGATAGCCGGACAGCACAAAACTATCCGCGCCCGCGTCGACATACTCCTGCAACCGCGCGGCGACCGTCTTTGCATCGCCGACCAGCGCCGTGCCCGCGCCGCCGCGCACCAAACCCACACCGGCCCACAAGTTGGGGCTGATCTCCAGCCTGTCGCGGCGTCCGCCATGCAACTCCGCCATCCGGCGTTGCCCGACCGAATCCATGCGCGCGTAGTTCTCCTGCGCGCGGCGGATGTCTTCGTCGTCGAGCTTGCTGATGAGGCGCTCGGCTTCGGCCCATGCCTCTTCGTTGGTCTCACGCACGATCACATGCAGACGCACCCCGAGACGCAGCTTGCGGCCATGGGCGGCGGCACGCCGCTGCACATCGGCGAATTTTTCAGCGACGGCGGCAGGCGGCTCGCCCCACGTCAGATACGCATCCACATGCTTGGCCGCGAGTTCATGCGCGGCCGGCGACGACCCGCCGAAATACAGCGGCGGCGACGGCTGCTGCGCCGGCGGATGAAAGTTGCGCGCCTGCTCCACGTGAACGTATTTGCCCTTGAAGTCCACCGTCTTGCCGGCGAGCAGATCGCGCCAGACGGTGAGGAATTCGTCGGCGGCCGCATAGCGCTCGTCGTGGGGGAGAAACACGCCGTCGGCGGCGAGTTCGGTGGCGTCGCCGCCCGGCACCACGTTCAGCAGCAGGCGTCCGTGCAAGGCCTGGTCGAGCGTCGCGGCCTGGCGCGCGGCGGCAGTCGGGCCGCTGATCGAGGTGCGCAACGCGACCAGAAGCTTGATGCGCTGCGTCACCGGCACGAGACTGGCGGCGGTGACCCACGGATCCTGACAACTGCTGCCGGTCGGAATCAGCAAGCCGTCATAGCCCAGATTCTCGGCCGTGACCGCGATCTGACGCATATATTCGTTGGTCGGCGGCCGGCCAAAATCGGACTTGCCGAGATAGCGTGTATCGCCCGAGGTCGGCAAAAACCAGAAAATATCGAGACTCATGCGTGCTCCTGTGACAAACGTTGGGCGAGGCGGATCGTGTGCGGTTTCATACCGCCTCCGCGGCATGCTGCCGGAAGCTCGCCGCCGCGTGCCGGGCCGGCAACTGGTCGCCCTCCCCGAACAGCTTGTGGCGCAGCGCGCCGTCGGTATAGGCGGTCTTGTACAGGCCGCGATTCTGTAATTCCGGCACGACCAGATCGATAAAATCCTCGTAGCTTTCGGGCACCACCGTGCGGCTCAGGTTAAAGCCGTCGACGCCCGTTTCCTCGATCCACGCCTGCAGTTCGTCGGCAACCTGCGCGGCGCTGCCGACAATGGCCGGATAGCGGCCGCCTAGTTCGAACATCTCCAGCAACTTGCGGCGTGTCCAGCCGTGCTGTTTGGCTGTTCGCGTGGCCGATTCGATCGCGTTGCCGGGCGCGTAGTCCACTGGCGCGTCGAGATCGTATTGCGCATAGTCGATACCCGTGCTTGCCGCGAAGTGCGCGAGCCCGGCTTCGCGGCTCGCATATTGCCGATAGTCGGCATATTTCTCGCGGGCCTGCTGCTCGGTTGCGCCCGCAACCACCGCGGCGCCGACGAACACCTTCACGTCCTCCGGACGGCGGCCGGCCTGCACCAGTTGCTCGCGCAACGTGCGCACGGTTTCGCGCGCGGCCTGCCGGTTCGGCGGCGAAATGAACACGCATTCGGCGTGACGCGCGGCGAACCGCTGGCCGCGCCCGGAACTGCCGGCCTGGAACAGCACTGGCGTGCGCTGCGGCGACGGTTCCGCGAGGTGATACCCCTCCACGTTGTAGTACTTGCCCGCATGCCGCACCTGATGAACCTTCGCCGGGTCCGCATACACGCGTCCCGCCTTGTCGCGCAGCACCGCGCCCTGCTCCCAACTGCCTTCCCACAGCTTGTAGAGAATCTCCAGGTATTCGTCCGCCCGGTCGTAGCGCTCGTCGTGCGGCAGTTGCTCGCTGAGTCCCATGGCGCGCGCCGCGCTGTCGAGGTAGCCCGTGACGATATTCCAGCCAACCCGGCCTTGCGTCAGATGATCGAGCGTCGAAAACCGGCGCGCGAGAAGATAGGGCTGCTCGTAGGTGAGATTGACCGTCACGCCGAACCCAAGATGCTCGGTCACGGCGGCCATTGCCGACACCAGCAGCGTGGGATCGTTGACGGGCAACTGGATCGATTCGCGCAACGTCACGTCCACGTTGCGTTGATAAACATCGTAGACGCCGACGATGTCGGCGAGAAAGAGCCCGTCGAACAGTCCGCGCTCGAGCGTGCGCGCGAGGTTGGTCCAATACGGCAGCAGACGGTAGTCGCTCGAACGGTCGCGCGGATGCGTCCACAGGCCATGGTTGATATGACCCACGCAGTTCATGTTGAACGCGTTGAGCAGGATCTGTTTCTTCGCCATCACAAGGCTCCATGCCGCGGCGGCAGCTTGTCGTTGAGGTAGTAGTTGCCCACGGCGTGATACTTCCAGCGCACCGGGTCGTGCAACGTGTGAGTGCGCGCGTTGCGCCAGAAACGGTCGAGGCCGAGACCGTCGAGCGTCGCGGCGGTGCCGGCGAGTTCGAACAGGCGCGACCCGGCATCCAGCGACACGGTCGTGGTGAGCGCGCGCGCCTCGGCCACAGCGATCGACGCCTGCGCGACCGACTGCTCGGTGGGCTGCGCCTGCGCAGCATCGACGAAACGTCCCGCGCGGCGCAGCAACGCTTCTGCCGCGCGCAACCGCACTGAGAGGTCGCCGAACTGCGCAATGGTCAGCGGATCGTCGGCGGCCCGTTCGACCTTCGCGTCGATCCACGGTCGCGAGCGCTCCCGCACGAATTCCAACGCGGCTTCGAAGGCGCCGCGCGCCTGACCGAGATCGATTGCCGCATGAATGATCTGCGCGAGCGGCCCGATCGTCGTGGCGCGCTCGAACGACGCCTGAAACGGCACGACCCATTCGGGCTCGACGTGCACATGATCGAACTGCACCGACCCGCTGCCGGTGACACGCTGGCCGAAGCCATCCCAGTCGTCGGTTACGGTGACGCCCGGTGTGCCGCGCGGCACGAACGCCAGATAAGTGACGTCGCGGCCCTGCTCTTCGGCGACGACCAGCGTGGGGATCCAATGTGCGTAGAGCGCGCCCGTGCAATAGAACTTCCGGCCGTCGACATACCAGCCGGCCGCCTCTCGCGTGAGCCGTGTGCGTCGTTTGAAATCCTTGTGGCCGATTTCCGCGAGCGCATTGCCAAAACGCTCGCCCGCGAGCACCCGTCCGTAGAAAAAGCGCTGTTGCTCCAGGCTGCCGCCAACGCGCAGCACCTCGAGCGCATAGAAATGGTTCTGCGGGATCTGGCCGAGCGAGCCGTCGGCTGCGGCGATCGTTGCGGTGACTTCGGCGAGCGTACCGTTGCTCACACCCGCGCCGCCGAATTCGCGCGGCACGGTGATGCCCCACAGGCCGCTCGCCACGAAGGCGTCGAGTTCGGCCCACGGAAGCCGCCGTTCGCGATCGCGCAGTGCGGCTTCGCACGCGAATGCCTCGGCCAGACGGCGCGCGACGAGCCGCGCCTGCGCGTCGTCGCCGATCAGTTCGGGAGTGGGCAGCGAACGCAGTTCGCGAGGCAGCACGGCAGGCGCGGCGCTGTCGCCAACCGCGGAAGAAAGGTCAATGGTCATGTTTCAATTCCACGAATGCCGCGCGGGAAGCACCTGATTCAGGTGATAGTTGCCGAGCAGATGCAGCTTCCAGCGCACCGGGTCATGCAGCGTATGAGTGCGGGCATTGCGCCAATGGCGGTCGAGGTTGTGTAGCGCACGGGTCGACGCGGAGCCGGCCAGTTCGAACAGCTTTTCGCTAGCCTCCAGCGCGATGCGTGTGGTCAACACCTTGGCCTCGGCAACGGCGACGGAGGCGCGCGCGCTGGCTTCGGCATCGATCGGCCGGGTCGCGATCGCGTCGAGCGTGCGGCCGGTTTCCAGCAGCACTTCATGCGCGGCATGCAGGTCGATCTCCAGACGGCCGACATCGGCGATGATGTACGGGTCGTCGGTTGCGTGCTCGAGGCCGGAATCGACCCACGGCCGCGCGCGTTCGCGCACGAAGGCGAGCGCGTCGGCAACGGCGGCCTGTGCGATACCCTGGTCGATCGCCGCCTGAATCAGTTGCGACGTCGGGCCGGACAGACCCGGGCGGTCGGCCAGTTGCCAGATCGGCAAGACGTCCTGCGGATCGACGGGCACCGCGTCGAAGGTGACGGTGCCGCTCGCCGTGGTGCGCTGGCCGATGGCGCTCCAGTCGTCCACTACCGTCAGGCCCGGCGCATCGCGCGGCACCCAGACCTGCACGGCGCGTCCTTCGTCGTCGGTCGCGCGCGTCGGGACGCGGTGCGCGAACAACGCGCCGGTCGAATAGAACCGCTTGCCGTCGAGGCGCAAGCCGTCGGGCGTCGCGCGCAGGCGCGTCGAACCCTGCAGGACCGTCGCCGCCGCCGCCGAGCGACGTTCCGGGCCGGCATTACCAAGCCGCCGGCCGGCCAGCACTTCGCCGTACAGACGCTCTTTCTGCGCCGGGCTGCCGACTTCGCGCAGCACACCCAGCACGCCGAACTGGTTCTGCGGAATCTGCCCCAGCGCGGGATCCGCCGCGCAGAGGTTCACGAAGACTTCGGCCAGCGTCGCGAACGACACATCCGCACCGCCATATTCGCGCGGCACGGTGATGGCGCCGAGACCGCTTTGCGACCATAGATCCAGTTCGGCCCATGGCAGCACGCGATTGCGGTCGCGTTCGGCGGCGCCCGACGCGAAAACGTCGGCGAGGGTGCGGGATGCGGCGAGCGCCTGTGCGTCGTCAGCGATCCGCGTGACGCGCGCCGGATCGGGACGCGCCGGCAGTCGCGACGCGACAGGGCTGGATGTGGGACTGGACATGATGGCTCATACAGACAGTTGAGACCCGTCCGCTTGCGGCGTTTCGGCCTGTTGCCATTGGCAGCAGTACGGGTCCGACTCGCCACGGAAGGGCTAATCGTCTATTGGACCAGTACCTGCGCGTCACGCCTACTATCGAATTGGCAATTGCTTATCACGCGTTCCGATTTGCGGTGACGGCCTGCCCGGCTGCCTCGCGGCTTTTTCATTCGCTGAGTCGACCGAGCGGCAATGGTGTAACAGCTTCCTCATTCGATCCCGTAGTGGCGTGAGCGGACGGTGAGCGCAGCAGAATGCGGTGAGCGATCCATTGCAACGCGGAGCACAGCAGCAGATAAACGATGCCGACGAACACGAAAATCTGTGCGGGGTAAATCATCAGGCGGCTGTTGACCTGATTGGCAAGGAACGTGAATTCCGGCACGCCGACGATATACGCAAGCGAGGTATCCTTGACCAGCGACACCCACTGATTGACGAACGACGGCATCATGACGCGCACCGCCTGTGGCGGCACCACGTGACGCAACGCCTGCCAGCGTGAGAGCCCGAGCGACAGCGCCGCCTGTTGCTGACCCGCGCCGACCGACACGATGCCCGCATGCACGGCATGCGACAGATACGCGCCACCGATCAGCGACAGCGCGCACACCACCGCAACCAGCCCCGGCACGCCGATATGCAGCAGGATCGGCATCAGGAAGAATGTCCAGAAGATCAGCATCAATACCGGAATCGCCCTGAAGAACCCGACGATTGCGACCAGCAGCAGATGCACGCCGCCGCGTGTCAGCGAGAGCGCCACGCCGCCCGCCAGCCCCACCGCCGCGGACAGCAACGCCGACACCACCGACAGCACAACCGTCAGCGCGGCGCCGCCCAGTGGCCCATTGGGGAACGCGCCGAGCAGCAGATAACGCAGCGTCGGCAGCCACTCGAGCGCCGTCATGCCCGCCCTCGCTGCAACGCACGTACGCCAGTGTGTTGCCAGATCACCAAGGCCGTTTCGATCAACGCGATGGTGCCGATATACAGCACGGTTGCAGTCCCGAAGGCCTGGAAGGTGCGGAAGCTCTCCGTGTCCACCTGACGCGACATATAAGACAGTTCGGCCACGCCGATCGCCATGGTCAGCGACGAGTTCTTCACGACATTCATGTATTGCCCCGCGAGCGGCGGCGTGGCGATACGCACCGCTTGCGGAACAACGACGTGCCGCAAGGTCGCATAACGCGTCATGCCCAATGCGGCGCCCGCCTGGTATTGCGCGATGCCCACGCCGCGGATGCCGGCGCGAAACTCCTCCGCGATAAAGGCTGTGCTGTAGCAGGTCAGGCCCAGCCAGCCGGCGAACAGTTCGAAGCTCGGCCAGTGCACGGCAAAGGGCCCGGCGCTCAACACATGCGGCGTGTTCAGCCACGTCATCCAGGCTTGAGGCAGCAGCGTCGCCGCGCCGAAGTACCAGAACAGCAATTGCACCAGCAGCGGAGAGTTGCGAAACACGAGTACATAGACCCTTGCCGCAGCCGCGACCGTGCGATGTTGCGCGATATGGGCTATTGCCAGCACGAATCCGAGCAGCGTCGCGCACACGCTCACGCACGCCGACAGGATCAGCGTGATGAGAAAACCGTGGGCGAGCCAGCCGAGATAGCGCGGGTCCAGCCAGAAATTCAAGAGATGCATGCGGGAAAAACGCGGTCCGGTATCAGCAAGAAGGCCCGATCACGCGTTTCGGGCGGTGACCGGGCCATGTGGAGGCGGCTGTGAAGCGAGGCGCGTCAGCTCTTCTGCGGATCGCCGATCCTGAACAGGCGCGGCAACGGCGCGGCGCTCTTCGGGCCGAACCAGGTGTCGTAGATCGTGCCGGCCGTGCCCTTGGCTTCGAGATCCTTCAGCGTATCGTTGACGACATTCAGCAGGCGCGTCTCGCCCTTCGGCACGCCCACGCCTTCGTAGTCGTTGGAGATCGTGAACGGCGGGATCTCGTAGTTCGCCTTGTCCGGCACCTTCGCGAGCAACGCGACGAGCTTCGGTCCGTCTTGCGTGATCGCCTGCACGTTGCCCGTGCGCAGCGCGGCGAAGGCGAACGGCGTGTCGTCATAAGCAATGATCGTGGCGCTCGGGAATTGCGCACGCACCTGCTGCTCATTGGTCGTGCCTTTGTCCGCGCCGATCCGCAAACCGTTCAATTGTTGCGGCGAGGTAAGCGTGCCCTTCTTCGCAATGAATTGCGTGCCAGACGCAAAATAGGGGGTGCTGAAATCCACCTCCTTCTTGCGATCGTCGGTAATCGTAAAGTTGGCAAACACCAGATCCACCTTGCCCGACTTCAGGAAAGCAATGCGATTGGCCGGATTGGTCGGCTGGATCTCGAGCTTGACGCCGAGGCGCGTGGCGAGCGCTCGCGCATAGTCGACGTCGAGCCCGACGATCTGATTGCTCTTCGGATCGACGAAACCGAACGGCGGATTGCTATCGAAAGCGGCTACGCGCAACACGCCCGCTTTCTTGATGTCGTCGAGACGATCCGCATGCGCGGCAGCGGACATGAGAAGCAGACTTCCGGCGATCACTGCGCCAAGCACTCTGAGATTCATAACGGTGTTTCCTGTTGTTTTAATGGGCCGCGCGCGAGGTCGAACGGCGCGTGCCCTTAGCGTGAGACGTGGACTCTAACAACGCTCGCGGACGGCACAAACCAAGCAATTTTCAGGTGCTAAGCAGCGTTGCTGATAACCCCTGGCGTCTATGGCCGAGATCGCGAACAGGTGTCGTGAACAGATAAGTCGGACGACTCAGCGGCGCACGAGCATGGCGAGCGAGCGGTGCGCATCGAGTTGCCTGTCGTAGCCCGCCAGCGCGCCGTCCACGCGGCGCGTCAAAGGCGGCGTGGCGACAGTGGTTACATCGGGCTCAAGCGGCGACGCGCAGACCGGCGTCGCGCCCGACAAACAGTAGCCGACATCGCGCCGGGCGTTGATGCACGTGCGCACCTTGCCGCTGGCGATCAGCGTGGCGAGCGCGGCTTCGACCGCTTTCTCCGATACGCCGAACAAACGGGCGAAAGTCACAGCCGTATAGACGCGGCTGTGCCTCATTTTCAGCATCAGACTCTCGATCAACGGATCCATACTCGATAAAGGTGGGTCACTGCGGTTATGAAATAGACGCCGCGCGCTGACACCGCGCACGGCCTGAGTCAAAGCATGGCAGTGTTGGCGCGAATTTGGAAAGACCGAGTTCCGATATGGTTATGAAGCGAGCGGCACATCGTAAATCACGGTGGCGGCCCGAACGCTGCGCGGCATCATGCTGGTCTTGCATGGCGGCGAACCTTAGTCGTTGCCGACATATCGATGCCAGAAATCGTTAGTGGTCTCGAATGCACAGCCAATCGACAATTGAAGAGTCGGCCAGATGCCTTTGCTCCTTCGTTGCTGGCCCTTCCCGCATTCGACCAGACCCATGAGAAACGACCCGCCGCGCCAGCTCCATCTGAACGTCAACATTCTCCACTCGGGCTTCGTGCCTTCCGCCTGGCTTACCGAAGACGCGGATCCGCGCGCGTTCATCGATATCGCTCACTATGTTCGCGTTGCGCAGATCGCCGAGGCGGCGAAGTTCGACGCCGTGTTTCTCGCCGACAATGCGTCGATCGCCGATCAGATCGACTTCCGGCCGATCACGGCGCTGGAGCCGACCGTGCTGCTCGCCGGCATTGCTGCGGCCACGACGCATATCGGTGTGATCGGCACGGCGTCGACGAGCTACAACGAGCCGTATAACATCGCGCGGCGCTTTGCCACGCTCGATCATCTCAGCGCGGGGCGCGCGGGCTGGAACATCGTGACGACCGCCGATCTCGGTTCGGCGCGCAACTTCGGCCGCGAGGCGGTGCCTAATCATGCCGAGCGCTACGAACGCGCCGCCGAATTCACGGAGGTCGTGAAGGCGCTGTGGGATAGCTGGGAAGACGACGCCTTTATCGGCGACAAGGTAGATGGCCGTTTCGTCGACGCGGCGAAGGTGCATCGCATCGACCATCGCGGCAAATATTTCAGCGTGGATGGCCCGTTCAATCTGCCGCGCAGTGCTCAGGGCCACCCGGTGCTGATCCAGGCCGGCGGCTCGGTGGATGGACGCGAGCTTGCGTCCCGTCACGCGGAAGCGGTCTTCTCCGCGTCACAGTCGTTCGACGAAGCGGCTTCTTATGCTCGCGAGCTCAAGTCGCGCGCCGCGGCATTGGGGCGCGGCAACGACGCGATCCGCGTGCTGCCCGGCCTCACCACCATCATCGGCGCAACCGAGGCGCAAGCCTTGCGTCGTCGCGACGAACTGGTGGATCTGATTCCGTGGACTTACAGCCTGACGCGTCTGGCGGGCATATTGGGTGTGAGCGTCGAGCGGTTGAAACTCGACGAACGTCTGCCGGACGATCTTTCACTGCCCGGTGGCGGCAACGGCAATCACACGTTCTTCCATGTCACGCTCGCGCAAGCTCGTGCGAATGGCTACACGGCGCGCCAGTTGATCCGCGCGCTGGCCGGCGGTGGCGGGCACCGTGTCATTGTCGGCACACCGGAACAGATCGCCGACGATATCGAACACTGGTTCAAAGGCGGCGCCGCCGATGGTTTCAACCTGATGCCGGATGTTTTGCCGGGCGGCTTGCAGGATTTCGCGGACGGCGTGGTGCCGCTATTGCAACAGCGCGGCATTTTCCGCACCGAGTATGAAGGCCGTACGTTGCGTGAGCACTTCGGTTTGCAGCGGCCCGTGAGCCGCCACCTCGAAACACGGGAAGCGGCAGCGACCGTTTGAACGCTCAACCGAGCCGTCATACGGCGTGTCGCGCAGAAGTGGGAGTGGTGCCAGTGGCACCTCACGCGGCAGATTGAGAAAGCGGCAAACGCAAGCGTTACCACTGACAGGTTTCATTCGGTAAAAAGGCGGCAGCCGTAGCCGGCCACCGCCTGTATTCAGCGTCGCGAAGACAACCGTCGCACTACAGACACTAGCGCATCGACTTCATCGCAGGTGTTATAGAACGCGAGAGATGGCCGCACGGTCGCCTCGACGCCAAAGCGTCGCAAGATCGGCTGCGCACAGTGATGCCCCGAGCGCACGGCAATGCCCTCTTCGTTGAGCGCCTGCCCGACCTCCTCGGTCTCGTAGCCTTTCAGCACGAAGGACAACACACTGGCCTTGTCGCGCGCAGTGCCGATCAAGCGTACACCGGGCACCGGTTGCAGCACGCTCGTCGCATACGCGAGCAGATCGTGCTCGTAGCGCGCGATATTCTCGATGCCGACGCGTTGAACGTAGTCGATCGCCGCGCCCAGACCCACTGCATCGGCGATATTGCCCGTGCCGGCTTCGAAACGATTCGGCGGCGGCTGGAACACCGTGCGCTCGAACGTGACGTCGGCGATCATGTTGCCGCCACCCTGCCACGGCGGCATGTCCTCCAGAATCGCGCGCTTGCCGTAGACCACGCCGATGCCGGTCGGACCGAACACCTTGTGACCCGAGAACACGAAGAAGTCCGCGTCGATCGCCTGCACATCCACCCGCATATGCGACACCGACTGCGCCCCATCGACCAGCGCCTTCGCGCCGGCCCGATGCGCGAGCTCGACGATCTCCTTGACCGGCACCACCGTCCCGAGCGCATTCGACACCTGCGTGACGGAGACGATTTTCGTGCGGTCATTGAGCAGCCGCCGGTATTCGTCGAGCAATACCTGGCCGCTGTCGTCGACCGGAATCACGCGCAGCTTCGCACCGGTTTGCGCGGCAAGCTGCTGCCACGGCACGATATTGGCGTGATGCTCGAGGTGCGAGACGATGATCTCGTCACCCTCGCCCACATGCTTCACGCCCCACGTCTTCGCGACCAGGTTGATCGCCTCGGTAGTGCCGCGCACGAAGATGATTTCCTCCGGCGACGCCGCACCGATGAAACGCTGCACCTTGCTGCGCGCGGCTTCGTATGCGTCGGTGGCGCGGCCGGCCAACGCATGAGCCGCCCGATGGATGTTCGAGTTCTCATGCGCATAAAAATACGCCAGCCGGTCGATCACCGCCTGCGGTTTGTGCGTGGTCGCGGCATTGTCGAACCACACCAGCTGACGGCCGTTCACACGCTCCTGCAGAATCGGGAAATCGCGGCGAATCGCATTCACATCGAACGGCGGATGAGCGGACGGCCCCGCATGCGGCACACCTTGCGACGCGCCGGCTGCCTGCCCTGGAACGCGCGACGGCTCGTTCAGATTCAGGAAGTAGTGCGAGCCGCCCGGGTGTTCCGCGGGCGTGGACGATGGCGCGGCATGCGCGGCATGCGATGCAGCCGGACGGTCATACGGGAAACGTTGCTCGGCAAGCGGCTCATCGACACCGGGCAGACCGAACGATTGCGCACTCACCTCGTTCCAGACCGGCACGACGATATCCGGCGACGCAGCTGACGCGGCGCGAGGTTGACCCGATTCGCCGAGAAAATAAAACGGCGAGGCGGACGCCGGCGAAACCGGCGACGCGGGTGTCACCGGCGAAGCGCCGCCCGCGGACGGACGCTGCGCGCCGTGTCCCTCCGGCACACCCAGCGCGGAGCCGCCAAAGCGCGGATCGAGTGCGGGCGCAATGGTCACCACGCTGTCCGGCAAGCCGTTCTGCGCCGTCGCATGCGGCGCCAATGCGGGCGCGCGATTACCCAGCGACAGCACATGCGTCGGCGACGAGGGCAACAGGTTGGCGCCGGGCACATGCCCCTGCGGCAACGCTGCACCGGGCACACCGGTGCCCGTGCCGCCGGGACCGGCGAGCGGCGAACCCGCCGGCGCAGGGTTGCTGATCTCGCTGGTCACCGGCGCCGTGAACGGCAGCGTGCCGGCGAGCCCTGGCGTCGCGCCTGACTGCGGCGGGTTGCCCGGCAACGCCGAAAAGAACGCATTCGCCAGCGACGCCAACGTGGCAGGGTCAGGCAAACCCGCAGGCAAGCCCCCGGGCGGACCGCTCGGCACATCGTGCGGCAGGACGCTATCCATGGGCTTACTTGTAGGTGTCTGGGTAGTCATGGTACTTGCCGATCTCCACGTCATCGAGAACTGCCAGCGCGTCCGGCGAATGCACGGCGAGCGAGCAATAGAGCGAGATCAGATACGACGCGATCGCGTGATTGTTGATGCCCATGAAGCGCACCGACAGACCCGGCCCCTGCTCGCCGGCCACGCCCGGCTGGAACAGACCGACCACGCCCTGGCGCTTGTCGCCCACGCGCAGCAGCAGAATCTTGGTCTTGCCGTCGGCCACCGGCACCTTGTCCGACGGAATCAGCGGAATGCCGCGCCACGTCAGGAACTGCGAGCCGAACAGGCTGACCGTCGGCGGCGGCACGCCACGGCGCGTGCATTCGCGGCCGAACGCGGCGATCGCGAGCGGATGTGTCAGGAAGAACGCCGGCTCCTTCCAGACCTTGGTCAGCAGTTCGTCGAGGTCGTCGGGCGTCGGCGCGCCGGTCAGCGGAAACACGCGCTGTTCTTCCGCCACGTTGGCGAGCAGGCCGTAATCCGGATTGTTGATCAACTGGCTTTCCTGCAATTCCTTGATCGTCTCGATCGTGAGGCGCAGTTGTTCCTTGATCTGATCGTGCGGGCTGCTGTAGAGATCCGAGATCCGCGTGTGCACGTCGAGGACCGTGCTGACGGCATTCAGGAAGTACTCGCGCGGTTGCTCTTCGTAGGGCACGAAGGTGCGCGGCAGGATGCTTTCATCTTCACGCGCGGTGCAGGCGGCCACCACGGCTTCGGGATTCTTCACCTGATTCAGGCGATAAATGCCTGCCTCGACCGGCAGCCATTGCAGCAGATGGGTGAGCCAACGCGGCGTGATCGTGGCCAGTTGCGGAACGGTTTTGGTGGCATTGGCTAGTTGCCGTGCTGCGTTATCGCCGAGCGCCGTCAGGCCGCCCACTGTTGCTGTCATCTGAAGCTCCGGGATTGATAGAAGAAAAACGGGAAAGCTTATGAGCGAAAGCGATTATCGGGAGGCCACCCCTGCGCTTCAACATGCTATAGACGGCAAACGTTGATCTACCTCACGGACGGCGGATCGACGAACGCAGAGCGCGCGAGCACTGCAATGCCCGAGGCTTCGGAAGACAGGGTGAGCAGGTGCTCGATCGGCACCTGGAATGCGCGGGCAAGCTTGTCGACCGTGACGATCGACGCGATGGCCGAGCCCCGTTCAACCTCGCCGACATACGAGCGGTTGAGTCCCGCGTATTCCGCGAGTTGCTCCTGAGACCAGCCGCGTGTCTCACGCAGACGCCGCACCGCGGCGCCGAACTCCCTGACGAGTCCGCTCATCGCGCGGCTCCCGCCGCGACGGGAAGCTCGTCTGCATGACCGCGCGGCGTGCGCTCGCCATTCGCGGCGGCGCCGGTGCCCTCGTTGCGCGACACGGCCTGCGTCACGTGCGAGCCCGGCTCGACATCCTGCGTGAGCCAGACATTGCCGCCAATCACCGAACCCCGGCCCAGTGTGACGCGGCCGAGAATGGTCGCGCCCGCGTAGATCACCACGTCGTCCTCGACGATCGGATGGCGCGCATGGCCCTTTTCCAGATGCCCTTGCGCATCGCGTGGAAAACGCTTCGCGCCCAGCGTGACGGCCTGATAGAGCCGCACGCGCTCGCCGATCACGGCTGTCTCGCCAATCACCACGCCCGTGCCGTGATCGATGAAAAACCCCGCGCCGATCTTGGCACCAGGATGGATGTCGATGCCGGTTTGCGCATGCGCGAGTTCGGCGACAATGCGCGCCAGCAGCTGCAAACCCAGCCCATATAGCTCGTGCGCCAGCCGGTGATGGATCATCGCGAGCACGCCGGGGTAACACAGCAGCACTTCATCCACGCTGCCGGCTGCGGGGTCCCCGTGAAACGCCGCCAGCACGTCGCTGTCGAGCAGGCTGCGAATCGCCGGCAAGCGCGCGGCAAACGCGCGCACCGCAATGCCCGCCTGAGCCTCGATCGTCGCGGCAGGCGGCGGATGATGCCGGCTGCGGTAATGCAGCTCCAGCCGCGCCTGGCTCAACAGCGCATGCAGCGCGGCGTCGAGCGCGTGCCCGACATAGAAGTTTTCGCTTTCCTGACGCAGATCGAGCGGACCCAGGCGCATCGGAAACAGCACGCCCTTGAGCGTATCGATGATCTCCGCGAGCGCTTCGCGCCCCGGCAATTCGCGCCCGCCCGGTTCGAGCGAGCGTTTCTGCACTTCGCGCCATTGCTGGCGGACTGTCTGAAGCGCCTCGACAATCTCATCGACATCAAACACAGCCACAGTGGTGACTCCCCTAAAGTGCAGCGTGAGCGATCAGGCTTTTCAGTCCTGAATCCACGGCAGCCCGTGAAAACGCCATCCATTGCTGGCGCCGCGCCGTTGCGCGTCGTCCAGCTCTCCCTCAAAACCTTCCAGTACATTGAAAACCTGCGTGAAGCCGGCCTTCGCGGCGGCTTCCGCGGCCAGCGCGGAACGGTTGCCGCTGCGGCACAGCAGCAGCACGACGGCATCTTTGCCCGTCTTCGCTTCCAGCTCACGCACAAAACGCGGATTGCGCGTCAGACTCGTACCGGTCGCCCACGCGACATGCAAACTGTCGGGCACGAGTCCGACAAATTTGCGTTCTTCGGTGGTGCGCACGTCCACCAAGACAGCGTTGCCGGCCTGCACGAGTGCCCATGCATCCTGCGGCGACACGCCACCGGCGTAGGACAGGCCGGCTTCGGCGGCGCGGGATCGAGCGGCTTCGAGCAGCGCGTGGGTGGGTCGTTCTACGAGATCAAGCGTCATGACGTCTCCTTCGATATCGCGCGCATCCTTACGCGCCGGTTCAGGGCCAACGGTGAAAGCAACCGTCTATAGCCATCAGGAGACACTATGAAAGATCGAAGGCCGAAGCCGAACCAATTAATTGTGATTTCTAAAGAAGCATCGGTTTGGTCGCTCCCGCTCGGGATTGCCGATGCGCCGCGCCGGCCTGCTGTCCGCAGTCGCCTCAATCCGGCGGTATTTCCAGCGGCACGACGAACATGCCGGCGGTGTATTCCATATGGAAGTACCCGGAGCGTGCGTAGGCGGCGATGCGTTCGAGCCGCTCCTGCGATTGGGCACCGTCATTGGGAACAGGCCTTTCGCCGGCCGATTGATCAAACGCAATCGGCGCGCGCCTTGCGAACTGCTTTTTCAGGGCGCGAATGGGATGTCGAAGTCCGACCTGGAAAAATGTCGCTGAAAGCGTGGCCATACGGCCTCCGTCGATTCGTTGCCATACGAACGAATCTAACGGCCAGAAAAACGAAGCGCAAACAAGGTTTTGTGGATTGGTTTTCGTGGAACGTATCAAACGCAAATGACGCCGGGCGTGCGGATGACGGAATAAGGTTGCGAGAATAAATCGGTTCAGTCGCCCGGTGCGCGCGGATAAAGTAACTCGGCAAAGCCTGGCGCGACTATCCACGCACCGCACTATGCAATCGACAATCCGTTGCTAGTGTTTTTGCCCACGGCTTCGCATACTCATCGGTCACCCTCCTGAGGAGTCAAGCCGGCATGTCCCTTTCACTCGACCACGTCGTGATCCGCGTGCAGGATCTCGAACAGACCATCGCTCATTTCAGCGCACTCGGCTTTACGGTGCAGCGCGGCGGCACGCACGCCGACGGCGCCACTCACAACGCGCTGATCGGTTTCGCGGACGGCAGCTATTTCGAACTGATCGCCTTTCTGCGGGACGCACCGGAACATCGCTGGTGGGACGCCGGCAATCGGGTCGGCGACGGCTTCGTCGATTTCGCGCTCCTGCCGCAGTCGGTCGCGGCAACGATCGATGCCGCTCACGGGCGCGGCCTGCTCTACGACGGCCCGATTGCCGGCGGACGCGTGCGCCCTGACGGCGAGCGGCTCGAATGGCAGATCGGCAAGCCGCGCAGCGCCGACCTGCCCTTTCTGTGCGGGGATTTGACACCGCGCCGCTTACGCGTTGCCGAAGGTGACGTGCGCCATCACGCCAACGGCGCGCGCGGCGTGGCGAACATCACGCTTGCCGTGCACGATCTGGATGCCAGCCTCGCGCGGTATCGTGCGCTGCTCGGTGAATTCAGCGTGCAGCGCGCGCCTTTGCCAGGGTACGGTATCCGGTTCGCGATCCTGCCGCTCGGCACGACGACGTTGACGCTCGTCAGCCCGTCACGCCCGCCTCACGAACCTATTGAAGGTCTGGCATCCGGCATTCGGGATTATCTGGCCACACGCGGCGAAGGCGTCTTCGCCGTTGCATTGGAAACGCATGCAGGTGGCTCGCCGCGTGAATTCGCGCGCGAACTCACACACGGTGCCACCCTCGAACTCGTGGCGGGTTCCTGATCCCCGAATGTCGGAGAGTCGGCCGTCAACTGACCGCCGACTGATCGCCGACGGCCTGCCGCTCCGGCCGCCCGCTATGTTCATCGCGCCCACCGGCCACCGTCGCGCCGCAAAGGACAAGGGACGCTACGGCAACGGCCCGCGCCGTGCCGCGAACGCTATAGCCTCCCGCTCACGATGCCGTTTCCGCCGCAAGCGACCCGCCAAGATAAGCATCGCGAATCCGTTGATCGCCGAGCAGTTCGCTTGCGGTGCCGGACAACACCACGCGGCCGGTCTGCAACACATAGCCGCGATGCGCGATCTGCAAGGCAAGGCTCGCATTCTGCTCGACCATGAAGAACGTAATGCCCTGGCGGTTGATGGTCTGAATCAGTTCGAGCACCTTGTCGACATAGAGCGGCGACAGCCCCATGGTCGGCTCGTCCATACAGACGAGCGCCGGGCGGCTCATCAGCGCGCGGGCCATGGCCAGCATCTGCTGCTCACCGCCCGAAAGCGTGCCGGCGCGTTGCGTCAGGCGCTCTTTCACGCGGGGGAACAGGTCGAGCATGCGTTCATAGTCCGCGGCGATGCCGGCGCGGTCGTTGCGCGTGAAGGCTCCCATCAGCAGGTTCTCGCGCACTGTCATGTCGCCGAACAGGCGGCGCGCTTCCGGCACGGAAGCGATTCCGCGCCGCACGATCTGCGAGGTCGGCAGGCCGTTCAACGGCTTGCCGTCGAAGTTGATCGTACCGTTTCGCGGTTTGTGCAGGCCGAGGATCACTTTCATCGCCGTCGATTTGCCGCTTGCGTTGCCCCCCAGCAGGCTCACGATCTCGCCGCGTCCAATGCTGAGATTCAGGCCGAAGTGCACCTGAATCTGCCCATAGAACGTGTCGATCTGGTCGAGTGTCAGCAACGGCTCTGTCATGGCTTGTTCAGTTGTGGGTAAATCATTCGACGACACGAGATGCAGGGTGGAGCTCGTCATGCGGCGGCCGTTTCGTTGCGGCCGGCCTGCGCGCCGACCTGTCGATGCCCAAGGTAGGCTTCGATTACCGCGGGATCGTTGCGCACCTCGTCCGGCAAACCTGACGCGATCTTGCGGCCGTCGTCGAGTACGAGCACCCGGTCGGAGAGACGCATCACCAGGTCGAGCTTGTGTTCGATCAGCAGGATCGTGAGTCCGTCGCGTTTCAGTTCGAGAATCAGTTCGAGCATTTCCGCGGTCTCGGACTCGTTCATGCCGGCAGTCGGCTCGTCGAGCAAGAGAATGCGCGGACGCAGCGCCAGCGCGCGCGCAATCTCGACACGCCGGCGGTTCGCGTACGAAAGGCTGTGCGCCGGCTCGTCGATGCGAGGCGCGAGGCGTGTGCCGAAGCGCGCAAGCAGTGCCTTCACTTCGTCGCGCAATTCGGCTTCCTCGCGGCGCACCGCCGCGGGCCCGACCAGCGCGCGCAGCACTTCGGCGAACGCTCCAACAACGGGCCAGCCGCGCCGCGTCATCGCAAGACGCGCGTGCGCGCCGATCAGCACATTGTCCAGCACGCTCAGGTTGCCGAACACCCGCCCATGCTGGAACGTCCGGGCGACGCCGCGCGCGGCGAGCTGTTCCGGCGCCATGCCGGTCACGTCTTCGCTGCCGAAGCGCACCGAGCCGGAGTCGGGCGTATCGATTCCGGTCAGCAGATTGAACAGCGTGGATTTACCCGCGCCGTTCGGTCCGATCACGCTCACGCATTCGCCGCGCGCAACCGACAGGTTGACCTCGTCGACGGCGACGAGGCCGCCGAAGCGCCGCGTCACGCGCCGCACGTCGAACAGAATGTCCGCACCACCACTGGAAGAAGTTGTCATGGTCGTCCCCGTCATACCGCGCCGAACAGGCCCTGTGGCCTGAAGCGCACCAGCAGAAGCAGAATCACGCCGTAGATCAGCATCCGGTAATCGGCGGCGAAGCGGAATAGTTCGGGCAGGCTGATGAGTGCGATCGCCCCCGCCACCGCGCCAACCACGCTGCCCAGGCCGCCGAGGATCACCATGGTGAGCGCAAGGATCGACACTTGCGAGTCGAAGGTCTGATAGTTGATGTAGCTGTACAGATGCGCCGCAATGCCGCCCCCGATGCCGGCCGCCAGTCCACCGCACGCGAATGCGATGGCCTTGTAGCGGTTGGGCCGCACGCCATACGCGCGCGCCGCGACGTCGTCCTCGCGGATCGCGCGCCATGTGCGGCCCAGATGCGAGCGCAGCAGCCGTACTTGCAGCAGCGCAAGCAGCACGAGTACCGCAAGCGTGAACCAGTAAACCGCACGCACGCCCGTCAACTGCCAGCCGAACAGCGACAACGGCGGAATGCCGGTGATGCCGACCGGCCCGCGCGTCAGGCTATCCCAGTTCAGCACCACCAGTCCGATGATCTCGCCGATACCGAGCGTGGCAATCGACACGTAATGTCCGCGCAGCCGGAACGACGGATACACCAGCAGCGTGCCGATAGCTGCGGTGATGAGGCCGGCGAGCGGAATCGTCACGGCGGGCGACCAGCCCAGATTCACCGAGAGCAGCGCCGACGCATAAGCGCCGATCAGCAGCAGTGCCGCGTGGCCGAGCGAAATCTGCCCGACAGTCCCCGCGACGAGTGTCAGGCTGAGCGCGAGCAGGCCGTAGATCCAGCCGTTGGTCAGCGTCTGAAGCACATAGGCCGATGGGGTCGCGAACGGCAGCACGAAGGCGAGCGCCACCACCGCGACGATCACGCGGCGCGGAATCCTGACCGCCTTGCGGTTCGACAGGAACGTGCCTGTGAGCGGCTCGGGCGGCAGCCGGCGGCTCGAACTGAAGAGCCCGTTGGGCCGCCATACTAGAAACGCCAGCAGCAGCACGAACGCGAACAGGTCGCGATAGCTCGTGCCAAACAACGCGACGCCATAGCTCTCCACCAGCCCCAGCAGCAGGCTGCCGGCGATTGCGCCCGGCACGTTGCCCAGCCCGCCGATCAGCAGTGCGACGACGCCTTTCAGCGTAGCCTGAAAGCCCATCGCCGGATCGATGCTGTTGTAGTACATGCCGACCAGCAAACCGCTCAGGCCGCCGAGCCCGCAAGCAATCGCGAACACCGCCTGATTCACGGCATTCACGTTCACGCCCATCTGCTGCGCGGCGTCGCGATCCTGCGCGGTGGCGCGCACGGCCCAGCCGAGCCGCGTGAAGCGCAGGAACACGTAAAGCACGGCCGCGGCGCCGATGCCGATCGCCGCGATCAGCAGATCGAGCGAACCGAGCGTCGCCCCGCCGAGCGAGAGCGTCCAATCCGGCAACGGGCTCGGCACCGGACGCGGATCCGGGCCGAAGACGATTTGCGCGAGCTGGTCGAGCACGAAACTGATGCCGATCGTGGCCAGCAGCGGCGCGATACGCGCGGCGCCCTGCAACGGCCGCAAGCCGATCCGTTCAATAAGGATGCCGAGCAGCGCGCAGCCCGCGATGGTCGCGACGAGCGCGACCGGCAGCGGCAAGCCGAGCCGCGTCAGGCACAGCCAGCCGATGAAGCCGCCGACCATGTACACGGAACCATGCGCGAAATTGATCAGATGCGAGACGCCGAAGATCAGCGCGAGGCCGACCGCCAGCAGCGCATAGATATTGCCGACGATCAATCCGTTGATCGTGTAGTCGAACCAGGCCGTCATAGCGTGTCAGTCCCGTAGCCCGCATTGATGGTGCTTTCGATCATTGCGCGCGCACGGCGCTCACGCCGTCCCACAACGCGAATTTGCCGTCCTTGACGACCAGATCCAGGTTCTTTGCACCGGCCACGCGGCGCGTTTGCGGATCGAATTTGAACTTGCCGAAAATCACGCTCGGCACGTCGTTGATCTTCGCGAATCCGTCGTGCACGGCCGTGCGGTCGGCGCCATAGCGGCGGATTACCTCGCTCGCCAGAATCATCGCGTCGTAGGCGCGCGCGGCGAACGTGTCCGGCTCGGCGTTATATCTGGCGCGGTAACGCTGTACGAAGCTCTGCACTTCCGGGCGCGGGTCGCCGGGGAAAAAGTTCGATTCAGTGTAGACGCCGTTCACCGCGGGTCCGCCCAGGTCGAGAAATTTGGGCGAATACACCGAGCCGACAGCCGCGATCGGTGTATGCACGCCTGCTGCTCGCGCCTGGCGAACGATCTGCGCACCGTCTGAATAGTACGAAATCAGGACGATCGAATCCGGCTCCGCGCTGCGCACGCGCGTGAGCGTCGCGCGAAAGTCTTTCTCGTTCGGCTGATAGGCCTCGGCCGCGACGACCTCCGCGCCGTTCGACGTGACGGCCTTCGCGAAGATATCCTTGCTGGTGCGGCCCCAGTCGGTGTTCAGATACAGCACGGCGATCTTTTTAAAGCCGAGCCCTTTGGTGACGTAGCGTGCAAGCATCGGCTGTTCCTCCGCCTGGCTGATCGCCGTGCTCCACATATAGTCGCCGCCCTTGGTGAAGTCCGGGTGCGAGTTGGTGAAGCCGAACTGCACGAGGCCAGCGCGCTGGTAAACCGGCGACGCGGCCATCGACGCTCCGCTCGACAGATCACCCAGTTCGAGGAGGATGCGTTTGTCGTCGACGAATTTCTGCGCGATCGCGACGGCCTGGCGTGGATCGCTGCGGCTGTCCTCGAAGTCGTAACTGAGCGGATGACCATTAATGCCGCCATTGCCGTTGATCTGCTCGAGCGCGAGATCGAAGCCGCGCTTCCACTGCTCGCCGTATTGCGCGTCCTGTCCGCTCAGCGGTCCGGTCACGCCGACCCAGTAGGGATCCGCCGCGTGTGCAGCAGGCATTGCGCCGCCCAAAGCAATAGTCAGTGCGCCAGCCAGTTGAACAAGCGTGCGGGCTGCACCGCGCTTGTTGTTCCACAGAATCGACATGCTTTTCTCACGCCATGTAATTGAGTGAGACGATGTAACCATGTCGCCTGGAAGCCGGCCAACGAAGATAACGGTCAAAGCTTATTCCCGTGAATCCGCCAAGCTTATGAGTGTGAGTGATTACGCCGTGCGCCGAGCTTCTGCGCTGCTGCGGCCAATACAAAAAAGCCCTTGTTTCATGGCACTTTTCGCACTTCCAGCGGGAGGCTGATTGGCTCACGTCAGTTGCGCGCGTGCCGGAAGACCGCAACTTTCGTCAATTGCATAGCCGAATTTATTATAAGAATCGAGCATGAAACGGCCTCTAGAATGCACCCATCACATGGATGAGGCATCGCATGGAGTTGCATCAACTCGAAGCGTTCTCAGCAGTCATGTCGGCGGGCAGCATGACCGGCGCGGCTCGCCTGCTGCGCCGCTCGCAGCCGGGCGTGACGAGAACGATCCAGGACCTCGAACAGGAGATCGGCTATGCACTGTTCGACCGCAAAGGGCCACGCGTCACGCCGACGAGTCGCGCATTTCAGCTTTATGACGAAGTGGAGCGTTCGCTGATCGGCCTCGATGCGATCCGAGCCAGTGCGCGCGCCATCGGCCGCGACGAACCCATGCCGCTGCGCGTCGTGGCAACGCCCGCGCTCGCCGCGGCGCTGGCGCCGCGCGCCCTCGCGAAGCTGAATCAGGCGGCCGCGCAAGCAGGCACACGCGGCAACACGCAACTGCGCAGCGCGTCCGCCGAGCAGGTCGTGCAGGCGTTGCTCTCGCGTGCAGCCGATGTTGGCATCGCCACGCTTCCACTCGATCATGCGGCCCTCGATGTGCACTACATCATCGAAGCACCGTGCGTGGCCGTGCTGCATCGCGACGACCCGCTGGCGCAGGACGCCGTGTTGCCGCTCGCGCATCTCGCCGGACAGCCGGTCGCGACGCTGGCGAACCGCTACCGGCTGCGCAACAGGATCGATCGCGCGTTCGATCAGGCCGGCATTGCGCTCCTCACCGCGCTGGAAACCAACGCGTCGCTCAACGCGATGATGGCGGCGCAGGAGAAGCTCGGCGTCGCCATTGTCGATCCGGTGACGGCGTTCGGGCTGCGCCTCGCCGATGTCGAAGTGCGGCCGCTCGACGTGCCGATCCCGTTTCTGTATGGCGTTGTCACGCTGTCGGGCCGACCGCGCACTCCCGCAATGGACGCGATGATCGACGCCCTCGCGGAAGTCTCACACGCTCTGCTGCCCGGCGCGGTGCGCCACGCGGCGTCGCAGCATGGCGCACTGGTCGCTCACGATCGCATGGATAGCGCGGACAACGCTGGCGATTCCGATTCCTCCTCTCATCGCGACACCGGAGTTCCGGCATGACCGTATTGAATCCACCACCCGCCGCCGACGGCCTTGCCGCGCTCGAAGCCCGGCTTCGCGAAGACCTCGACTGGCTCGAACTGCCTGCGCCTTCCTGGGTGCCCGCGCGAAACGTCGGGGCGCAACGCGTGCTTGATGTCGCGATCATCGGCGCCGGCATGGCCGGACTCGCGGCAAGCGCCGAGTTGCGCCTGTTGGGCATCGACAACCAGCGGCTCTTCGATCAGGCGCCGGCGGGCCGCGAAGGTCCGTGGGTCACCTACGCGCGGATGCAGACCCTGCGCTCGCCGAAACAGCTGACCGGGCCCGCGCTCCGCCTGCCCGCCCTGACCTTTCGCGCATGGTACGAAGCCCAGTTCGGTCGCGAACAATGGGACGCGCTCTACAAGATTCCGCGTACGCAGTGGATGGACTATCTGCGCTGGTATCGTCGCGTGCTTGAACTGCCGGTGCGCAACGACACTCGCGTCGAAAAATTGCGCCCACGCAGCGATGGCCTGATCGAACTCGATCTCCTCGGCGGAGCGGCGAACGACACCAGTCGCGCACGGCGCGAAATCGTGCTGGCCCGGCATGTCGTGCTGGCAACCGGACGCGAGGGCCTGGGCGGCCCCTTCATTCCCGAGGTTGCACGCGAACTTCCCGCCCGCCTGCGCGCGCACTCGTCGGATGCGATCGACTTCGCCGCGTTGCGCGGCAAGCGTGTCGGCGTGGTGGGTGCAAGCGCGTCGGCGTTCGACAATGCCGCGAGCGCGCTCGAAGCCGGCGCGGCGCAAGTCGATCTGTTCGTGCGACGCGACGCGCTGCCTCGCATCAACAAGTTGACCGGCATTGGCAGCCCCGGCCTCGTACACGGTTTCGCCAGCCTGCCTGACGAATGGAAATGGCGCTTTCTGCACTACTCCGCCCAGACTCAGGCGCCGCCGCCGCGTGATAGCGTGTTGCGCGTCGCGAAGTATGCTCACGCGAAGCTGCATCTTTCGAGCCCGCTCACGCGCGTAAGCCACGAGGGCGACACGGTCGTCGTCGCTACGCCGAGGGGCCGCTACGCGCTCGATTACCTGATCTTCGCGACCGGTTTTCACGCCGAGATCGACACCCGCGACGAGTTTGCGCTGATCGCGCCGCATGTGCGCCGCTGGCGTGACCGCTTCGAACCCGCGTGCGAACTGCCGAGCGACGACCTCGGCAGCTCGCCGGACCTGGATCGCAACTTTGCCTTGCAGGAACGGATCGCGGGCACATGTCCGGCGCTCTCGCGCATTCACTCATTCAATCACGGCGCGAGTCTGTCGCACGGCAAGATCGCCGGCGACATTCCCGCGATTAGCGACGGCGCGCAACGTCTCGCGCGCGCCATCGCCGCCATGCTGTTCGACGCCGACCGGCACACGCACTACGCCGCGCTGCAGGCTTTCGACACCGCCGAGCTTGCCGGAGACGAATGGGCCGACGCCGACGCGCCCGTAATCGACACCACCGCCTGACTCTCCCCTGACGAGACCTATCACTCATGTCTTCTTCATTGACCGATCACACATCCACTGCCGCAACCGATGACTTGGTCGCAGCGTTGGCGGGGCTCGCGCCCGACAGCCCTGTCGCTGCGTTGCGCGCCTTCCGCAGTGACGCAACCCGCTATACGCAAGGCAGTCACGACGCGCTGTTCTCCAGCGACGTCGTCGATCTGACGCTGCGCGAACGGCTCTACGCGGCGTGGTATGCGGCGCTGCTCTCGCGCTCGGAGCAGACCGCGCAAGCATATCGCGACCGCTTGCTGGCGCTCGAACCGGACGCGGAGACAGGTGCGCACGCAACGAGCGCGTTGCTCGATGCCATCGCGCAACATCGCACCGGGCGCGACGTGACGGCCGACCCGCGGCTTGCGGCGATCCTCGTGCATACCGAAGCACTCGTATTGCAGCCTGCCGCGACCGGCAAGCCGGCCCTCTCGGCGCTACAGTCAGCCGGTCTGACGACGCGTGCGATCGTCGCACTCGCGCAACTCGTCGCATTCGTCACGTATCAGGTGCGAGTCGTCGCCGTGTTGCGCGCGCTGGAGGCACGAGCATGAGCACGGATCACGGCTTCACCTCGCACACCCTCGGCTGGCGCGCATGGCTCGATACCGTCCCGCTCGCGCAGGCATCGCCCGCGCAGACGGCGGTGCTCGAAGCAAGCCATCCCCAGGCGAAGAGTTCGGACTATTACCTGCTGCTCGTGCACGAAGCGGAAATCCTCCGGCAGCGCTCCGGTGCGTTCAACAGCATCATGTACGCGCCAGGCGGCCTCTCGCGCGCGGAGCGCGAGCTTGCGAGCACGGTTGTCTCGCGGGTCAATGGCTGCGTGTACTGCGCCTCGGTGCATGCGCAGCGCTTCCAGCAACTCGCGAAACGCGACGACGTAATCCAGCAGATCTTCTCGGACCCGCAGACCGCGGGCACGACGGAGCGCGAACGCGCCATTGTGAAGTACGCGATCGATCTCACGCTGCATCCTGAAGCGCTCAGCCGGGCCTCGCTCGACGCGCTGCGCCGCGCAGGGCTCGACGATACGCAGATTCTCGACTTAAGTCAGGCGATTGCGATCTTCGCGTGGGCAAACCGGCTGATGCTGACGCTAGGTGAGGCCGTGTTTCCGGCGTAGGTCGGGCTTCGCATTGCATTGACCTCGCATCGCGCCGGCTGGCGAATATGGATATGCGAATCGCTTCGTTGTCGCACGATGTGATGCGTTAGAGACTCGCAGTCCAACTCATTTCGGGAAAATACTCATGTCTGCCTCGCGTCCTTTCTTGCGGTTCCGGCGACTGTTCACGCTCGTCGGCGCCGTGCTTGCCTTCTCCGTTTACGGTGTATCTTCCGCGGCGCCGGCCAGCGGCGAGCCGGTATTCTTCGGCGTAAGCGGACCACTGACCGGCCCGAATGCGCAATATGGCGCGCAATGGAAAGCCGGCTTCGACCTCGCGCTCGACGAGATCAACAGCCAGGGCGGCATCAACGGCCGACCCTTGCAGTACGTGTTCGAAGATAGTCAGAGCGACCCGCGCCAGGCGGTCGGCATTGCGCAGAAGTTTGTCGACGACAAGCGCATCCTGATCGAACTCGGCGATTTTTCGAGTCCGGCCTCGATGGCGGCCTCGCCGATCTATCAGCGCGCCGGCCTCGTGCAGTTGGGTTTCACTAACTCGCATCCTGACTTCACCAAGGGCGGAGACTTCATCTGGAGCCCGTCCGTCAGCCAGGCAGACGCGCAACCGCTGCTCGCGGACCTGGCCGTCAAGCAGGGTTTCAGGCGCATCGCCGTGCTGTTCCAGAACACGGATTGGGGTCGCGCCAGTAAGGACGTATTCGTGAAGGCGGCGGGCGCGCGTGGCGCGCAGGTCGTGGCCGCCGAAGGTTATCAGCCCACCGACAAGGATTTTCGCGCCACGCTGCTGCGCGTGCGTGATACGAAGCCCGATGCACTGGTGCTGATTTCCTACTACTCGGACGGCGCGCAGATCGTGCGCCAGGCACGTACGAGTGGCATCAGCCTGCCGATCGTGGCCGCCAGTTCCGTGTACTCGCCGAAGTTCATGGAACTGGGTGGTGAGGCCGTCAACGGTGTGACCACCAATACCAGCTTTTTCCCGGGCGATCCCAGCCCCGCAGTTCAGCATTTCGTTCGTGGCTTCGAGGCGAAATATCACCATCAACCGGACGCCTTCAACGCGTTTGCTTACGACGCCACGATCATCGCCGCTTATGCGTTGCGCGCCGGCGGTCTCGATCGCCGAGCCGTGCGTGATGCGTTGCCAAAGTTGCATGACGTACCCAGCGTCGTGTTCGGCAAGGCGACTTTCGATCCGGCGACGCGCCGCGTGATCGGCGTGAAAAGCGTCAACCTCGTAGTCGAAAATGGCGAGTGGGCGCTTCTTGGCAGCAAGGCTGCGGTGGCGGCGAAGTGAGTGCGGGATGTCCGGCGGCACTCGGGGGCGTGAGCCTTGCCGAGGTTGCCGGACGGTCTGGATGCAAAGCGCGCCGCATAAGTGGTTCTGATCAGGCCGGGCTGGAAGTCGAGGGGAGGCGGACACTCCCTTCCCCTTTCTCTCCACCCGCTCTACGGCTGAATATACAAATCAGCAAAATTCCCGCGCAACCCTTCCCCGGTCGGCGCGTAGTCCCTCACCTTCTTCGAAACGACCGTAATGCTCGGATTCGCGCCGAACTCGATCGACGGAATGTCGTCGTGAACGATCTGCTGGAACTGGATGAATAGCTGACGGCGCTTTGCTTCGTCGGTCTCAACGGAGGCGGCTTCGAGCAAACGGTCGACCTCCGGGTTCGAATAGTGCGCCGCATTGGAGAACGGCAGTCCGATCTTGAAGTTCTTCGACCAGAAAACGCGTTGCACGCCCACTGTCGGGTCGAATACATTGGAGAGCGCTTCGAGCGTGATGTCGAAAGCGCGATCGGTATAAGCCTTCTTTACGTAGGTGGCGAAATCATAACTCTCGATCTCCCCATCGATCCCGATACGCGCCAACGACTGACGCACAAAATCCGCCGCCCGCGGATCCTGGAACGGATTGAACAGCAATCGCAGTTTGAAGCGCTTTCCGTCCGCGCCGCGCTTCAAGCCGGCCGCATCCAGCGCGGCATTGGCCTGAGCAATGTCATACGGAAAGTAATGAATGTCAGCGTCGTGATACTTCGTATTGGCCGTGCCGATCGGCGCAGCGGACACCTGGCCATAGCCATACCAGACCACGCGGTTCAATGCATTGACGTCGATTGCCTGTGAAATCGCTTTGCGCACGGCCTTGTCTTTGAGAACCGGCGTATCCAGGTTGAAGATCAACTGCTGATGGTTGCTCGCGTACGGCCAGTTGGTCGTATCCACATTGAATTCAGGCAGTGTCGTGAACCGCTTGACGTCCGCTAACGGAATCGCCTGATCGCCGAGATTGGCCGCACCCGATTCAAGCGCTGCCGCGCGGGCCGCGCCATCGGGAAGAAAGCGCACGATGATCTTGTCCACGTAGGGCTTGGGTTTGTCCCAGTAGTCCGGATTGCGTTCGAGCAGAATATAGCTGCCGTGAACAAACGATTTGTAAATGAACGGCCCCGTGCCGACCGGCGCGCTGTTATATGGGTTGGATCCGATGTCCGTCCCTTCGTACAAGTGCTTCGGCACGATCGGCGACTCGGAACCGGACAGCGCGGTCAGCAGAAACGGCGCGGGTTTCGATAGTTCGATGATCGCGGTGTAAGGGTCCGGTGTCTTGACATCGGTGACGTTCGCGAACGTGCTGCGGCCGCGCGGATGCACCTGCTTGAGCGTCAGAATCGAAAAGGCAACGTCTGCGGAAGTAAACGGCTTGCCGTCGTGCCACTTTACGCCGTGGCGCAAATTGAAGCGATATTGAAGCCCGTCTTTGCTGACCGACCATGCGGTAGCCAGCAGTGGTTGAGGATTGAGGTCCTTGTCATAGGTCAACAAGCCTTCCACCACTTTCGGGCCGATCTCCGCGTTACCGCCGGCGGTGGTGGTCAAAGGAACGATCGACGCAGGTTCAGGCGTGACGAGCCATGTGAGGGTTCCACCATGATTGGGCGCCGCCAGAGCGGGCACCGGACTGGCGCCAATCAGCGCGAAGGCGAACACCGCGGCGGAAAGGGTTCCGCGCAAACCGTTTTGCAAGCTCATAGGTATCCTCTTTATTATAGGAATGTCGGATAGTAAGGCGGCTTGAAAGGAACGAAAAGCAAGCAAAAGTGATTAGCTTTGCATCCTATGTTTAGCGTGATTCAAGGCGTTTTGCCTGCCTCGCTGACATGCTGTAGCTCACCCACGTGCTTCGCTACGTCGATGGCTCATTTCCCGCCGCAAGCTGCCGGAATGTGCGCACGCTCAACACTACTGCGCCGCCCGACGGTCTTCTCGTTCATCCGGCCATGCGCGATATCTCCGCTATAACAGCACGGCTTTGCAGCATCCGCCGCTTCAATTGAAAAGAAGAATTCGTTGTTTTGCATTCCCAACCTTGCGTGATCTACTGCGTTCACGCGAGCGTTGAAGAGATGCGGAGAATCTTTGCCGCCGCCGATCACCACGATGACCGCCCATCGAATGCGCGCTTTTTACGCCAAAACGGCACGGACAATTACTGTGACTCATTCCATTCTCGCCGCTCAACCCGAGGCCTCGACGCCTGCTGCTGAAGACAGGCGGGCTGCCACGCCCTTCGTTCCGGTTCGATCACCGGCCGCATTCGCCGATAGCCCGGTCTCACGCGCCTTCGAACAGCCGCTGCTGCTGGGACTATTTCTGCCGATTCAGGCGGGCGGATGGAGCGCGTCGACACTGCCTCGCTCCACCGACTGGAACTTCGATTACAACCTGACGCTGGTGCAAAAAGCCGAGGCATTCGGCTTCGATCTGGTCTTCGCGCTGTCGCAATGGCTGCCAAAAGGCGGCTACGGCGGCGTATTCAACGGTGAAGCGCTCGACTCGTTCATGTCGCTGGCCGCGATGACGGCGCGCACCGAGCGCATCATTCTGGTCGCGACCAGCCACGTGCTCTATGGGCCATGGCATCCGCTGCACTTCGCCAAGTTCAGCGCGACGCTCGATCACATATCGAAGGGACGGTGGGGCATCAATGTCGTCACGGGCCATCGCGCTATCGAGCATGAAATGTTCGGCTGGCACCGTATCGAACATGACCGGCGCTACGAACTTGCGGCCGAGTTTCTCGATGCCGTGCAGCAACTCTGGGCGCAACCTGACAATTTCAGCTTCGCACCCGAGCTATCCCGCTGGAAGCTCGACAAGGCGTTCGTCACGCCGAAACCGAAATACGGCCGTCCGCTTCTCGTGAATGCGACCGGCTCCGACGCGGGGATCGACTTCGCCGCCCGTTACTCGGACGTGGTGTTCATCACCAGTCCGGCCGGCTCCGAAATCGAAGCGGCTTTAGCGGCGCTGCCGGCGCATACGGCGCGCGTGAAGGCAACCGCCGCGAAGTACGGCCGCCAGATCCGCACCTTGATCAATCCAATGGTGATCTGCCGCGAGTCCGAGGCAGAAGCACGCGCCTATCACGACGCGATCGTGGCGCACGGTGACGAAGGCAGTTTTCATCGCTTCGACAGCGACGCGCACGCATGGCGCGGCAACGCTGAACAGCGCAATCAGGCCGCCGCCCGCGCGGTGGGCGGCAACATAGCGATGGTCGGCTCGCCGCAGCAGATCGCCGATTACATCGTGCGTTTGCATCAGGCCGGTATCGACGGCGTGCAGTTGAGCTTTTTCGATTTTCAGCCGGACCTCGATTTCTTCGGCGAGCGCGTGGTGCCGTTGTTGCGCGAAGCAGGCCTCCGGTACTGATTGCGCGCCCACCTTCGGATGCGAAAACCGCCTTCAGGTTGCCCGATAGTCTTCAATTACAAGGTCATTGTATGAGCCGCCTCTGGTACACGCGCTGCCCCGCCCCCACTCCATTCGGCATTGCCGTGCAGAAAGGCTGGCTCGAAGAAGAATTCGCGGCCGACGGAATCGATGTCAAAGCGCTACAGGACGCCGACGACGTGACGATCCGTCGCTCGCATTTCACGCATACGCAGCCCTGGTCGTTCCGTCAGGGCGGCAATATTCCCGCGCTCTGGGCGCGCGCACAAGGCAGCGACACGCGTCTGATCGGCCTGAGCTGGGTGGACGAATTCCAGGCCCTGATCACGCTCGACCGTCACCTCGAGGCGAGTCCGGATGCATTGGCCGGGCGTCGTTTCGGCTTTCCGCTCAATACGCGCGCGGACGTAGTCGACTTTCATCGCGCCACCGCACTGCGCGGCTTTTCTTCGTTGCTGGGCGTGCTGGGCGTGCAACTCGAAGATATCGATCTGGTCGACCTGCTGCACACGCCGCGCAGTCTCGAAGACGCCAAACCCGCCGCCGATGCGCCGCTCGCCGATTGGCTCGACGCGCAACGCTCTCACGAGTACGCCCGCGAGGCCGAAGCGCTGTTGCGCGGAGAAGCCGATGTCGTGTTCGTCAAAGGGGCGACGGGCCTCGATATCGCGAACCTGCTCGATGCGAAGATCCTCGTCGACATCAGCGCGCAGCCGAATCGCCTGCTACACGCGAACAATGGCACGCCCCGGCCGTTGACGGTAGACGCGCGTCTGCTACGTGAACGCCCCGACCTGGTCGAGCGGGTGCTCGCGCGCACGTTGGATACCGGCGATTGGGCCGAGGCCCACGCAGGGGATGTGGCGCACTACGTCGCCCGCGAAACGCGCAGTGCCGAGCATTGGGTGGAGCGCGCCTATCCCGGCGGGCTGCATCGACAATTGACGATCGGACTCGACCCGCAGGCGCTCGCGGCGCTCGCCGACTTCAAGCGCTTTCTTTTCAAGTGGGGCTTCATTGCATCGGATTTCGATTTCGACGCATGGGTCGACCCCGCGCCACTTCACGCCGCGCTCGCGCGCCGGCCCGCGCTGGCGGCATTCGCAAACTGAACCCGCTTCTTCACCCCTTTCTTCTCTCGCACAACCATACGATGACCTATGTCACAACGCAGGCGGCGCCAGGCCGCCGCGGCGCGCGCCTGTTCAAAGGGGCGCTCGGTCTGGCAGTCACCCTGATCGTCACACTGTTTGCTACGCACGCGCAGGCGCAGACTCGCGGCGGCACGCTCAATTTCGTCGTTACGCCCGAGCCGACCACGCTCGTGGACCTCGCCACCACGGCGACCAACGTGCTGAAGGTCAGCCCGAAAGTCGTGGAAGGCTTGCTGGAATACGACTTCAAATTTCAACCGAAAGCTTCGCTCGCCACCTCGTGGGAAGTGAGCGACGACCGCCGCAAATACGTTTTCCATCTGCGCCGCGGCGTGAAATGGCACGACGGCAAACCCTTCACGTCCGCCGACGTCGCGTATTCGATCCAGACGCTCCGGCAGGTGCACCCGCGCGCCAAGACCACCTTCGCCAACGTTACCGATGTCGCGACGCCGGACCCTTATACCGTTGTCATCACGCTGTCGAAGCCGGCACCGTATCTGATCAAGGCGTTCTCTTCGTCGGAAACGCCGATCGTGCCGAAGCATATCTACGAAGGCACCGACGTGCTGACCAACCCCGCGAATAACGCGCCGATCGGCACCGGTCCGTTTCGCTTCGTCAAATGGGTGCGCGGCAGCTATGTCGAATACGTGCGCAACGACGACTACTGGGACAAAGGCAAGCCGTGGCTCGATCGCATTGTCGTCAAGGTGATCAACGATCCGGCCGCCCGCACCGTCGCTTTCGAAGACGGTTCCGTGGACCTGAGCGGCGACTCGCCCGTGCCGCTGTCCGATCTGGAGCGCCTCAAAGCCAACCCGAAGCTCGGACTCGAGACTCGCGGCTACGAGTTCCAGGCGGGCGTGGCGCGCATCGAGTTCAACCTCGACAACCCGGTATTGAAGAATACGAAAGTGCGTCAGGCGATCGCTTCGGCGCTGGATCGTGAAGTGATTCGCAAGGTGATCTACTACGGCTACGCGACGCCGCTCGCCAGCCCGATCATTCCGTCGAGCCCCTACTACGACCCGGCGCCCACGCCCTATCCATTCAACGTGGAGCGTGCCAACGCGTTGCTCGACGAAGCGGGCTATCCGCGCAAAGCCGACGGCACGCGTTTCGCCCTGACCGTCGACCCCTTGCCGATCGGCGATCTGCCAGCGCGCACCGCCGCCTATGTCAAGTCGGCCCTCGCCCGTGTCGGCATTGCCGTCACCGTTCGCAGCCAGGATTTGCCTGCTTATCTGAAGCGAATCTACACCGACCGCGATTTCGATTTCTCGATCAATGGCATGAGCAATCTGTTCGATCCGGTGGTCGGTGTGGCGCGTCTCTACACGACCAGCAATTTCCGGCGTGGCGTGCCCTTCACCAACGGCTCCCATTACAGCAATCCGGAGATCGATCAATTGTTCTCGCAGGTCGCCGAAGAAACCGACGACGCAAAACGCAAGCAACTCTTCTCGCAGATTCAGCGCATTCTCGAACGCGATCTGCCGGACATCAATCTGGTGTCGCCGCAATACCTGACCGTCTACTCGCGCGCGGTGCATAACCATACGACCTCGCCGGACGGCGTGTCGTCCAGTTTCGCCGACGTGTGGCTGCAACGCTAGACCTCTCCCGATTCACTCTCTCACGGAATTCGACTCACATGGAATACAGACAACTCGGCCGCAGCGGCATCAAGGTCTCGACGCTAACGCTCGGCACGATGATGTTCGGCGGCCCCACCGACGAAGCGAGCGCCGCGCGCATCATCGATCAGGCTCAGGAGCACGGCGTGAATTCGATCGATACGGCGGACGTGTACGCCAAAGGCGAGTCCGAGCGCGTGGTGGGCCGCAGCATCGGCGCGCAGCGCGAGCGCTGGGTGCTGGCGACCAAATTCGCGAACCCGCTGCAGGACGGCGATATCAACGCGCGTGGCGCATCGCGCAAGCACATCATACGGGCCGTGGATGCCAGCCTGAAACGCCTCAACACCGACTACATCGACCTGCTCTATATCCACCGCGAAGACCACGAAACACCGGTTGAAGAAACGGTGCGGGCACTCAACGATCTGATCCAGGCCGGCAAGCTGCGTTATTACGGCTTGTCGAATCATCGCGCGTGGAAAATCGCCGAATTCAGCCACACTGCGCAGGCGCTCGGACTCGATGCGCCGGTAGCGAGCCAGCCGCTCTACAACATCGCCAACCGCCAGGCCGAGGCTGAGCAATTGACAGCCGCGCACCGCTACGGACTCGGCGTGATTTCCTATAGCCCACTCGCGCGCGGCGTGTTGACCGGCAAGTACGAACCGGGCTCGACGCCTGGCGCCGATACGCGCGCGGGGCGCAGCGACCGGCGTCTGCAGCAGACCGAATGGCGTGCGGAATCACTCGAACTGGCGCGCCGCGTGCGCGAGCATGCGCAAGCGCGGGGGCTTTCCGCCGGGCAATTCGCACTCGCGTGGGTGCTCAATAGCCGTTACATCAGTTCGACCATTGCGGGCCCGCGCACGGAAGCGCAGTGGCTGGACTACTTGCCGGCGCTGCGCTACCGCCTGACGGCGGAAGATGAAACGTTCGTCGACTCGCTCGTCACGAGTGGCCATCCGTCCACGCCCGGTTTCAACGATCCGGGGCATCCGTTCTTCGGGCGAATCCCGCGTCATGGCGCGTCCGAAGAAGAACCCGTGCTCGTTCAGCAGGGATCGCGTTGACTTTCCACCGTTGCCAGCTCATGCAGTTGGCGACGGTTTTTTTCCGCCGGCACGGCAACCGCCTGGCCGGTCTTCGCAAAGCTACCGCGACTGACAATCGCCCGATAGCCCCGCTTCTTCCAATCACCCCCATTCCCCGCACTTCTATCATCATGTCCCGATCCATTGCAGCACCATCAGCCGTCAGACGGCGTGTCACCGGCGCTTTACTTCTGGCCACCACGCTTGCGAGCTTCACCGCGTTCTCCGCCCTCACCGCTTATGCCGCGGACAGCGGCGGCACCGCGCAGGAACTGCGCGTCGGCTTCGTGCCGGGCCCCTATGCCGACGAATTCAAGGCAGGTGTCGAGCCGCAATTGCGCAAGAAAGGCTATGCGATCAAATACGTCGAGTTCAGCACCGGCCTCGAAGCGAACCAGGCTGTCTATCGCGGCGAGATCATCGCCGACGTCATGCAGCACGAGGTCTATCTGAAGTCGTATAACGATCGCAACGGAACGGATCTGGTGGGCGTGGTGCAGGTTCCCACACCGCCGATGGGACTCTATTCGAGCAAACACCGTTCACTCGCGGAAGTCAAACCCGGCACTCGCGTCGCGGTACCGAACGATCCGGTCAACCTCGAACGTGCGCTGAAGATACTCCAGCGCATCGGCTGGATCAGGATCAAACCGAACCCGAATCCCGTCGACGTCACCGAGCGTGACGTGATCGCCAATCCGGCCGGCATCAAGATCGTCCCGCTCGAATCGGCACAGGCGCCACGCGCCCTTGAAGATGTCGATTACGCCGCAATTCAGGGCAATTTCGCGATCTTCAGCGGCCACAAACTGACCGATGCGCTCGCGCTCGAAGAGATGACGCCGCCGTATATCAACCAGGTCGTCGTGAAGGCAGCCAACCGCAACGCACGCGCGACTCAGGATATCGTGCAGGCTTATCAGTCTGCAGACTTCCAGCACGCGATTCGCAGCAATCGCTTCTATGACGGCTTTCGCTTGCCGGCGTACTTCGGCAACGAGTGAGACGGTTTGAAGAATCGCGAGGGCGCCACAAGGCTGCCCTCGCGAGGACTCGCACGCTATGCGGCCTGCGCGTCGAATGTCCGGCCCGGAATCGCGTCGAGCAGCGTGCGCGTGTACGGGTGTTGGGGCGCGCGCCAGATGTCCCGATGGTGCCCGCTCTCGACAATGCGCCCCGCCTGCATCACATGCACGCGATCGGCGATATAACGCACCACGGAAAGATCGTGCGAGATGAACAGATACGCCAGCCCGAGATCGCGTTTCAGTTCGACCAGCAGATTGAGAATCTGCGCCTGAATCGATACGTCGAGCGCGGACACCGGCTCATCGCAGATCAGCAGATCCGGTTCCAGCACCAATGCCCGCGCTATTCCGATGCGTTGCCGTTGGCCACCCGAAAATTCATGCGGAAAACGCGCGAGCGCCGAGTTGGGCAAGCCGACCCGATCGAGCATGGTGGCGATGCGTGAGCGGCGTTGCTGGGCGTTGCCAACACCATTTACCACCAGCACGGTATCGAGAATGTCCGCGACCGTGCGGCGCGGATTGAGCGACGCGTAAGGGTCCTGAAACACCATCTGCACATGCCGCCGCAACGGCCGCAACTCGCGCTCGCCCAACGGCACGAGATCGGTGCCGCGCAAGCGGATGGCGCCGCCGGCGGCCGGCACGAGCCGCAAGATCGCCTTGGACAGCGTCGATTTCCCGCACCCGGATTCGCCGACAAGACCGACGGTCTCGCCGCGAGCGATCTGCAACGACACGCCGTCCACGGCGCGCAGCGTGCTCTTCCCATGGCGTTGCGGGTAGTCGATTCGCAAGTCCCGCAGTTCGAGCAACGGCGCATCGCCGGGCGACGCGGCACGCCCCGTGGCATCCGCGTCCGCCACGTATTGGCCGGTGCGCACCGAACGCGGCACCACGGCGAAACTCGGCTTGCCATCGTCGCCGATACCGTGACGGATTTCCGGCAGCTTCCACCCGCGATAATGCAGATCGTCCGCCAGGTTCAGCGAGGCGCCGAGCAGCCCGCGTGTGTAGGCATGCTGCGGTTGGGTAAAAAGCCGCGCAACCGGCGCCTCCTCGACCTTCTCACCCGCCAGCATGACCGCAACACGGTCCGCGTGCTTCGCGACGATGCCGAGATCGTGCGTGATCAGCAGCAGCGACATCGACAACTCGCGCCGCAAACCGTCGAGCAATTCGAGAATATGCGCCTGAATGGTGACGTCGAGCGCCGTGGTCGGCTCGTCCGCAATCAACAGGCGCGGCCGGCAGGCCACCGCCATCGCAATCATCACCCGTTGGCGCTGGCCGCCGGAAAGCTCGTGCGGATAATCGAACACGCGCCGCTGCGGATCGGGAATCTGCACCAGTTCGAGCAATTCGACCGCGCGCTTCCATGCCGCGGATTTGGACAGGCTCTCGTGCTGGCGCAATGTCTCGACGATCTGCGCGCCGATCGAAAGCACGGGATTGAGCGAGGTCATCGGCTCCTGGAAGATCATCGAGATCTGCCGGCCGCGAATGTCCCGGATCTCGCGTGCGGGCAGATCGAGCAGCTCGCGGCCGTCGAAACGCAGGCTGCCCGTTACGCGCCCCGGAGTGGGCACGAGCCGCATCAACGAAAGCGCCGTTGCTGATTTGCCGCAGCCCGATTCGCCGACCAGCGCCAGCGTCTCGCCTTGCGCGATATCGAAACTCAGGCCGCGCACGGCTTGGTGCGCGCCGAAACTGACGCGCAGGTCGCGTACTTCAAGCAGGTTTGCCACTGTGCATCCTCGAATACGTTGTCAGCCGCGCGGCAGGCCGCGTCATGCGCCCGCCATTCAGCCGGATTGAGTCTCAGGCGCGTTCGCGCAGGCGCGGATTGAGTGCGTCGTTCAGGCCGTCGCCAAGCAGGTTCAGCGCGAGCACCGCGAGCACGATCGCCGCGCCGGGAACCGCGGTCAGATACCATGCCGTGCGCAGCGAATCGCGGCCGGCGCCGATCATGCCGCCCCAGCTGACCACGTTGGGGTCCCCCATGCCGAGAAACGATAGCGACGACTCGATCAGGATCGCGCTCGCCACCATCACCGAGGCGGTCACGATCACAGGCGGCAAAGCGTTCGGCAAAATCTCGCCGAAGATGATGCGCGCGTTGCTGAACCCCTGGCTGCGTGCGGCGAGCACGAAGTCGGACTGGCGCAGAGAGCGGAATTCCGCTCGCACGATTCGCGCGACGGTCGGCCACGAAGCGATCCCGATCGCGAGCGCGATGATCGTCACACTCGGCCGGCCGATCGCGACGATCACGATCACCAGCAAGAACGACGGCACCGTCTGGAAGAGTTCGGTGATACGGACCAGCACATCATCGATCACGCCGCCGAAGAAGCCGCCCGTTGCACCGACCAGCGTGCCGATCACGAGCCCGATGCCGGCCGACACCGCGCCGATCAGCAGCGACACGCGTGTGCCATGAGCAATGCCCGCGGCCACGTCGCGCCCGAGTGAGTCGGTGCCGAGCCGATATTGCGTGTCCGTCCCCGGCCATTCGAATGGGGCCGCCACCATATCGAGCGGATCGCCGGGAAACAGATGCCCGGCGCTCAGCGCGAGCGCGATGAACGCCGCGAGCAGCACCAGCCCGGCGAGCGCCGACGGATTGCTCAGCAGCGCGCGCCAGACGCCGAGCCCCGCTCCCGCGCGCTCCGGTGCAACGGCCGCATTGCCGCGCCGCAGACCGAACAGCGTACCGGCCAACTGGCGCCGCCACGGCGATGCCGTGGGCTCGGGCGGAGTGGAGATCAAATTGGAAGAATCGGAAGCCATGTCATCCTTCTGGAAAATAACGAGTGGCGTCGACGCGATCCATCACGCGACGCGCGGATCGAGCCATGCTTGCAGCAGATCGACCAGCACATTGGCGATGATCACGAGCAGCGAAGACAGCAGCAGCACGCCGAGCAGCACGCTGAAATCGCGCGCCATTACGGCGTCGAGCGCGAGTCGCCCGAGGCCGGGCCAGCTGAACACTGTCTCGGTCACCGCGGCGCCGCCCAGCAACGTACCGAAATGAATCCCGACGATGGTCGTGAGCGGCATCAGCGCATTGCGCAGCACATGCCGCACCGTGACACGCCACGGATGCAAGCCCTTGGCCTGCGCGGTACGCACGAAGTCCTGACGCTGCACTTCCAGCATCGCGGCCCGCGTCAGCCGCGCATAGATCGCGACAAAGAAGGTGGCCAGCGTCGCGGCCGGCAGCAGCACGTGCCGGGCTGCATCGGCGAAATACGCGAAGCCGTGCAATTGCACGCCGAGCGTGAGGTTGCCGCCGCTCGGCAACCAGCCCAGGTGTACCGAGAACAGCACGATGGCGAGCAATCCAATCCAGAAACCCGGCGTCGAATAGAACAGCAAGGCCAGCACGGAGAGCACACGGTCCGGCCACTTGCCGGCCCAATGTGCCATCACCGCGCCAAGCACCACGCCCGTCACGATCGCGAACGACAACGCCACGCCCATCAACAACAGCGTATTGGGCAGGCGCGACAGGATCAACTGCATGACCGGCATGTCGTAGCGCGGTGAATAGCCCAGGCTGAAGTGGGAAAGATGCGTCAGGTACGACCACAATTGATGCAGCACCGGTTGGTCGAGACCGAACTTCGCGCGCAGCACCTGCATGGTTTCCGCGGTCGCCGAACCGGATTCGCCGGCAAGCACGTCGGCGGCGTCGCCTGGCATCAGCTTCAGCAGGAAGAAGTTCAGGATCACGATGCCGATCACCGTCGGCAATGCCTGCCATGCGGTACGCCGGAGAATCGCACCAAAACGCAAACCTCGACTCATCGTGCCGCTCCTGTCATGCGCTGAGGTAGACATCCGCGAGATTGCCTTCCAGGCCTTGTGCGGACACCGTATGGTTGTGAACGCGCCGGTTCGCCAGCGTGACCATGCGCGGCGCGACCAGGTTGAGGATCGGCAGATCGCGGTACACGATCTGCTGGAACTGCTGGTACAACACGACGCGTTTGCTTTCGTCGGTTTCGACCGCGGCGCTTTCGAGCAGGCGGTCGACTTCCGGATTGCTGTAATGCGGTGCATTCGAAAACGGCACACCGGGGCGGATATTCTTCGACCAGTAGAGGCGTTGAACCCCCACGCTCGGGTCGAATAGCGTGTTGACGCCGATGCTCGTGAAATCGAACTGGCGATCGGCATACACACGCTTCAGGAATGCAGGCAAGTCCTGCGAGCGAACCGTCACGTCGATACCGACACGCGCCAGCGCGGATTTGACGTAGTCGGCCTGGCGCCGGTACATGTCGCCGTACGGCAGGAAGTCGTGCGTCAAACGGAAGCGCACGCCGCCGTCCTTGCGCGGATAGCCCGCGGCGTCGAGCAGTTTCTCCGCGTTGCCGATATCGAACGCGTACGGTGCGAGTTTTGCGTCGTGATAAGGCGAGCCCGGCGTGATCGGCGTGGGCGACAGATCGGCATAGCCGTAGGCCACCGTGCGCTGCACGACCTGCGGATTGATCGCATGCGCGATGGCCTGGCGCACGCGCACGTCTTTGAGGACCGGATGATCGAGATTGAAGTCGATCTCGGCGAGCGGTTCCAGAAATCGATAGCCGCGCGTTTCGACCGCCAGTTGCGGCAGTTGCGTGAGGCGCGGCAGATCCGTGAGCGGCACCGGGTTCTCGCCGCCCAGATCCAACGCGCCGGTTTCGAATGCGGCCGAGCGCGCGGCAGCGTCGGGAATCACCTTGAACACGAGGCTGTCGATGTACGGCTTGCCCGCGTCCCAGTAGTCCGGATTGCGCTCATAGACGATATTGGCGCCGCGCGTCCACGATTTGAAACGGAACGGTCCGGTGCCGATCGGCGCGTTGTTGTGCGGATTGGACAGCGGGTCGCCCTGCGCGTACAGGTGCTTGGGCACGATTGGCGATTCGCCGGCCGAGAGTGCTTTCAACAGATACGGCGCGGGCTTCGACAACTCGATCACCGCGGTGCGCGCGTCGGGCGTGGCGATGCTTGTCACATTCGCGAACGTGCTGCGGCCCCGTGGATGCACCGATTTGAGCAGATCGATCGAGAAAGCGACGTCGGCCGAGGTGAACGGCTGGCCGTCGTGCCACTTCACGTTCTGCCGCAGGGTGAAGGTGTACTTCAGGCCGTCCGGACTGACGGACCACGCCGTGGCCAGTTGCGGCTTCGGGCGCAGGTCGAAGTCATAAGCCAGCAAGCCTTCCAGCACTTTGGAACTCGCGACGAGCGCGGGTCCGGTGGTCTGGAAGATCGACACGAGCACCGGCGGCTCCGGATTGATCAACATGTTCAGCGTGCCGCCCCGTTTCGGCGCGCCGGCCTCGCCCTGGGCGAACGCAAGTGCCGGCATGCCGGCCGCCGCGAGCGCCGCGCCCGATGAAATAAGAAATTCGCGTCGATTCAACCGTGCCATTTAATCCAGATCCTTATGCCGATGATTCGGCCTTGCCGGCCGAATAGAGTGTTGTCGTGTCGGCAATGCCGCTGCCGCAGCGCTCACGATAAAGCCGCAGCGTCGGTAAAAGAACCAATCGTTAGGTATATGCAAAGCATGGTGCGGAGGAAAGGCGCATCGGCGGGATGCCGCCTTTCCTTTTGTTACGTCGTGGCAGCATCGCTGCGCAAGCATACCAATAAGGATTGCGTATCTATTGTCGAGAGTTTGCGTTATTGCTAAAGAATCGGTGTTTTAGCGCTTATTCGAGAGAAATAGTCGATATCCATATCGAATTTGATTGTTTGTTTCGTCGATTCGTTTTGCTTATCGTTGCTCGCCCGATTCGAGATTTTCCTCGGGCAATCACTTCTCCGACTCGCCCTCAAAAACGATTCAAACAACTATGAAAAAACTGCTTTTCGCTTTCAGCGTTTCGTCTCTCATGGTCGGTACGGCCAGTGCTCAAAGCAGCGTCACCCTGTATGGGATCGTGACCGGCAATGTGACCTACTCGAATAACGCGCAGACGGCTGCAACGCCGTCCTCCGGCAAACCCAAAGGCGGCGCGCAGGTGGCGCAGTTCGATAGCGGATCATCGGGACTCGCGTCGAGTCGCTGGGGCCTGAAAGGCGTGGAAGATCTGGGCGGTGGATTGAAGGCGCTGTTCCAGCTTGAAAATGGCTTCAGCGTGAACAACGGCGCAATTGGTCAAGGCGGCACGGAGTTCGGACGCCAGGCGTGGGTCGGTCTGAATGGTGGCCGCTACGGCACGTTCACGTTAGGACGCCGGGGCGATACCTCGGTGGAGTTCGTGTCGCCACTGATCCACGGCTGGTATTGGGGCAACCTCGCGATTCATCCGGCGGACTACGACAATCTGAACTTCACTCACCGCATCAACAATTCGCTGAAGTACCTCTCGGATTCGTTCAACGGCTTCCGCTTCGGCGCGCTATACAGCTTGGGTGGCGTGGCCGGGAATGTCACGCAGAATCAACTGTGGTCCACCGGCGCCAGCTATACGGGCGGCGCGTTCGCCATTGCCGCGTCGATCGTCAATGCGCGCAATCCGAACACGTCGCTTTACGGCACCAATGCGAATGCAAGCGCCACGGGAAACAACCTTGGATCCGCGGGTTCGGCAACGACCGCCGAGTCCAATCCGGCGATCGCCGGCTTCGCATCGGCAAACACGCAGCAGACGATTTCCGTGGCGGCAACCTACACGGCAGGCGGAGCGATTGTCGGTGCGGCCTACTCGACCACCCAATTCCGTGGGCTGGGCTCGAACTCTTCGCTGAATACGCTGCACTATAGCGGTTCGACGAGGCTGAGCACCGTCAGTGCGAGCCTGCGCTATCAGGCCACGCCGTTTCTTCGATTCGGCACGTCGTTCGACTATACGGAGGGCGGCAGCGTGAGCGGAAAAGAGAGCGCCAAATACGAGCAGTTGAACCTTGGTGCGGCGTACTCGCTTTCCAAGGCAACCGACATTTACGTGACCGGCGCTTATCAACACGCGAACGGCACCGATTCATTGGGACGGCCGGCGGTCGCGGCAATCGGCTATCTGACACCGTCCACCACCAGCAACCAGGTGGCCGTCTCGGCGGGTGTCAAGCATCTGTTCTAGAGCGAAGCAACAGGCCCCGGTCGAGCAACGGCTCGGGGTGAATGCCATTGTCACATCGAAACACGCCAACGACATTTACCCCGGCATACACCCCGCTTCAGCTTCGTCAATGCACTTTGGGGAAACCGTGACGCTGCGCGAGTAGATCGAGAATGCGGCGCGTGTCCGTCACGAAGCGCTTGCTGCCCAACGTCCGGGCATCGGCGGGCGCGGGCTGCTCGTCACCGAGAATCAGTACCGGCAGACTTTGGTGCTCAGCGTCCAGCGCCTCGATCACCTCGGCGCGCGGACGCGGAAACGGCAGGCGGCGAATGTCGAGGTGGGCGTTGCGCGCGGGATCGCTCGCCAGCAAACCTTCAATGGGCGCTCCGTCCGGGCAGATAAAACGCTCCCCCGGATGATTCGGATCCGTAAAGCCCGGCTCCAGTAGTAACAGCAAATCTCGGCTCATAGTGTGCAATGCTCGAAAGGTGGTGAATGGATGGCAATCCGTTAGAACACGCGTCCTTCGGTCAGATGCGTAGTCACGCCGTTCAACTCGTAGTCGCCGATCACGCGCGCTTTGTGCAGCAGAGGGTTGTGACTGAAAATGGTGCGCAGATTGCGCCAATGACGGTCGAAATTGTGCGCGCGGCCTGTGGCCGATGCGCCGCCAATCTCGAACAGACGCTCGCCCGCATAAAGCGCCAGCTTGCTCACCACGAGCTGGGTTTTGGCAGTGGCCAGTGCGCCTTCCAGCACCAGCTCCTCCGCATTCGCCGCGCCGCTGTGGATCGCATTCGCCGAGCGGTCGAGCGTGCGTGCGTTCGCCGCGACCAGTGCATCGATCGAGAGGCTGTGCGCCGCGAGGTCTCCCACCACCTGCTGCACGAACCCATCCTCGCGCGCCGAGGGCGCCGGACTATGCAGCACCGGCCGGCCGTATTGCGTCACGTAGCGCCGTGCGTCCGCGAGAATGTTTCGCACGATACCCGCCGCGACCGTCACCAGATGCAGCTGTCGCACGGCGCTGCCATGCCGGCCGGCGAGCGTCGTATAGCCGCGTGTCGCTATCTCGTGAGAGAAAACCTGCACGTTGTCGAGCACGAGGCTGCCGCTCGCCGTCATGCGTTGCCCCATGCCGTCCCAGTCGTCGAGTACCTGCAATCCTTCACGCGACACGGGAATCACGATCGACACTTTTTCGTCGTTCTCGTTCTGCACGTTGATCCGCGCATAGTCGGCGAACGCGGTGCCGATCGAGTAGTACTTTCTGCCTGTCACACGAAAGTGCTCGCCGTCGCGCACCAGCTTCGTCACGATTTCGCCCGGCCTCGCCGTCCCCAGTTCCGTGGACGCACCGCCAAAGATCGCCCCTTGCCGTATGCGCTCGATCTGCGTCTCGTTGAAGGCGGAACGCGGCGACAGCAGCAGTTGCTCGGTCTGGTCGAAGTGAATCCGCAGTGCGTGCGCGACATTCGATTCATGCGCGCCCAACGTGGCGATCACCTCGAAGAGGTCTTCCAACGTTCCGCCCAAACCGCCCCACTCGACCGGAAAACGGAGCACCCCCAGGCCGGATTCGCGAAACAGCCTGAAGCCGTCGAATGGCAACTCGCGCCGCACCTCACGTTGCGCGGCGTCTTCGCCAATCGCCTGAGCCAGCGCGGGCAACCCGGAGAGTGCCGCGTCGAGCCTCGCACGCGCCGTGGTGTCCTGAGAGACCTGCATGCCTTGATTCCTTGTAAAAGCGCACGGATCGCATTCGATCCGACTGTTTGAGTTGGGAAGATGGACCGGCGCGCCAATAAGACATGCCGCTGTGACGAATCAGTATAGGGACGCGGCTCTCCGCACAAAACCAGCGAATCAAGCTATGAATATGCGCGATTGTGAAATGCGAATTGCGGATAAGGATTGATGAATCCGTTATTGGAGCAACGGGCGCCGCATTTCTATACTCGATCCCGGTCAGCACTCACCAACGACGAGTGCCAGAATTCAACCGTGGAAATGGAACCATGAGCCTACGTCCCTTGCATGACCGCCTGATCGTCAAGCGTCTCGACCAGGAAACCAAAACCGCTTCAGGCATTGTCATTCCGGAAAGCGCCGCGGAAAAACCCGATCAGGGCGAAGTGATCGCCATCGGACCGGGCAAGCGCGATAGCGACGGCAAACGCATCGAACCCGATCTGAAAGTCGGCGAGCGCGTGCTGTTCGGCAAATATGCCGGGCAGTCGGTCAAGGTCGACGGTAATGAACTGCTCGTGCTGCGCGAAGAAGATGTCGTCGCAGTCGTCACTCAATAACGAAGGGAGCGTCTAACCATGGCAGCAAAAGAAATCATTTTCAGCGACGTCGCCCGCTCGAGGCTGGTCGAAGGTGTCAATATTCTCGCCAATGCGGTCAAGGTCACGCTGGGTCCGAAAGGCCGCAATGTGGTGCTCGAACGCAGCTTCGGCGCACCGATCGTCACCAAGGACGGTGTGTCGGTCGCGAAGGAAATCGAATTGTCGGACCGCGTGCAAAATATCGGCGCGCAGCTTGTCAAAGAAGTCGCTTCGCGCACCAGTGACGCGGCGGGCGACGGCACCACGACGGCGACTGTGCTCGCGCAAGCCATCGTGCGCGAAGGTCAGAAATACGTGGCGGCGGGCCTCAACCCGCTGGATCTGAAGCGCGGTATCGACAAGGCCGTGGTCGCCGCAATCGATGAACTGAAAAAGATCAGCAAACCGACCACGACCAGCAAGGAAATCGCGCAGGTCGCGACGATTTCGGCCAACGGCGAAGAGTCGATCGGTCAGCGTATCGCGGAAGCGATCGACCGCGTCGGCAAGGAAGGCGTCATCACCGTGGAAGACGGCAAGTCGCTCGACGACGAACTCGACGTGGTGGAAGGTCTGCAATTCGATCGTGGCTACCTGTCGCCGTATTTCATCAACGATCAGGATAAACAGGTTGCGGTACTCGACAACCCGTTCGTGCTGCTGCACGACAAGAAGGTGTCGAACATTCGTGATCTGCTGCCGATCCTGGAACAGGTCGCGAAAGCCGGCCGCCCGCTGCTGATCATTGCGGAAGACGTGGAAGGCGAGGCGCTCGCCACGCTGGTGGTCAACAACATTCGCGGCATTCTGAAGACCGTCGCGGTGAAGGCGCCCGGCTTCGGCGATCGTCGCAAGGCGCTGCTCGAAGACATTGCGATCCTCACCGGCGGGCAAGTGATCGCTGAAGAAACTGGCCTGACACTCGATAAGGCGACGCTCGCCGAACTGGGTCAGGCCAAGCGCATCGAAGTCGGCAAGGAGAACACCACGGTCATCGACGGCGCGGGCGACAGCAAGAATATCGAAGCGCGCGTGAAGCAGATTCGCGTGCAGATCGAGGAAGCGACTTCCGACTACGACCGCGAAAAACTTCAGGAACGCGTCGCGAAGCTGGCGGGTGGCGTGGCGGTGATCAAGGTGGGCGGCGCAACCGAAATCGAGGTCAAGGAAAAGAAAGACCGTGTCGACGACGCACTGCATGCAACGCGCGCAGCCGTTGAAGAAGGCATCGTGCCGGGCGGCGGCGTCGCGCTGATTCGCGTGAAGCAGGCGATCAGCGGGCTCAGGGGCGTGAATGCCGATCAGGATGCAGGCATCAAGATCGTGCTACGCGCGCTCGAAGAACCGTTGCGCCAGATTGTCACGAATGCGGGCGAGGAAGCGAGCGTGGTGGTTGCGAAGGTCGCTGAGGGCACGGGCAATTTCGGTTACAACGCGCAGACCGGCGAATATGGCGATCTGGTCGAATCGGGCGTGCTGGATCCGACCAAGGTCACACGCACCGCGCTGCAGAACGCGGCTTCGGTAGCCGGGCTGCTGCTGACCACCGACGCCACCGTTCACGAAGCTCCGAAGGATGCGCCGGCCGCGGGTCAGCCAGGCGGTCCTGGCGCGGGCGCCCCGGGACTCGATTTCTGACGACTCACCGCTTCCGCCTGGCACCAGGCAATTAGCGCGGTAAACACGGGCCGGTACTCGCTTTCCAGCGAGCCGGCCCGATCTGTTTTCCACTTTCCTCGCACATGTATGGCAGACGCCGAACCATGCCCATCGCTATGTCATCGCGATCCCGCGTGCGACTCGCGCTGGTGTGCTTTGGTGCACGCACCCCGCGCTGGCCGCGGGTCCGCATACTAATTCAGCATTTCTACAACAAACTAAAATATTGCGGTGCAGCAAAATGCACTAAACTCAGCGTAGAAGTCTGCAATTCGCACTCACGGTCATGTTGCGACGGAGGAATGTGCCATGACGACTCATGAGGCTTTACACGCACCAAACACGGCTGTTCTGCATGTCTTCGAGCAGGACGGCGGCTGGCATTGGGGCATCACCACGCCGCGCGCGGCGGGATCCGGATTCAAGGTGGTGGCGTTCAGCAAGGAAACCTTTCCGATTGAGGAAGCAGCGCGCAGCGATGGCGATCGGGCACTGCGCTGCCTGTCAGGCGCCGACGTTCACGAGTCGACCCATTGACGACGCCGCCCGCGTGACATCGGCCGGCGCTATCGTTCACTGATCACAAGTCCAGCGTTACACCAGCTTGCACACCGGGATCGCCGGCAACCGGATGCGCCATGCAAATCAGCGCAGCACCGGGCTCGATCTGCGCCTCCACTTCGCCGTCATACTCAACCTTTCCCGCCAACACACGCGTCGAACATGTACCGCACATACCCGAGCGGCAACTCGACGGCGCGTTGATGCCGTGCGCCTCGGCAAGCTCCAGCAAGCTGCCGTCGCGCGGCAGCCATTGAATCGTACGCGCCGAACGCGCAAAGCTCACCTGCACACCGTCAGTGCCTTGCGCCGGCGCTTCCTGTGCCTTCGTCCCCTCGCTGGCGCGCGTGCGCTTCACGGTCGCCGGGCCGAACGCTTCGAAGCGAATCCGTTCATCCGCGACGTTCAGTCCACGCAGCCCTTCATACAGGTCCTGCATGAACTGCTCGGGCCCGCATAGATAGAAGTCGTAGTCGTCGAAGGGCAGCGCGCGTTTCAGCGCGTCGATGCCGATCCGTCCGGGCGATACGCCGTCAGTCGGCACAGATGCGGCGCTATCGAAGAGATGCAGGGAAACTGCCGGATTACGCGCCGCGATCTCCTTCAGATCCGCACTGAAAGGTCGTTCACGATCACTGCGCGCACCGTGAAAGAAGAAGAGTCGCCTCGCTTTCGCGCCGTCGTCGCGCGACGCGGCCGACGCATGCCGGAGCATGGCCATCATCGGTGTGATGCCGATACCCGCCGAGATAAAAACAGCGGGCCGCGGGCTCTCTTCTGCATAGGTGAAGGTGCCGCGCGGCTTCATCGCTTCGATCTGCATGCCGGCAACCAGATGCTCGTGCAACCAGTTCGAGGCAACCCCTTCGCGCTTCACGCTGATTCGATACCGCAACGGATGGTGCGCATCGGAAAGCGTGTAGGTTCGCAGCAGCGGTGTGTCGAGACCCGGCACAGGCAGGCGGATCGGCAAAAACTGCCCCGCTTTGTACGGCGGCAGCGGTGTGCCGTCGATCGATTCGAAGTAGAAGGAACGAATCGACGGTGTCTCGTCGGCCACTGTCGCAACCGTCAGCTTGTGCCAGGGCGACGCAGCAACCGGCTTACGCACTGCCGCCGCAAACTGCGGCGCAAACTCCACATCGGACCAGCGAAACGGCAATGCGCCCCGGCTGCGCCGCACTTCCCGCACGTGAAAACGTACGAGCCGTTGCGCGCCTTCGAACGCCGCCAGCTCCGCGCCGTCCCAGACGATTTCCGCAACTGCGGCGACATACACCAGATCGCCGGTCGCGAAGTCGATGAACAGCAACCCCGCGCGTGGATCGTGGATCAGGTTGCCGATCGTATTGAAGAAGTTGTTGCCGCTGTAGTCGGGCGTGGTCAGCGTGTGCTCATCCTTGATACGGACGAACCCCGGCGGCCCGCCGCGATGCGACACGTCGACGCCGCGAGCGAGACCCGCGTTCTCTTCGAGATTCGCGCTCGCGATGAAAAACGTGTCCGCTCCCGCCAGCAGCTCACGGTCGGCGTCGCTGAGTTGCGTTGCTATTTCCGGCGGCACCGAAGGCCCGGACACGCCCTGCTCCACCCAGCTCGGCACACGGCTCTGAATGTACTTCGCGCAGTTGCCGAAGCTCTGGCGAACCTCGACGGTCAGCGCGGCTCCGTCCACCGATGTCACCACGCCGTTGATCCGGTTGCGGCGCCGGGTCTTCGGCTGCAGTCCAAGGCCGCCGATCATGGCACCCTTCTGCCAGCGGTCCGCAAGTGGATCACCGGCCAGCACACCGCCTTCGATCCGCAGCGTCCGCGCATCCGGCGAGCTTACGAAACCCGGCGCGCCCGCGCGCACCGTCGCCCATGGCTGGCCGTGGGCGTCGACACCGCCGAACACCATGAACGGCTGTTCGGCGAAGAACTGGCGGTGCTGGTCCGGCATGGAGCGGCGAATGCCGCGGCGGCCCGACGCATCCGCCTGGCTTGTCACCCCCGCACGCTGCTGGGCGGCGAGTTCGGCTGTGTGAAACGGCGAGGCGTCGGCGCCCCAACTATTCAGAGGAATAAACGTGGACATCATCGGACTCCGTTGACGTCAAAAATCAGCCGCTCATCCGGCGAGCAGTCCGGCCTTCGTCGACGGCATGGCGACAAACCGCGGCAACGCTTCGACGCGGCGCAACCACGCACGAATGTTCGGGTACGGTTCGAGCGACACGCCGCCTTCCGGTGCATGTGCGATATAAGTGTGCGCGGCAATGTCGGCAATCGTCACCTGATTGCCCGCGGCGAACGCCTTGTCCGCTAGTTCGCTTTCGAGCACGTTGAACAGCTTCACGGCAATTTTCTTCGCGCTCTCATGATCGAGCGGCGCGCCGAACACGGTAACGAGCCGCGCGGCACATGGCCCGTAAGCGATCTGGCCGGCGGCGAGCGACAGCCAGCGCTGTACGGTGGCCGCGCCGAGCGGGTCTTCCGGCAGCCACGAGGCGTCGCCGTAACGCTTTGCCAGATACACGAGAATCGCGCTCGAATCGAACAGCGTGAGCTCGCCGTCCTGGATCGTCGGCACCTGCCCCAACGGGTTGAGCGCCAGATACGCGGGCTTGCGGTTATCACCGGCTTTCATGTCCAGTTCGACCACTTCGAACGGCAGGTCGAGCAGGGTCAGAAAGAGCTTCACCCGATGGCCGTGGCCGGAAAGCAGCGTTGTATACAGGCGGATCGGTTGGGCGGGTCGCGCAGCGGGCATAACAGGCTCCATCGAGCAGGAAGGGATGGAACGAGCATAATGCGCACGAGCGCCTTTGCAGAAGCCCGATAATCCGGGAAACACAGTCAATCGAAGATGGACAATCCACCATGGCCGACGTACGCGACGTAAACCTGAACCGCCTGGCGATCTTCGTCGCGGTCGTCGAGGCCGGCTCGCTGACCGCCGCGGCAGCGCGTCTGGGCCTCGCCAAAACCATGGTCAGCACGCACATGCAGCGGCTCGAGGCCGAGGTGGGCGCGAGCCTGCTGGTCCGCACGACGCGGCGGCTAGGCTTGACGGAAGCGGGCCGCGCGTTTTACGACGCCAGCGTGAAGATCCTGCGCGCCACGGAAGAAGCACTGACGGCGATCGGCGGAGAATCGGCGCCTGTGCGCGGCACCTTGCGCGTGAGCTCACCGATCGACTACGGCTCGCTTGCCGTCGCGCCGGCGCTCGTCGAACTGCGCCGCGCGAATCCGCAGCTCAATGTCGAATTGCTGTGCACCGACCAATATGTGGATCTCATCGCGGACGGCATCGACGTGGCAATCCGCCTCGGCCGGCTGGCCGACTCCAATTACCGGGCGGTGAAGCTCGGCAGCTTCGTCAAGTGGATCGTCGCGAGTCCGGAGTTCGTCGAAATATGGGGAGAGCCGCAAACGCCCGCTGAGCTGTCGGCGATGCCCTACTGCGCGTTGACGGTCTTGCCGCATCCATTGACGCTCGAGCTGCGGCGCAGCAATGGCAAGAGCACAGACGACGGTGACGCCGAAAGCGTGCGCTGCGAAAACGCGTTTCTTGTGAACACGGCCAACGCTTGCCGCTCGGCGACGCTTGCCGGCGGCGGATTCGGCCTGTTGACCGATTTTTCGATCGACGCCGATGTCGCCGCGGGCCGGTTGATCCGCCTGTTGCCCGAATGGGCGACCGAGCCTGCTAGCATTCAGGCGGTGTTTCCGCCCACCAGCCATCCGCCGGCCAAAGTGCGGGCGCTGATCGAAACGTTCAAGAAACAGCTCGAACGGCCATCGTAATGGCGCGGGCGGTTCCCGTGACACACGGAAAGCCGCCCTTTGCCACCGGTCAGAACGAATGACGCATGCCGATCCGCACGTCGCTCTGCGTGTTCGACGAAGACGGCGTGAAGCTATAGCCGATCACCGCGTTCACGCCATCCGACGCACGCAGATAGTCGCCGGAAATATAGACGTCCGTGCGCTTGGACAACAGGTAATGCAGGCCGAGCGAGCCCTGGTTCCAGTGGTTGCCTTCGAACCGTGTGTGTTGATAACCGCCGTACAGCATCAACGCCGGAGTGAACGTATAAGAAGCGCCGACCTCATAGACCTGCATATGCGAGGTCTCGCCGAGCCCCTTGATCGTGGTGTAAGTGAAGTCGCCGCTCAGCATGACCTTGCCGATCGTATAGGCCGCACCCACGGCAAACGCCCCTTGCTTGTCGACCGGAAACGCCGACGAGCTGTACAGGTCCGTTACCGCACCGGTCGCGGGATCGACGGACACGGTCGGCTTGCCGAGGAACGTGCGCGTGCCGATCATCGCGTACGGGTCGAATGCGTAGATGCCGTACGGATTGTTCAACTGCGTATAGGCCGCGCCCATGTTGAAGTCGCTGTGCTCGTAACGCGCACCCACGCTCCATGCGCTCTTGTTGTGAAAGTCGCCCGCGGTATTGCCGAACGAATACATGCCGCCGAACGAGAAGCCTGCGTAGTCGTTGGAGAGAAACTTGACCGAATTCGGCAGCCGGTCGCCGTTCATCCGGTCGAAGTCGCCCTGATGGATCGCATAACCGCTCGCCCACGACGAAATGTTATAGAGGTAGACAAACTCCTCGGTCATATCGAGCTGATTACCGAGCGAGAGCGTACCCCAGTTGCTCTTCAGGCCGACGTATGCCTGGCGGCCGAACAACGCGCCGCCGAATCCGAGTTGCCCGTTGCCCACGTGAAAACCCGACTCCAGTACGAACACCGCCTGCAAGCCGCCGCCGAGATCTTCGACGCCCTTGAAACCGATCCGGTTACCGTACGAAATACCGTCGTCGAATTTGAACTGGTTGGCGCCACCGGCATTGTTCACGTAGGTGATGCCGGCATCCAGAATGCCGTACAGTGTGACGCTGCTTTGCGCATGGGCGGCCATCGGCGCACAGATAGCGCTTGCCGCGATAGCGAGTCCCGAAAGGCTGACGGCATTGCTCTTCTTCATCTAATTCTCCCCTGCTCTTTGCCTGCGTATTTCGTTGGATAAAGCGATCCCTGCTGCGCGCTGTTGACCAGCGCGCGGCGCTTCTCGCATGACGGGCAGTTCGAAACCGGCTGAGACCGAGTAAAACGGATTGAAGCTATCTGCGATGCATGTAATGACCAGTCACATTCACATCGCCGGATCAAGAATACGAGTCCAGATTTAGGAGGATTCGACCGGAAGCGACATAAATCTGTCGCCTGGCGACTTCATGGTTAGGAATGCGCTGTTATTTCATGCCGAGCGCCGTTTGCACGGCTTGCAAACCATTGGCGCCGCTCGCCGTGTTCACGCCGTCGAGCCACGACTTCAACAATTCGGGGTGACGCTTGAGCGCTTCGGTCGCGGCAGCGTTCACAGGGGTCTTCTTTTCCAGTACTTCGGTGATCACGCCGTTTTCCAGATCGACATTGAAGGTGAGTTGCCTGAACAGCTTGCCGACGTTCGGACACTGCTCGGCATAGCCGCTGCGCGCCACCGTATTGACCGTGGCGCCGCCGTAGTTGGGCCCGAAGTACCTGTCGCCGCCATCAAGGTAAGTGAGCTTGAACCTCGTGTTCATCAAGTGCGGTTCCCACGCGAGAAAGACAATCCATTTCTTCTCGCGCACCGCCCGCTCCACCTGCGTGAGCATGCCGGTCTCGCTCGACTCGACGAGCTTCCAGTTGCCGAGTCCGAACGCCTTGTCGTCGACCATCTTCTTGATGTTCTGATTGGCCGGTGCGCCAGGTTCGATGCCATAGATCTTGCTATCGAACTTGTCGGCGTTCTTTGCCAGATCCGCGAAAGAATGGATGCCGGCCGCCGCCACATAATCGGGTACGGCCAGCGTGAACTTGGCGTTGCTCAGATTCGGATGCACGACCTCGATCGACTTTTCTTCCTCGAACGGTTTGACGACCGGCGCCTGCGCGGGCATCCAGTTGCCGAGAAACACGTCGATCTGCCCTTTCTTCAAGCCCTGATACGTGATCGGCACCGACAGGTTCGCCACGCTCTGCTTATAGCCCAGCGCCTTCAACAGTACGCCGGTGATCGCATTGGTGGCGTCGATGTCGGTCCATCCGGGCCCCGCCATGTTGACTTGCGTGCACGACTGCGGCTCGGCGGCCAACGCGAATGTGGCCGACGCGCAAAGCAGCGCAACGCCGGTTACCGCCTGTTTGAAGAGCTTTTTCATTGTGTCGGCTTCCTGTTCGTGAGGTGGGGTGGATCGTTAGCAGAGTGGGAATCAACGCACGACGGCGGGAAAACGCGCCATCGCTTCGAGCGTATCCAGATCGATGTGATTGCGCATATAGCGCTGACTCGCATCGACATGCGGCTGCCAGTCCCACGACGCGACCGTGCCCTGTGTCGTGGATGCGAAATGGAAATGACGTCGCCGCTGGCTTTGCAACACTTCGTTGTGCAGCGCGGCGAGATCCCAGCGTTGCGCGATCTCCTCACGCAAAGCCGCGACCTGTGCCGCGTATTCGCTGCGCGCGGCAAGATTCTCCCGCTCCAGCGGGTCCGCTGCGACGTCGTAAAGTTGATCGGGATCCGCCGGCGTATGAATGAACTTGAAGCGGCCGCGCCGCACCATCACGATCGGCGCAATCGCACCTTCCGCCAGATATTCGCCAATGGCTTCATCGTGACCATCTTGGCGGCCCTGCAGATGCGGCACGAGGCTCTGTCCATCGAGCGAATCGGGCCACATGGCCGGCGATTCGCCGCGCGCCAGTTCGACCAGCGTGGGCAGCAGATCGAGATGCGAAACGGATGCCCGCACGCGATGCGCGTCGAATTGCTGCGGCGCGTGCACGATCAGCGGAACGCGGCAGCCACCTTCGAAGAAGGTCATCTTGTACCAGAGGCCGCGCTCGCCGAGCATCTCACCGTGGTCGGAGGTTACGACGATCATCGTGTCTTTCGCGAGTCCCGACTGTTCGAGCGCTTCGAGGATCGCGCCGAACTGGTCGTCGACGTAGGAGATTGCGCCGTAGTAGGCACGGCGCGCATTGCGGATCTGTTGATCCGTGGGCGGCGTGCGGTCGGTTTCGCATACATGGCGCAGGCGCTTCGAATGCGGATCGGCGTCTTCGATTGAATCGCGAAACGCGGGCATGTCGATGTCTTCGTCGCGATACAGGTCCCAGTACTTTTTTGGAATCGCATACGGGTCGTGCGGATGGGTTAGCGAGGCGACCATGCAGAATGGTCTTGCATCTTTTCCGGCATGACGTTCGCGTGCGATGTCGAAGAGTTTCTGGCGCGTGGTGAACGTGACTTCGTCATCGAAATCGAGTTGGTTGGTGCGCACGCACGGGCCCGCATCGATCACGGAGCTCATGTTGTGATACCACGTGGGGCGCGCTTCGAAATGCGCCCAGTCGGGCGTCCAGCCAAAGTCGGCAGGATAGATGTCGGTGGTGAGCCGCTCTTCGAAGCCATGCAACTGATCGGCGCCGCAGAAATGCATCTTGCCGGACAGAATGGTGCGATATCCTTCGGCGCGAAGATAGTGCGCGAACGTCAGCGTTTGCGACGGAAATTCCGCTGCATTGTCATAGGCGCCGATTGCCGACGGCAGCTTGCCCGACAGGAAGGAAAACCGCGATGGCGCACATAGCGGACTCGCGCAATAGGCGGATTCGAATACCACGCCTTGCTTGGCGAGCCGGTCGAGATTGGGGGTCCTGGTCAGACGGTGTCCGTATGCGGCCAACGCGAACGGCGTCATCTGGTCAGCCATCAGAATGAGGATATTCTTTTTGCTCTCAAGCATGGGGGCGTGCCTCGAATAGAATCACAAGTGTCGGTGCAAATGCCGCCGTTGTTGCAACGGCAAACGGGCGGCCCGATGCCGGGCCCGCCATGCGCACCACTATTGCCGTCCAATTCACGACTGTGAAGACGGCAAATCGTTATGTGCCTATAAGGGGTCGTTATGCCGAGGCAGGATCGCTTGCCGCCAATGCAGGCGCTGGCCATGTTCGAATCCGCGGCGCGTCTGGCCAGCTTCACGGCTGCCGCGCGCGAGATGGGTTCGACACAGCCGGCTGTCAGCCAGCGCGTCGTGCAGCTTGAAGAAGCGCTGGGCACCCCGCTCTTCGAGCGCGGCCATCGCGGCGTTACGCTCACGGAAGACGGTGAGCGGTTGTTCGAAGCGGTGCGCCACGCGCTCGACACGATTCGCCTCGCCACCAGCGAAATCCGCGCGCGGCGTATGCCGCAAACCCTCACGCTCTCCACCGATTTCGGCTTCGCCACCTATTGGCTGATGCCGCGTTTATCGCAGTTCAAGGCGCTGATGCCGGACGTCGACGTGAAGATCATCACCTCTCAGAACGTGTTCGATCCTTCGCACGATCAGGCGGACATTGCCATTGCATTCGGCGACGAACACGCCGACTGGAGCGCGCGCGGCGTGGTCAAACTGTTTCCCGAGCGCGTCACGCCGGTGTGCAGCCCCGCCTTTGCCGCGGCACACCCGTCGCTGCGTACGCCGTCCGAGCTGCTGCACCTCCCGTTGCTGCATCTCGAACCGACCCAGCCGGCGCGCTGGCTGTCCTGGACCGACTGGTTCGCCGCGCACGCGCTGGATGCGCCGCCCGCGCATCGCGGCATCACGTTCAACAGTTTTACGCTCGTGGCCCATGCGGCGATCATGGGCCAGGGCGTCGCGCTCGGCTGGGCGCCGCTCGTCGACGAACTGCTTGCAACGGGGCAACTCGTCGAACTGTTCGAGCCGCCGGTCGTCACCGAGCGCGGCTATCTGCTCGTCACGCAGCGCGCGGCGACGCCCGCTGTTAGCGCCTTTCGCCAATGGCTGCTCGGCGAATGCGGACTCGACGCCGACTGAGCACCGCCCCCGAATCTGGCGCTCCCGTTCCAGCGCGACGGCGTTTAGCTTCTATCCGCGCATGCGCCTGATTTGATCTACTGCGATGATGCATGCCGCGCCCCGCGGCATCGCCCTATCATCCAAGTGGAGAGCGCATGTCCGCCGATTCCCGCCCCGATCAACTGGTTCTCACCGTCGCGTGTCCGAGCGCGGCGGGCCAGGTCGCCGCCGTTGTCGGCTTTCTCGACCGGCATCATTGCTATATCGACGAACTGACCGTTTTCGACGACGACCTGAGTGAACGCTTTTTCGTGCGCTGCGTGTTCCACGGCGTGGACAGCAGCGAGACGCTGCATGCCGCGGGCCTCAAGCGCGAATTCGAGCCGATCGCCGAGCGCTTCCGCATGACATGGGCCATGCACGACGTCGGCACACGGCCGAAAGTCCTGATCATGGTGTCGAAACTCGAACACTGTCTCGCCGATCTGCTGTTCCGCTGGCGCATGGGCGAGCTAAAAATGGACATTGTCGGCATCGGTTCGAATCATCGCGATCTCGAACCCTTGGCGCAGCAGCATGGCCTGCCCTTCCACCATCTGCCGATCACCGCCGATACGAAGCCGCAACAGGAAGCGCGCCTGCTCGATCTGTTCGAGACATCGGGCGCGGAGTTGATGATTCTCGCGCGCTATATGCAGATTCTGTCCGGGGAAACGAGCCGTGCGCTCGCGGCACGCGCGATCAATATCCACCATTCTTTCCTGCCCGGCTTCAAGGGTGCGAAACCGTATCACCAGGCGCATGCGCGCGGCGTCAAACTGATCGGCGCCACCGCGCACTTCGTCACTGACGATCTCGACGAAGGTCCGATCATCGAACAGGTGGTGGAGCGCGTCGATCATTCGTATAGCCCGGAGCGTCTGCTTGCCACCGGGCGCGACGTCGAATGTATTACGCTGGCGCGGGCCGTCAAGGCGTTTATCGAGCGGCGGGTGTTTATCAACGGCGATCGGACCGTTGTGCTGCAATAAACGAAAACGCCGCTGAAAGCGGCGTCTCTCTGAAAGCTGCCGCTTCACCGAAGCGGCAACACGTTCACACTAAGCGCGTAATCACTTCACCCAGCTATCCACGCGATCACCGTGTGCGCTGATCCACGCATCCGCGGCAGCAGTCGGCTTCTCGCCGTTTTGCGTGGCCAGCATCACGCTGTCGATCTCACCCGGCTTCCATTGGAACTTCTTGAGGAACGCGACAACCGTCGGCGCCTTCTTCTCGAGGTCAGGATTCACGACGCTATCCACGTGCTCCGCTTCGCCGAACACCTTCTTGGGATCTTCGAGGAATTTGAGCTTGTACTTCGCGAACATCCAGTGCGGCTTCCAGCCCGTCACGATAATCGGCTTGCTCGCCGCTTCCGAGCGCGCCAGTTCGGCGGTCATCGCGCTGCCCGAGCTCGGCATCAGCGTGTAATCGAGTCCGTAGGCCTTGATCGCCTCGCTGGTTTTCTGCATCACGCCCGCGCCGGCGTCGATCCCAACGATGCGGGAGCCGAACTCCGTCTTCTTCGCCTCCAGATCGCCCACGCTCTTCACGTCGGCGTTTTCTGGCACGATCAGGCCGATCTTCGCATCGTTGAAGTTCGGACCGAGGTCGACCACCTTGTCCTTGAAGTTGTTCCAGTACGCGCCGTGCGTGACCGGCAGCCACGCGGACAGCGTCGCATCCAGGTCACCGCGCGCCACGCCTTGCCACATCACGCCGGCTGCGACCGGCACGAGTTGCACCTGGTAGCCCAGACGCTTTTCGATCACGCGCGCGGCCACGTTCGAGGTCGCGACACTGTCGTCCCAGCCTTCCACGTAACCGATCTTGATAGTCGGCTTGGTATCGGCCGACACACTCACGCTGCTTGCCGTCAGCGCCGCGCTCAATGCGCTCAACACGAATATCTTTTTGATCAGTCTCATCGCCGTTCTCCCGTTTGCCGTCACAACAACCCAATGAGCATTTAGAATCGCCAGCCAGAATTGCCAGGTAGCGTTGTTTTCCGACATCCAGTTGTCCGCACGCGACTTCGGCCACTGGGGGCCGTCCTTCTCGTCTTACTTATCCACGACCAGATCGGTCAACGGCTTGCTGCAGCACAACAGCACCATGCCCTGATCGATCTCACGCTGGCGAATGCCGCCTGCGTGTTTCATCGCGACTTCCCCCGACACCAGCTTGACCTTGCAGGTGCCGCACATACCCTGAGTACACGACGCGGGCAGCCGCACGCCCGCTTTCTTCGCAGCGTCGAGCACGTGCTGGCCACTGCCGCATTCGATCTCGCGATTGCTTTTGGCGAAGCTCACCTTGAAGCGGGTTTCCGTTTCGACGGAAGCGGGCGCCGGTGCGAGCGCAGGCGTGAAGCCCGGCGCCTGTTCGCGCGCCTCGATAAAGCTCTCGGCCGTGACCGGCGCGCTCGCGTTCAGCAACGCGTCCGCCACGTGAGCGGTGGTCAACTGCGCGGCCACTTCGCCCACGGTCTCGAACGAGAAACTTTCCTCATGGTAGTGACTGCGATCGAAACCGCCCTCGTCCAGCAGATTGCGCACCGCTTGCATGTACGGCGCGGGTCCGCAGGTAAAGATCTCACGTTCCAGAAAGTCCGGCGCGATGAGCTTGAGCAGCGGCAATGTCAGAAAACCGGTCACACCTGGCCAGTTCGTGCGCGCGCCGAGCCGTTCGCAAACAAACGCGGTGCGGAAATGCGCCTGATTCGACGCGATCAGGTCGAGTTCGCGCGCGAAGATAATGTCGTCCGGTGTGCGGGCGCTATGCACGAACACGATGTCGCTATCTTCACCGAGTTCATGATGCGCGCGGCTCATCGACATCAGCGGCGTAATACCCGAGCCCGCCGATAAAAACAGGAATTTACGCGCCGGGTGCCGCGCGCAGGTGAATTCGCCCGCCGGCCCGAGCACGCGAACCTCGGCGCCCGCATGCAGATTGTCATGCAGCCAGTTCGACACCTTGCCGCCCGGCACGCGCTTGACCGTGATCGAGATCGTATGCGGACGCGTGGGCGGCGAAGAGATCGTATAGCAGCGATTGATCGACTCGCCGTCTATCTCCAGTTCCAGCGTAATGAACTGCCCCGGCTCGAACACGAACGCCCGGCCGGACGGTGCGCGAAAGAAAAAGCTCTTTACGTCGTGCGTTTCCTGGCGAACCTGGCAGCACACCAGCGTGTCGTCGGTGTCGCTGTTCCAGCGCGCCGGCAACGCTTCCCAGAAACGCGGCTGCGTGACCCGGCTGGCAGCGTGGTCCGCGGCCGGCTGGGTGCTGAGCTGAAACGTCGCCTGATCGCGCATCATTGTTTTCTCCGACTCCTGGTTGCGGTGCCGCGCTCAGCGCATGAAAGACACGACTTTTTCGCCGTGCGAAGCCGGCGTGGTTTCGCCTGCTTCATGGGTTTGGGGCGCATTGCTGTAATCCGCCAGGCGGCCGATGTACCACTCGCAGAACTTCTCGACGAGGCCTTCCGTGAACGGCGAATACGGGCCCGGCTCATAAGCGCTGCTCGTCGCGCCGCGTTGCGAGTATTCGACGAGTGCGCGATCCTGATCGTTCGTCGCGCGCCACACAGCCGTGAGGTTGTTCACGTCGTAATCGATGCCTTCGCGCGCATCCTTGTGAACGAGCCACTTGGTGCGCACCAGCGTCTTGCCCGCCGAGAGCGGAATCACCGAGAAGCTGACAATGTGATCGCTCATGAAGTGATGCCACGAATTGGGCTGCGTCCAGAACGACAGGCCGCCGAGATCGGCCTGCTCGAAGCCGCCGAGCAGTTTCTTCGAGGCCACTTTCGCGTCGAGCGTCTGCGATTCGCCGTCTCGATCGAGCGGCAGGCGTTGCGTGCGAAAACCGGTGACCAGATCGGCAAGCCGTTCGATTTCCGCGGAAGGCAACTGCATCGCTTCCCATTGCGCGGTGCGGCGAGCCACGGTCTCTTCGAACGCGGCCATGCCCTCTTCATTGGCCGGCGTGCGCTGATAACCGAAACCGTATTCGTACAGCGAAATGGTCAACTCGGGATGGTTCGCGACGCAGTGATAGCACTCGCGGTTGTTTTCCATCGTGAGCTTCCAGTTGCCCTCTTCGACAATGTCGATCGAGGCCGCGATCTTGCAGTTGGCCAGATCGTGCGGCAACAGATACGGCTCCATTGCCGCGCGTACCACGGCGAAGTCCGCTGGCGGGTTATCCGCGAGGCAAATGAAAATCAGGCCGGCCAGATTCTCGAGATGCACGGACTTCAGGCTATGTTTGCAGCGGTCGAACTGGTCGCCCATGTGTTCGGCGAACATCAGATCGCCGTTCAGGTTATACGTCCAGCTGTGATACGGGCAGACGATATTGCCGAGCGAGCCTTTGTCGGTATTGCACAGGCGTGCGCCGCGATGGCGGCAGACGTTGTGAAACGCCCTCACCTGCATATCGTCGTCGCGCACGATCAGGATCGAATCGTTGCCGATCTCCACGGTGATGTAGTCGCCCGGTTCCGGCACGTCCGGTTCCACCGCGACCTGAATCCAGTGTTGCCGGAAGATCGCATCCATGTCGAGCGCGAAAATATTCTCGCTCGTATAGAAAGGCGCTTCCAGCGTGTGATTCTTCTTACGGCGTTCGATCATTGCGCGAACGTCTGCCGAAACTTTCATTGTGTGCTCCGTTGCATGTCACGTCTGGCGCTGCGCCAGGCCCTCCTGGTCGCATGCGGGCCCGAACCGGAAATCAGTAATCCACGAGTTGATGCTCGCGCAAATACGCGAGAATGACTTGTGCTTTTTCGACGGAACTCCCTTCAATTACGACGCTGCCGCCTCGGCTCTCGGTCGTCGTGGCCGACAGCATGCGGGCGTGGCCGGAACGCTTTTCGGCGGCGGCAAGCCGCACCGGTTTGGCGGCCGCCGGGCGGATAGCCCAGGCAAGCTCGTCGGCGCTGCCGGCGGCTTGCGTGGCGACCGGGCGGATCGTGCCTTCGCGCAACCGTGCGTAGGCGTACGTGGGAGCGGCGTTGGCCAGCGGGTGCACGGCGATCAGCGCGGGCAACCGCACCTCCACGCGGCGGCGCAACCCCTTCGGCATGAACTGGCGCACTTCCGCACAACCGTCGCGCAACGTCACGTCGACTGCCGCGCCGACCAGCGCAATCTCCAGCGCATTGGCGACGCGATACGGCAGCATGCCGCTGTCGAACGCGCCTTCAGCGCGCGTGCCGGTCAGAACGAGGTCGTAGCCACGCAGCCGCGCGGCTAGCGGAGCGGCTGCGTCCGCCTGGGTTTCAGGTGTCGTGGCTATTTCAAGCACTTCGACCGAACGTGCGCCGAGTGCCAGATACTCCTTCAACGCAGGGTTCGACGGATCGCCCGCATGCAGCACGTCGAGCGTCGCGTTGTGCGTTCGGGCGAGCGAGAGCGCCATGGTCAGCGCGGCGGCATCGTTGCGGCTGTAGCGCGCCGTGCCGCTCACCGGATGACGGCCCACGGAAACGAGGACGGCAATCTTCATGCGAGCGCTCCTTCGGTGACAGCCGTTGAATTCAGCAGCGCCGCACCGGTTCCGCGCGCAGTGCGCGCCGCGGCCGCTGCTTCGTTGAGCGCCGCGATGGTTTCCTGCGCGTCCGCGATCACTGTCAGGTTCGCGCGCTTGGCGATCGGCGCACTCGCGTCGAGATTCACCGCGATCACATGCCGGCAGTCCTTGATCCCTTGCAGATGCTGGACCGCGCCGGAAATGCCGAAGGCGATATACACACTCGCTTCGACGGTCTTGCCGGTCGCGCCGATCTGTTTGTCGCGGGTGAACTTGCCGTCGTCCACGGCCACACGGCTCGCGCCGATGGCCGCGCCCAGCGTGGCCGCCAGACGCTCGAACGCCGGCACGTCGCGCACGCCGTTGCCCGCCGAAACGATGAAATCCGCTTCTTCGAGTGCCAGTTGCGCGGCGTCGATTTCCTCGATGCCGAGATCGCGCACCGCGCCTTGCGCTGCCGCGGCGTCGCCGTCGAAGCGCCACATGACCCGGTCGCCCGCGCCGACGAACGGCAGCTTCGGATCGACCGCGTTGGGCGCGAGCAGCACTACCTCGGGCAACGTACGCGCGGCATACGCTGTATTCGCCTGAACATAGGCCGCCACATGCGCGGCGTCGATCTCGACGACATGCGTGGCCACGCTCGCATTCGCCGCGGCTGCATAACGGCGGCCAAGGTCGCCGTCGCCGGTTGCGTTATCGGGCAGAAAAACATGCACCGGTGCGTAAGCCGCGACGCACGCGGCCAGCGCATTCAATTCGTCCAGCGGCGCGAAGGTGCGGCGGTCGAACATCGGCAATTCGATCAGCTTGTCGGCGCCGAGCGCTGCGGCGTCGCCGCTGAACTCGCCGAAGACCAGCAACACCACCTCGGTCGTTGCGTCCGCAATCAGGGCGGCGCCGGCCAATACCTGGCGCGCATGATCGTCCAGCGCGCCACGGTCCGCGTGGGCGGCCACCAGCATCACACGCTGCGGCGCCGCCGTGGTGCGGCGCGGTTTGGCCTGTTCGCGATGCGAGGCGCCGTGCGCCGTGAATTCCAGTGAGCCCGCCACACCCGTCACACCGAGGGTGATACGCCTGAGTCCGTCTGCCGTGATCGTGAACGGACGGCGCGGGTCGATTCGTTTGAGAGAGTTCATCGCGTTACTCCAGCGCCGCTGCAACCAGTTCGGCGACGTCCAGCACTTCCGGACGCGGCCCCACAACGCCTTCGAGCATCGCCGTGCAATTCGGGCAGCCGACCGCGACGATCTCCGCGCCGACGGTTTTCGCGTCGTCGATACGAATGTCGGGAATGCGCCGCTTGCCCGGAATATCGGTGAGGGGCGCCCCGCCGCCACCGCCGCAGCAGCGTCCGCGCATGCCATTGCGCTCCATCTCCACGACCTTGATTCCGATGGTCTTCAGCAAGCGGCGCGGCGCCTCCGTTTCACCGTTATAGCGGCCCAGATAGCACGGGTCGTGATACGTGATCTTGCGATCCGCAAACGCGGCCACCGCACGCGGCGTGAGCTTCCCGCTCGCGACCAGTTGCTCGATCAGCGCCGTGTGATGCTGCACCTCGTAGAAACCGCCCAGCGCGCGATACTCGTTGCGCAGGCTGTGCAGCACGTGCGGGTCCGCGGTGACGATCTTGCGGAACGAGTACTGCGAGAGCGTGCCGATCAGCTTGTGCGCGAGCTGCTGGAAAGTCGCTTCGTCGCCGAGACGGCGGGCAGTGTCGCCCGTATCGGTTTCCACGCCGCCCAGCACCGCATAGTCGATGCCCGCGCGATTCAGCACCTTGACGAGCGCACGCAGCGTGCGCTGATAGCGCATGTCGAACGCGCCTTCGCCGGCGATCAGCAGCACGTCCACCGGACGGCCCGGCTGCGCGACCTGCACTTGCAGATCGACGGCCCAGTCGTAACGCGCGCCGATGTCGTAGCCGTTCGAACTGCCCGTCTCGCGCAGATTCGCGAGCGTGATCGGCCCCTTGCCCGGCACGCTGCCTTCAACCAGCGTCTGATTGCGGCGCATATCCACAATCGCGTCCACATGCTCGATCAGCATCGGGCACTCCTGCACGCAAGCGCGGCAGGTCGTGCAGGACCACAGCGTGTCCGCTTCGATCAGGCTGGAGATCAGCGGCTTGCCCGGCGCACCGGCGTGCTTGCCGACCGGAATGCCCGGCGTGGGACTGCCCGCGTATTCGGCGTCCGTGCCGCCCACCATGCCCGTGACGAGGTCTTGAATCAGCTTCTTCGGATTGAGCGGCTGACCCGCGGCGAACGCGGGACAGGCTGCTTCGCACTTGCCGCACTGCACGCACGCGTCGAAACTGAGCAACTGGTTCCAGCGAAACTCAACCGGCTTGCCGACGCCGTATTCCTTCGCGTCGAGCAGCGGTGCTTTCAATGCGGTAGGCGGCACCACGTCCGCGTCATTGCGCTCGGCAAAACGCTCCTGACGCGGATGAAACGCGAGATGCAGCAACCCGGCGAGCGCATGCTTCATCGGGCCGCCGCGCGCCGCGCCGAACGTCATCGCAAACGCGCCCACCGCGATCAGCAGCGCGACGATGACGGCGAGCGCACCGGACATCGCGGAAGCCGGCAGCGCGATGAACAGCACCAGACCGAGCGCAAACGACCCGAGCAGCAGCGGCAGATGATCCCATGGCCCGCGCGAGAGCCGCGCCGGCACCGCTTTCGCGCCGTGGCGGCGGCGCCAGACGAACACCGCGCCGACCAGCATGACGAGCGCGGCCAGAAAGATCAGCTTGTCGAGCCACGGCGAGTAAATAGCCAGCCCGTAGTTGACGAACACCAGCGCCATCGCGAGAATCGCGCCGCCCGCGGTCGCCACGTGCGTTTTGGCGATGTACGGATCGCGCGCCACCACATGATGCAGGTCGACGAAGTAGCGCTTGGGAATCGCCAGCAGATTGGTCCAGCCGTAAGCGCCCGCCGCCGTGGCGCGGCCTTCGCGCCAATACGCGGCGCGCTTGACGAGCGCGAACGCCAGACCAGCCACCGACAACCACAACAGGACGGTGATGACAAACACGGGGCTCATCGTCAGAAATCCTTGCAAAGGCGCAGCGCGTCGTAAATCGCGCCGTGAATGTTGTGCATGGAGATGCAGTCGCCGACGCGGAACAGCAGGAAGCGGCCATTGCCGAGTTCTTCGCTCAAAGACGGTTGCGGCTCGGAGGCGAACAGCTTATGCACGTCGACCTGGCCGCGATTGACCGATTCCGGCTTGAGCTTCCAGTACAACTCGTCGTTCGGCGTGCTGCCGTTTTCGATCACCACCTGATCGACCGCCCGCTCCTCCTGCTCTTCGGTGTACTCGTTGCGGATCACGGCGATCTTCTTGCCGTCTTCCTCGTAGACCTTATCGAGCCAGTAGTTCGGCGTATGGATCACACCTTGCGCGTACAGACGCCGGTAGAAAATCGGGAACGTGGTGCCGCCCACGTCGTCGGCCACTTTCACGTCCGGCGTCACGATCTCGACGTTCGAGCCGCGGCTCGACATGAAATCGGCCACGCCCGCGCCGGCATGCGTGCTGACGCCGTCGTACACCAGCACGTTCTTGCCCGGCTCCACCTTGCCCGACAGCACGTCCCACGAACTGACGGCGAGACCTTCGTCGACGCCCCACGCCGCGACTTGCGACGTGAACGACGAACCGCCCGTGGCGAGCACGACGATGTCCGGCTTCTCGGCCATGATGATTTGCTCACTGGCGGCGACACCGAGACGCCGGTCCACGCCAAGGCGCTTGGTCTCCATGTCGAACCAGCGCACGATGCCCGCCATCTGTTCGCGCTGCGGCGCTTTCGCGGCCAGCATGATCTGGCCGCCCACGTAGTCGTTCTTCTCGAACAGCACCACGTCGTGACCGCGCGACTTCGCCACGCGCGCCGCTTCGAGTCCCGCCGGACCCGCGCCGACCACGACCACCTTGCGCTTCGGCCCACGCGTTTTGGCGATCACGTGCGGCATCGTTTCTTCGCGCGAAGTCGCGGCGTTCTGCACGCACAGCACATCGAGCCCGTTGTATTGACGGTCGATGCAATAATTCGCGCCGACGCACTGCTTGATTTCGTCCTCGCGGCCATCGCGGATCTTGATGACCATATGCGGATCGGCAATCTGCGCGCGCGTCATGCCGACCAGATCGACCATGCCGCTGGCGAGCAGGCGCTCGGCCTGGCCCGCGTCGCGAATGCTTTGCGCGTGCATGACGGGCAGCTTGACCACCGATTTGATACCGGCCGCGAGATGCACGAACGGCTCGGGCGGCAGCGCCATGGGCGGCATGCAGTTGGCAAGCGTGTTGTGCGTGTCCGCACCCGAACCGATCACGCCGAGGTAGTCGATCAGGCCGGTTTCGCTCATGGCCTGAGCGATCTCTTTCAGTTGCTCGTGATCGAGCCCGTCTTCATGGAACTCGTCGCCGCACATGCGCAAGCCGACGCAGAAGTCCGCGCCTACCGCTTCACGCACGGCCTTCAACACTTCAGTGCCGAAGCGCAGGCGGTTTTCCAGCGAACCGCCCCATTCGTCGGTACGGAAGTTGGTGCGCGGGCTCCAGAACTGGTCGATCAGATGCTGGTGCGCGGCCGAGATTTCGACGCCGTCCATGCCCGCATCTTTCACGCGCTTCGCCGCGGCCGCGAAATCGCTGATGATGCGGCGAATTTCCTCGACCTCGATGATCTTCGCATTACCGCGGTGCACCGGCTCCCGCACGCCGGACGGCGACATCAGATGCGGCCAATGCTCGCCATGAAACGCCGAGCGGCGTCCCATATGCGTGGCCTGGATCATGATCTTCGCGCCATGCGTGTGCATCGCTTCGGCGAGCCGCGCAAGCGGGTCGATGATCTTGTCGGTCGACAGATTCACCGACTTCCACCAGCCTTGCGGGCTGTCGATCGACACCGGGCTCGAACCGCCGCACACAGCAAGGCCGACGCCGCCCTTGGCCTTCTCCTCGTAGTAACGGATATAACGGTCGCCAGGCAGGCCGCCCGGTTCCGCATAGACCTCCGCGTGCGCGGTGCTGACGATACGGTTGCGCAAAGTCAGCTTGTTCAGCGTGAGAGGCTTGAAAAGGTTCGGGTAACGCATCGCGATCGACCTCGGAATGAATTGCTTGTTGCGCTGTGCCGTGCGCCGTGGTGGAAGCCGTTTATCTGTGTGCTTACGGTTGCGCTTACGATGCGAGCGGCGACACTTCGAACACACAGTGTTCGTGGCCTTCAGCGGCGCATTGCGCTTCTCTGGAATGCGATGGCGGGCCCTTGCGCGAGGCGTCCGGCGCGGTATCGTTGACCCAGTCCATCGCCCCCGCGAACCAGCCGGCGAACATGTAGCAAAGCTTGCCCACCTTGCCCGGCTGCGCCAGCACGAACGAAGAGTGATGCAGTTCGATGCGCGCACGCGAGCTCGACGGATCGGCTTCGGTGATCGTGAAGATGCCCCAGCCGCGTTGCGACAGACGCTTCAGGTAATGCTCGAACACCGCCATGCCCGCCATGCCGTGCTGCTTCGCTTCCTTGTCGCACCAGAAATACGCGGACTTGTAGCCGGCCTTGTAGAGAATCTCGGCATACGTATCGAGTCCGAGGGCCTCTTCCACAGCGGTGTGGTTGTTCGTGAAGAAGTGACGCGGTACGTACAGCATCGGCAGCGCGTCGGTGGTCCAGACGCCGGTATTTGCGTCGACGTCGATAGGCAGTTGGGGTTGCATGTGGAGGCTCCGTTTTTATCTGTGGGATAGGTGTCGATTCAGGCAGCGGTCAAACCTTCCAGACTTCGCCGAATACCCGTACCCAGTTTTCGCCCATGATCTTCTTGATGCGCGTTTCGCTCCAGCCGGCGCGTTCCATCGCGGCCGTCAGGTTCGGAAACTCGCCGATCGTGCGAATGCCTTCCGGATTCACGACCTTGCCGAAGTTCGTCAACTGGCGATAGCGGCCCTTGTCGTGCGTGATCCAGTCGAAGAATTCCGTGCTGTAGCCTTGCGTGAAGTCCGTGCCGATGCCGACCTGGTCTTCGCCGATCAGGTTCACCACGTACTCGATCGCTTCGATATAGTCTTCAACGGTCGCGTCCGGACCGCGCTTGAGGAACGGCGCGAACATCGTCACGCCGACGAAACCGCCCGCGTCCGCGATCTCTTTCAGTTGCTCGTCGCTCTTGTTGCGCGGATGCTCTTTCAGGCCCGACGGGCAGCAATGCGAATAGCACACGGGCTTGTTCGAAGCCGCGATCGCTTCGGAAGAAGTCTTGCCGCCCACGTGCGAGAGATCGACCATGATCCCGACGCGGTTCATCTCCTGGATCACCTCGCGGCCATAGCCCGACAGACCGCCATCGCGCTCATAGCAACCGGTGCCCACCAGGTTCTGCGTGTTGTAGCAAAGCTGCACCACGTTCACGCCGAGGTCCTTGAACGCCTCGATATAGCCGAGGTTGTCCTCGAAAGCATGCGCGTTCTGGAAGCCGAAAATGATGCCCGTCTTGTTCTCTTTCTTCGCGCGCAAGATGTCGTCGGTCGTGCGCACGAGCGTCAGGATCTCGCCGTATTCGCGGATCTGCTGCTTCATCTCGGCAATGTTATCGACGGTCTTCTGGAAGCTTTCCCAGACCGAGACCGTGCAGTTCACCGCGGTCACGCCGCCCTTGCGCATATCCTCGAACACGGAGCGTTCGAACTTCGAAATGTTCAGACCGTCGATGATGATGCTGTTGTCGTGCAAAGTGCTCATCGTTTGCTCCAGGCGTGCTTAATAGATGGGAAAGCGTTCGCACAGCGCGAAAATCTCGCGGCGTACGCGTTGTTCAGTTGCGGCATGGCCTTCCGGGTGATCGCGCAGCGCATCGAGCACCTCGACGATCAGACGCCCGACTTCGCGGAATTCGCTCACGCCGAAGCCGCGCGTGGTGCCCGCGGGCGTGCCGAGGCGAATGCCGGAGGTGATCGTGGGCTTCTCGGTATCGAAGGGAATGCCGTTCTTGTTGCAGGTAATGCCCGCGCGCTCCAGCGCCTGCTCGACCTGATTGCCCTTGAGGCCCTTCGGCCGCAGATCGACCAGCAACAGATGGTTGTCGGTGCCGCCCGTCACCAGATCCACGCCGCCGGCCTTCAGCACCTCGCCGAGCGTCTGCGCGTTGGCGAGCACGCTGTCGATATAGGTCTTGAAGCCGGGTTGCAGTGCTTCGCCAAATGCAACCGCCTTGCCGGCGATCACGTGCATCAGCGGGCCGCCCTGCAAGCCCGGGAACACGGCCGAGTTGATTTTCTTGGCAATGTCTTCGTCATTCGTCAGCACAAAGCCGCCGCGCGGGCCGCGCAGTGTCTTGTGCGTGGTCGAGGTGACCACATGCGCATGCTCGACCGGATTCTGATGACGCCCCGCCGCGATCACGCCGGCGATATGCGCCATATCCACCATCAATTTGGCGCCCACGCCGTCGGCGATCGCGCGCAGCCGTGCAAAGTCCAGCGCCCGCGGATAAGCCGAGAAGCCGGCGATCAGCAACGCAGGTTTGTGCTGCTGCGCGAGTTCCTCGATCTGCTCGTAATCGATCAGCATCGTGTCGCGATTGACACCGTACTGCACCGCGTTGAACCATTTTCCCGACATGGCCGGCTTGGCGCCGTGCGTGAGGTGGCCGCCCGCGTCGAGCGACATGCCGAGCACCGTGTCGCCCGGCTTCACCAGCGCGAGCATCACCGCGCCGTTGGCCTGCGCGCCGGAATGCGGCTGCACGTTGGCGAACTTCGCGTTGAACAGTTGCTTGATGCGATCGAGCGCGAGCGTTTCGATCACGTCGGCGTATTCGCAACCGCCGTAGTAACGTTTGCCCGGATAGCCTTCCGCATATTTGTTGGTCAGCACCGAGCCCTGTGCTTCGAGCACCGCGCGCGACACGATGTTTTCCGACGCGATCAGTTCGACTTGCGACTGCTGGCGCTCGAGCTCTTTCAAAATAGCGCCGCGCACCGCCGGATCGCGCGTGGCCAGCGATTCTTCGAAGAAAGGATTCGGGTTCGACATGGAAGGTCCGTGGAGTCGTTGACGGAAGGCCGGAAGCCGCGCCTGGGACTCGCTTCGCCCCTGCTGCTACCGGTGTGCATTGCGTCTATTCTTGACGCTCGCCACGCGCGTCAATTTATGAATTCAGACGCGTTCTTTGCCTTTTCCGCCATAAGCGTCCTTTTTTCACAAGTCGGCCCTTGCCCGCGTTCTACCGATTGCCGCACGAGCGTGCTTTGCGGCGGACCATGCTGCACTGCACCTGACCTTCGTGCGCAATTCGGGTGCGCCAATAAACCCTGTCAGCGCCGTTCTGGTGCCGTTTGGTTAGCTATCCGACTGGAATGATGAGTAACCAGGGGTTTAGCCTGATGGCACGGTAGTTGCCCTAGTCCTCAGAATTACAGAAGTCGCTGCTCCCCACGGCGACGCGACATTACAGATTCGAAGGAATCATTCCTCCCATGTCCACCGATCGCACGGCATCGTTGTCGCATTTCGCATTCATGCCGGTTCCCAACTTCACCATGATTGCGTTCACTAACGCGATCGAAGTCCTGCGCATGGCGAACTATCTGACCGGCCAAACGCTTTACCGCTGGTCGATCGTGAGTCCGGAAGGCGGTCCGGTCATGGCGAGCAACGGCTTGTCGGTCGATACGGGACCGGTGGAATGCGTCGGTCAGCCCGATATCGTGTTCGTGGTCGGCGGCATCGACGTGCAGCATGCGACCACGCCCGCCCATCTTTCCGCGCTGCGCCGCTTTGCCCGTATGGGCAGCGTGCTCGGCAGCCTGTGCACCGGCACGTATGCGTTGGCGCGCGCCGGTCTGCTGGCCGGGTATGCGTGCGCGATTCACTGGGAGAACATGTCGGCGCTCAAGGAAGAGTTTCCCGACACGCGCTTTCTGAAAGAACTGTTCGTGATCGATCGCGATCGCGTCACATGCACTGGCGGCGTCGCGCCGCTCGATATGATGCTGAACCTGATCGCGCCGCGCGTCGGCACTGCGCGCGTCACGCAGATCGCCGAGCAGTTCATTGTCGAACATGTGCGCGACACCAGCGCGCAACAGAAAATGCCGCTAGTGGCGCGGCTCGGCTCGGCCAACAAGTCGCTTTTCGAAGTGATCGCGCTGATGGAGAACAACATCGAAGAGCCGCTCTCACGCGAAGAACTCGCGCGGCTCGCCGGTATGTCGCAGCGGCAATTGCAGCGGTTGTTCCGCGAACATCTGGGGATGACGCCGACGCATTACTATCTGACGCTGCGTTTGCGGCGCGCGCGCGAGTTGCTGTTGCAAACCGACATGTCGATCATGCACATCACGATGGCATGCGGCTTCCAGTCGGCCTGCCACTTTTCGAAAAGCTACCGCGATGCGTTCGGCACGGCGCCGACGCGAGAACGACGCAAGCAGGCGCCGTCGCTGGCGGTGGCGCCGGTGCTGGCGGCTTGAGGCGGCGGCGTTTCCATCAGCGGAGCGCACTCAGTACATCAGCGCACCGTCCATTCAGCGGATGACGGAACGCAGGCCGCAATTGTCATAGCGCGGCCAGCCACGCCGCTGCATCCCGCACGACGGGATCCCAGTCGCCCTCCCGCGTTTGCCGCAACAGCGTCGCGCTTTCGATCCAGTTGGACGTGCTTCCCGAATGGCCCCAACGCCAGTCGCCGGACGTGTTGACCGGCACGCAAGTCAGTTTGCCCATCATCGCGGCGAGATTGGCCACGGCCGAATCAACCGCGAACACAGCGTCCAGTTCGCCGATGCATGCGGCGGTGTCATCGAAAAGGTGGATGCCGGGCAGATAGCGCTCGACCGTGGCGGGCGGCATGCCTGCTGCCGCCTCGGCAAGCGGATGATGCAGATTCACGAAACAGATTCGCCCGGTCAGCGCGGGATCCGTCACGAGCCGATTGAGCGCATCGAGCGGCAGGCTGCGTCGCGCAGCCCAGCACCGCATTGAGCTGCCGACATTGGACAGGTGGCGCTGGCCACAGTCCCAGAACAACCCGACGAGCTTCTTTCCGCGATGTTGCGCGCGCAACTGTCGCGCCCACGCTGCCGCAATCTGCCGCTTTGCCGGCGGAGCCCGTAGATACGCCTGAAACCGGTATGGACATGTCGTCTGCGCGGCGCGCAACACCGGCAAATGCAATAGCGTCGCGTATAAGTGCGGCGCGAATGCTTCCACTCGCGCGCGCACCGCGTCGGGCAGTGGGCCATGGGTCTGCAACGGACGCGCCGCGCTGACGACTTCGCAGTCGGGCAAGGACGCCTGCATGAGCGCATGGATCTGCGGGTCACAGGTAATCATCACCTGCGCACCGGCAGCGCGCCAGTCCGCCACGCAGGCGCCCAGCAGAAAGTTGTCGCCAAAACCGAGTTGGTGCACGACGAGCACCCGCCGGCCGCGCGGATCGGATTCGCCGTCCCACGCCGGGATGCCGGCCGGACGATAACTGCCGGCATCGCCAGAATCGTTGCGCCGGGTCCAGTGCTTAAAGCCACGCGGGTCGCCTGCCTTGAGCATCGCTTCGCCGAGAAGCTGTTCGGCGGTTGCCAGGACATTGGGCGTGCTCGTTGCCACCGGCCGTCGCGCCTCATCCAGCAACTGGATCGCGTGAGCGAAATGGCCTGCCATCATCAGGCTGTAGCCGAGACGCAGTTGGGCGAGCGCGGGATTATCCGCCATCGACGGGGCATGCGTTCTAGTCTCCACCGCCTCGGCATGCCGCCCCTGCAGATCCAGCGCAAACGCGCGCATGGCAAAAAAATGGTGGTCCTGAGTACCGAGTGCCAGCGCCCGGTCAGCCCAGTCAATGAGTTCGTCCTCGCGCTCGAGCGTGATCAGCACATCGCATATCTCGCGCAGAATCGCCAGGTTGTGAGGCTCGTGCTCATGACGCACGCATGCGTTTCGCAGTTGCCGCTCCAGATCGTTGGTCGGCGTCACTCGCACAATCCATCGCAAGCATTCTTCACCACGCTTTCGCACAGGTCGACGTATTGCAGCGCGGCCTCCGCGGTCAGCCCTATCACCATCATGTTCCGCACGAACTCCTGGGTGCTCCATAGGCGCCGGTAACGCTCGTACATCACCTTTACGCAGTCGAATTTGCGCTGATCGCAATAGATCTTCAATAGCATCAGGACCTCGTTGGAGCTGTAAGTCCCGATGTCCAGCTTACGCACCATATCCATCAGCATCTCGTCGCCGACGTGCCGCCACATGTTGAACACGGCGTGAAAACCGAAGGTCGGCCTGTCCGGCAGCACATGCTCATAAGCAAAGCGGGTCGCGACTTCCTCGGGCGCAAACCGGATGCCGTATCCGCTTTCGAGCAAGGGCCGATATACGCGGCAGATCAGGTCGTCCTCATTGACGCCGGGAAGGAATTCGAACCGTTCGTCCGCCAGCGCCTGCAACAGCTTTGTCGAACGCAGCGAGAACCCGCCGTTGCCCACGTTCATGCCATCGTAGTGGAACGGCCATTTCGCACCGATGTAGTCGTAGTCGAAAAACGTATCACTCCACGCCGCGGGGTCCAGCACATAACCGTCCCATTGAACGACGAGTACCCACGGTGTGGTCACATGGCCGAGCAGATGCTTGACCATGAAAGCCGAATAGTCTTCTTTGGACTGCAGGCGCGGAATCAGCACGGTACGTACAGAGGTGGGTACGGTCTCGTGAGTGAAGAGGATCGCGTCGGCAAAGTTGCACCGGGCCGCTGATATCTCGAGCGCGCGCGCGGCGAATACGGGATTGATCGAATCCGCCGCACAGAGCGTCACATTGCGCAGATTCAGGGGGGAAGCGTTACTGCTCATCAGGACTATTCGGCCAATCGGTGCTTTATCGGTCTGCGCAATGCGCAAAGGGTTTCCCTCAGCAAAGCTGAATGGGCGCAACCCTCACGCTACGACTCGCGCCAGTCATCGGGCCGCTTCGTACCAAAGCTTTCAACTGCGACCGTTGCTCGCAGTTGCCCGACGACCGAGCACGCCTCGTCGCGAATAGCGTGATCCTATACAAAGTTCACGCAAACCGAAGGATGACACGATGTCGCTGACGAAGGCTCGCCTACGCCGCCTTCAACAACCCATGCGGGTCGATCACGAACTTCTTCGGTGCACCGCCATCGAATTGGCGATAACCATCGGGCGCCTGGTCGAGCGACACCACCGTCACGTTGACGATATCCGCAATCGGCAAGCGGTCCCACAAGATCGCCTGCATCAGGTTCTGGTTGTACTTCATCACGGGCGTCTGTCCGGTATGGAACGAGTGCGACTTGGCCCAGCCCAGACCGAAACGGATGCTCAGGCTGCCTTTGCGCGCTGCGGCATCGGCGGCGCCGGGGTCGTCGGTCACGTAAAGGCCCGGAATGCCGATCGCGCCCGCAGCCCGCGTGATTTCCATCAGCGAATTGAGCACGGTGGCCGGCGCTTCCTCGTGCGAGCCGCTGCTGCCGTGGCCGTGTGCTTCGAAGCCGACGCAGTCCACTGCGCAATCCACTTCGGGCCGTCCGAGAATCTGTTCGATCTGCTCGCCCAGCGTGGCGTCCTTAGACAGATCCACGGTCTGGAAACCCATCTTGCGCGCATGCGCGAGACGCTCCTCGTTCATATCGCCGACGATCGTGCAGGCCGCGCCCAGCAAGCGCGCCGAAGCGGCCGCCGCCATCCCCACCGGCCCCGCGCCCGCGATATAGACGGTCGCGCCGGGCTTCACGCCGGCCATCACCGCGCCGTGATAGCCGGTCGGCAGAATGTCGGAGAGGCACGTGAGATCGCGGATTTTCGACAGCGCCTGCGCGCGATCGGGGAATTTCAGCAGATTGAAGTCGGCGTACGGCACCATCACATATTCGGCCTGGCCGCCGATCCAGCCGCCCATGTCCACATAACCATAAGCACCGCCGGCACGCGAAGGATTCACGTTCAGGCACACGCCGGTATGCTGCGCCTTGCAGGTCGGACAGCGTCCGCAGGCCACGTTGAACGGCACCGAAACGAGATCGCCGATCCTCAGCGTTTCCACGTCGCGGCCAATCTCGATCACCTCGCCGGTAATCTCGTGGCCGAGCACGAGGCCGACCTCGGCGGTCGTGCGGCCGCGCACCATATGCTGATCGGAGCCGCAAATATTGGTGCTCACTACCTTCAGGATCACGCCGTGGCCGATCGAACGGCCACGCGGATCGACCATCTTCGGATAGTCGATCGACTGCACTTCCACCTTGCCCTGCCCTAGATACACGACGCCACGATTGCTGCTCATTGTCTGTCTCCATGTCTTGTGAGCGGCGTGCCCGGTTCAGTGCAGCACGCCGTTCAACGAGCGTAGCGCCCGCCGAACGAAGCGCATGTGCCGAACGCGACACGGGTTTGGCCGGAACCGACACGACCAGCGCAACCCGTATCCATGTTGATGCAACCCGCTTTTTATTGATTGACCGTTCAATATAAAAAACCTACCATAGCCACTCGAATCCACTCAGGCGGATCGTGTTTTCGTCTTGCGCAGTCCGCCCGAAGCTCATGCCAGCAATAGCGCCCGCACCATGCCCAAACTTGGAATGCGCGAAATCCGCCGCGCGCAACTGATCGACGCCACGCTCCTCACCATCGACCAGACCGGTCTCGCGGGAACGACGCTGGCTTCGGTCGCGCAGCGCGCGAGCATTTCCACCGGCATCGTCAGCCACTATTTCGGCGACAAGGACGGTTTGCTGGAAGCCACCATGCGGCACGTGCTGCGCGATTTGTGGCAAGCCACCTCGCGCCGGCGCCGGGCGGCCAAGGCGGATCCGCGTTCTAAATTACGCGCCGTGGTCGCCGCGAATTTCGACGCCGAGCAGACCAGCGGCCCGGTCATGAAAACCTGGCTGGCATTCTGGACCGAGAGCATGCACAAGCCGCAATTGCGCCGGCTGCAATATGTGAACACGCGCCGCCTGAACTCGAACCTGTGCGCGGATTTTTCCAAGGCCATGCCGCGTGCGGCGGCGCGGCGCGCGGCGAGCGGCCTCGCCGCCCTGATCGACGGACTGTGGCTGCGCGGCGCGCTCTCGGGCGAGCCGTTCGACACTCGCGCAGCGCTGCGCGTGGCCAACGACTATATCGATCTGGTCCTCGCATCGCGCGAGTAAGGACGCAGGCAGATCGGCGACATCTTCAGAAAGGAGCAAGTCATGGCGGTATTCGCAACGCAACGCCTCTATATCGGCGGCGCTTACGTCGACGCAACCAGCGGCGAAACCTTCGAGACGCACGATCCCGCCACCGGCGAGACGCTCGCGAGCGTGCAGCAGGCCTCGGCGGCCGACGTCGATCGCGCGGTGCAATCCGCGCGGGACGGGCAACGCGAATGGGCCGCGCTCACGGCCATGCAGCGTTCGCGCATTCTGCGCCGCGCAGTCGAGATTCTGCGCGAGCGCAACGACGAACTCGCCGCGCTCGAAACGCGCGATACGGGCAAGCCGATTGCCGAAACCCGCGCGGTGGATATCGTCACCGGCGCGGACGTGATCGAGTATTACGCGGGGCTCGCCACTGCCATAGAGGGTCAGCAGATTCCACTACGGCCCACGTCGTTTGTTTATACGCGGCGCGAGCCGCTTGGCGTTTGCGCGGGCATCGGCGCATGGAACTATCCGATCCAGATCGCCTGCTGGAAGTCGGCGCCCGCGCTCGCGGCCGGCAATGCGATGATCTTCAAGCCGAGCGAGATCACACCGTTGTCGGCGCTGAAGCTCGCCGATATCTATACCGAAGCCGGCGTGCCCGCGGGCGTGTTCAACGTCGTGCAAGGCGACGGACGGGTCGGCGCGATGCTCGCCGCGCATCCGGACATCGAGAAAATTTCGTTCACCGGCGGCGTTGAAACGGGCAAGAAGGTGATGTCGCTCGCCGGCGCCTCGTCGCTGAAAGAAGTGACAATGGAACTCGGCGGCAAATCTCCGCTGCTCGTATTCGACGACGCCAACCTCGAACGCGCCGCCGACATCGCGATGAGCGCCAACTTCTTCAGCTCCGGCCAGGTCTGCACCAACGGCACACGCGTGTTCGTGCAACGTGGCGTGCTGGAACGGTTCGAGAAGCTGGTTCTGGAACGCGTCGAACGCATTCGCGTGGGCGCCCCCACCCACGCCGACACCAACTTCGGCCCGCTCGTGAGCGCCGCGCAATTGCAGAAAGTGCTGGGTTATATCGAAAGCGGCAAGCAGGAAGGCGCGCGGCTCGTGGCGGGCGGCAAGCGCCTCACCGAAGGGCATTTCGGCAATGGCCAGTATGTCGAACCGACCGTATTCACCGGCTGCCATGACGACATGCGCATCGTGCGCGAGGAAATCTTCGGCCCAGTCATGAGCATTCTCGTTTTCGACGACGAAGACGAGGCGATCGCGCGCGCGAACCGCACCGCGTATGGCCTCGCCGCGGGCGTCGTGACCGAGAATCTGGCGCGCGCGCATCGCGTGATTCATCGTCTGGAAGCGGGGATCTGCTGGATCAACACCTGGGGCGAGTCGCCTGCGGAAATGCCGGTGGGCGGCTACAAGCAATCGGGTGTGGGCCGCGAAAACGGCATCACCACGCTCGAGCACTACACGCGCATCAAGTCCGTGCAGGTCGAACTCGGCCCGTATCAACCGGTGTTCTAAGGAGGCAGGACGATGGCTGCGAACGAATACGACTACATTATCGTGGGCGCGGGTTCGGCGGGCAACGTGCTCGCCTCGCGCCTCACCGAAGACGCGGACGTGACCGTGCTCCTGCTCGAAGCGGGCGGCCCCGACTACCGCTTCGACTTCCGCACGCAGATGCCGGCCGCGCTCGCCTATCCGCTGCAAGGGCGCCGTTACAACTGGGCGTACGAAACGGACCCCGAGCCGCATATGAACAACCGCCGCATGGAATGCGGGCGCGGCAAGGGGCTCGGTGGATCGTCGCTGATCAACGGCATGTGCTATATCCGCGGCAACGCGCTCGATTACGACGGATGGGCTGCGCAGCCCGGCCTGGAAAACTGGACCTATCTGGATTGTCTGCCGTATTTTCGCAAGGCCGAGACGCGCGATGTGGGCGCCAACGCGTACCACGGCGGCGACGGTCCGGTGCATGTGACCACGAGCAAGCCCGGCAACAACCCGCTCTTCGCCGCGATGGTCGAAGCCGGTGTGCAGGCAGGCTTTCCGCGCACCGACGATCTGAACGGCTATCAGCAGGAAGGCTTCGGCCCGATGGATCGCACGGTCACGGCGAATGGCCGGCGCGCCAGCACGGCGCGCGGCTATCTGGATCGCGCGAAGGCGCGGCCGAATCTGACCATCGTCACGCATGCCGTGACGGATCGCGTACTGTTCGCCGGCAAGCGCGCGGTCGGCGTCGTGTATCTGCAGCATGGCAACGCGGTGAATGCGCACGCGCGCCGCGAGGTGCTGGTGTGCAGCGGCGCGATTGCTTCGCCGCAATTGCTGCAGCGCTCGGGCGTGGGCCGCTCCACGTGGCTGCGCGAACTCGATGTGCCGCTCGTTCACGATCTGCCCGGTGTGGGCGAGAACCTGCAGGATCATCTGGAGATGTATATCCAGTACGAGTGCAAGGAGCCGGTCTCGCTGTACCCGGCTTTGCAGTGGTGGAATCAGCCGGCTATCGGACTCGAATGGATGCTGAACGGCACGGGTATCGGCGCGAGCAACCAGTTCGAAGCAGGCGGTTTCATCCGCACGCGCGACGACGATCTGTGGCCGAACATCCAGTATCACTTTCTACCCGTTGCGATCAACTACAACGGCTCGAACGCGATCAAGATGCACGGATTCCAGGCGCACGTCGGTTCGATGCGTTCGCCAAGCCGTGGCCGCGTGAAGCTCACGTCGCGTGATCCGAACGCGCATCCGAGCATCCTGTTCAACTACATGGCCGATCCGCTCGACTGGCGCGAATTCCGCGACGGCATTCGCATCACGCGCGAGATCATGCGGCAACCGGCTCTCGATCGTTATCGGGGCCGCGAACTGAATCCCGGTGCCGATCTGACTACCGACGAGCAGCTCGACACTTTCGTGCGGATGCGGGCTGAGACGGCGTTTCATCCGTCGTGTTCATGCAAGATGGGTTACGACGACATGGCCGTGGTCGACAACGAGGGCCGCGTGCACGGCATGCAGGGACTGCGCGTGGTGGATGCGTCGATCATGCCGCGCATCACCACCGGCAATCTGAATGCGCCGACCATCATGCTGGCGGAAAAGATCGCCGACCGGATTCGCAAACGCGAGGCGTTGGCGCGGGTGGATACGCCCTATTTCGTGGCAAACGGCGTAGCGTCCCGCAAACGGGAGAGCGCGACGGTTTGACGCCGAAGCCCGCCTGCAAGATTTTCTTTACCCTCGCGCAACTTATACTCGATTGTCAGCGCGGCGCAAAAGCCGGATAGTGCGGCTTCATCCGCAGACAGACAATCAAGGAAACGCGAGCGATGAAGTTCAAAGCCCTCAGCCTCACGGCGGCCCTTTTCTTTACCCTGTGCGCGACCGCTCCGGCGAGTCGCGCAGCCGGCGATACGCAAGACGGCATTCAACGGACCGTCGACGCAGCGATCCGCCCGCTCATGGCTAAGGATGGCATTCATGGCATGGCGGTCGGCATTGTTGTCGGGGGCAAGCCTTATGTGTACAACTACGGCGTGGCGTCGACGGAAACCGGCAAGCCCGTGACGCGCGACACGCTGTTCGAACTCGGCTCGATCAGCAAGACCTTCACGGCGACACTGGCTTCGTATGCGCAGGTCAGTGGCGATCTTTCGCTGTCGGATGCGACGAGCAAATATCTGCCCATTCTCCAGGGCAGTCCGTTCGGCAACGTGAAGCTTGTCAATCTGGGCACGCATACGCCGGGCGGTCTGCCGTTGCAGGTGCCGGACGAGATCCATAACGACGATGAACTCATGCAGTATTTCAAGGCATGGCAGCCGAGTTGCGTGCCGGGCACATGCCGGACTTACACCAATCCCGGTATCGGCACGCTCGGCCTGATCACGGCAAAGAGCATGGGCCAGGATTTCACATCGCTGATGGAACAGCGACTGTTTCCAGCACTGGGGCTGAAGAACAGCTATATCGACGTTCCGCAAGCGCGAATGCAGGACTACGCGCAAGGCTATAAAAAGGATGGCGCGCCGATCCGCATGGCGCCCGGCGTGCTATCCGCGCAAGCGTACGGTGTGAAATCCAGCGCCGCTGATATCACGCGCTTTCTGCAAGCGAACATGAATCAGCTCCAACTCGATGCGAAGTTGCAGCTCGCGATCACGCAGACGCACACCGGCTACTTCAACGCAGGTGTGATGACTCAGGATCTGATCTGGGAGCAATACGCGTATCCGGTCGCGTTGAAGACGTTGCTGGCGGGCAATTCGTCGACGATGGCTTTAAAGGCGACGCCCGCCATCGAAATCAAGCCGCCGCTCGCGCCGCGACAGGATGTCTGGATCAACAAGACCGGTTCGACCAATGGGTTCGGCGCGTATGTGGCTTTCGTTCCGGAGAAGCAGTTAGGCATTGTCATGCTCGCCAACAAAAACTTTCCGATGGAGGACCGGGTGGCCGTGGCTTATAAGATTCTGACGACGCTTGCTGGGGCGCGTTGAATAAAGAAGTGGACATGGCGGGCGACGAGGACAAAATGCGGATGAGCACCGCCGTGGCACTCATCCTCTTTACATGACCGTGTCGCGTTCGGATGGAACGGCGTCATGGTGCGCGCGCCGTCCGCAAGAAGTGAACCTTCAATCCCGCACTGGACTCAACACCCCACGCGCATCCGTCTCAACCGCCTCCGACACCAGCGTCTCCAGCGCCAGCCCACGCGTTTCGATACCGAGAATCCAGACCGCCGCCGCTGCGATCACGAAGCACATCGCGCCGAGCGAGAAGACACCGCCCTGGCCGAACATCGGCAACACCACGCCCACCACGTAAGGTCCGATCAACGAACCCACGCGGCCGATCGCCGACGCGAAGCCCGAACCCGTCGCACGCGCACCGGTTCCGTAAAGCTCGGGCGTATAGGTGTACAACACCGCCCACATCGCGAACAGGAAGAACTGCATCGCCAGCCCCGCACAGATCAGCAAGGTCGGCGTCTGCGCGTGCAGCGCGGTTTGCCCATATACGTAAGCCATCACCGCGCTGCCCGCGAGCGACGCAATGCAGGTCGGCTTACGCCCCCAGCGTTCCACCAGCCACGCCGCGCAAATAAACCCCGGAATGCCGCCGAGCGAAATCAGCACCGTGTACAGCACCGACTTGGTCACCGCGAAGCCGGCCTGCTGCATCAACGCGCCCAGCCACGACGTCAGCCCATAAAAACCGAGCAGCGCGAAGAACCACAGCGTCCACACCATGATCGTGCGGCGCCGGTATGCGAGGCTCCAGATCTCACGAAACGCGCCCATGCTCTTCGCGGCAGGCGGCTCGGCGAGCATGGCCGGTGCGCGCAACTGGCTCAGGCCGGCCGCTTTCATCACCTTCACTTCGACTTCGGCGAGTATCTTGTCCGCTTCGTCGAGGCGGCCGCGATGCTCCAGCCAACGCGGCGATTCCGGCACCACGCGGCGCACGATCAGCACGAATACCGCAGGAATGGCGAGCAGCGCGAACTCGGTGCGCCAGCCGAACGTCGGCAGCACGAAGTACGACACCACGCCCGCGGTAATGAAGCCGAGCGGCCAGAACCCGTCCATCAACGCAATCAGGCGGCCGCGCGACGCAGCCGGCACGAACTCCGACAGCAACGTCTGCGCAATGGGAAACTCCATCCCCATGCCGAAGCCGAGCAGCACGCGATAAAAGATCAGGGCTTCGACGCTTTGCGCCGTGGAACACAGATACGATGCGAGCCCCCATAGCACCATGCTCCATTGAAACACCGGCCGGCGTCCGAAGCGATCCGCCAGCAATCCCGCAATCGCCGCGCCGATCACCATGCCGAAGAAGCTCGCGCTGGCCACCAGCCCCGCCGTCGCGCTCGATAAGCCGAATTCCGTCCTGATCGAGCCGAGCACGAAAGTCATCGTGCCGAGATCGACGGAATCGAAAAAGAACGCAATGGCGATGATGATGAAAATGGTCCGGTGATAACCGGAGAACGGCAGTCGTTCGAGTCGGGCGGCTGCGCTCGCGCGCGGCTGATAAGCGGTAGACATGTCATCCCCTGGTTGATGCGGCGGCTGCCGCGTGGGTGCTGCGAGGAGATTTCAGTAGACGCCGACATAAATCGGCCACATAGAAGAAATACGTCATCGGGATGGAACGGGGGCGTCGTTCCATCCACGTGCGTCTCGAACGCTACGTCCGCAAACGCGAGCGCGCGGCACCGGCAATGCGCGCAAGCGTGTCCGCACTCAACCGCGCGGCGATCTTTTCGACGTATTCGTGATGACGCGCCTGCAGCGGCGCGCCGAGTTGCTGGGCAAGCAGATAACGGATCAGCGCGATGCGCCGGTGCCGCAGCACGATGCTCTGATCGAGCAGCGCGAGCGCGGCGTGCGCATCGCCCTCGTGGCACGCGCGCTCGGTGAGGCGCGCGGTGGCTAGACGTGTCGACGTCATGTCGGTCAATCAGCGCGAAAAAGGCGCGAGCGGTTCGGCATCGACCGCTCGCCGCGCCTTACGACATCAGCGGCTCGGCCGCGTCGAGCATGATCTTGACGAAGTAGTCCGCAAAACTGCGGCGCACGACCAGGTCAAAACTGCTCGCGCCGGTGGGCAGCAATGTCATCGATGCCTTGAAGAAGTGACTCTGCGCGCACTGTCCCTCGCCGAATAGTTTGGGATGCAGATCGAGCGGACAACCGCGCGACAGCACTTCACGCGTGCGCGTGCCGCTGATTTCGAGCACCGTATAGCCGCTGCCGATATCCACCGCCGACGCGAACACGCCTGCGAACGCGGCACCGAGCTTGGCCTGCAACGGCGCGGTACGCGTCGCGTCGTGGGCGGCGCCCGAGCGCACCAGCCACTCGTCCGGGCCGAGCCACATCACGTCGTAGCCGTTGCCGCGGACCACCGTGTTGGCCTTTTCAGGCGGACGGCAGCCGACCACGCTTTCGAAAGCGCGCACGAACGCCGCGTCACGCGTATCGCCGCGCACATTCACGAGTTCCAGAAATGGCCGCTCGTTCAACCTGAACGCCGCGGATGCCGTCGCCTGATGTTTCTTCAGCAGCGCATCCGCGCCCACCAGCGGCGACTCCTGCCACACACCGGTCTGTTTGCCGACAGCGCGATCCACGACCGACGCCGTCCCTCTCGTTTCATTCCACATGTTGACGTGCTCCTTCGCTGTCGTAGAACACCGAACTGGTGACCTTCGCTGCAATCTGTTTGCCGCTGGAAAGCGGAATCGTGACCGTCTCGCCGATCTTGTCGAGACCGCCCTTCACCACCGCCATCGCGATCGAGCGCTTCAGGATCGGGCTGTAGTAACTCGACGTGACGTGGCCGAGCATCGCCGCCGTCTCGCCCTGGAACGGACCGGCGACGATCTGCGAACCTTCGGGTATCACGAACGACGGGTCGTCCGAGAGCAAGCCGACCAGTTGCTTGCGCCCCGCCTTCGCCGTATCCGAGCGGGTCAGCGAACGCTTGCCGAGAAAGTCCTTCGACTTCGCGACGAGTCCGCCCATGCCGAGGTCATACGGCGTCATCGAACCGTCCGTATCCTGGCCGACGATGATGTAGCCCTTCTCCGCGCGCAGCACGTGCATGGTTTCGGTGCCATACGGCGTAATGTCGAATTCCGCGCCCGCCGCCATCAGCGCCTCCCACACCGCGCGCCCGACGTTGGCCGGCACGTTCACTTCATAGGCGAGCTCGCCCGAGAAGCTGATGCGCATCACGCGCGAGGCCGCGCCAGCCACCGTGCCTTCGCGATAGCTCATGAACGGGAATGCCGCGTTCGCGAAGTCGATGTCGTGGCAAACCTTCTGCAGCGCCTTGCGGCTGTTCGGACCGACCACGGCGAAGGTCGCCCAATGGTCCGTCACCGACGCGAGCCGCACGCGCATGTCCGGCCATTCTGTCTGCAGCCAGCGTTCGAGCCATGTCAGCACACGTGCCGCGCCGCCGGTGGTGGTCGTCATCATGTAGTGCTGGTCGGCGAGGCGCACGGTCACGCCGTCGTCGAAGATCATGCCGTTTTCGTCGAGCATCAGGCCATAGCGGCACTTGCCGACTTCCAGCTTGCTCCACGGATTCGTATAGACCCAGTTCAGCAGCTTCGCCGAATCGGGGCCCTGAATGTCGATCTTGCCGAGCGTCGAGGCGTCGAGAATGCCGACGCTCGTACGCACCGCGAGAGACTCGCGCGCCACTGCCGCGTGCAGATCTTCGCCAGCCTTCGGGTAATACCACGGACGCTTCCAGTTGCCCACGTCCTCGAACGCCGCGCCGTTTTCCACGTGCCATTCGTGTACCGCCGTCTTGCGCACAGGATCGAGAAACTCGCCCAGCTCGCGGCCGGCAAACGTGCCGAACGTGACGGGTGTGTAGTTCGGCCGGAACGTGGTCGTGCCGGTCTCGGGAATCGTCTTGCCGAGCGCCTGCGCGAGAATCGCCATGCCGTTGATGTTGCCGAGCTTGCCCTGGTCAGTGCCGAAGCCCATCGCGGTATAGCGTTTGACGTGTTCGACCGATTCGAAGCCTTCGCGCGCCGCGAGGAAAATATCCGCGGCCGACACGTCGTTCTGGAAGTCGATGAACTGCTTCGGCCCGCGCGTGGCCAGTTCGCGGCCGCCGACCAGCCACAGCGGCTGCATCTTCGCTTCCGTGATCTCGGCCACCTGCACCGGATTCGGCCGCGCCACAATAAAGCCCGCCGCGCGCGCCGCCTCGATACCGGCATCCACCGCAAAGCGGATGCCCTGGCCCAGCGTGAAGTCGCCCGCACAGGCGCCGACGCTCGTTTCCGCCTGCATCGCCTTGCCCGGCACGAAGCAGGCCTTCTCGTCATGCCAATGCGCCTTGCCGCCCGATTGCGCGAACAGATGCAGCACCGGGCTCCAGCCGCCGGACATGGCGAGCAGATCGCACGAGAGTGCGCCCTGCTTCGCACCGACCTGTCCGTTCGAATACGACGCCAGGTCAACCGACGCCACGCGCAGTTTGCCGTGCGCGGCCGTGATCACCACGCCATTCATGACCTTGACGCCGTAGCGCCGTGCCAGCGCGGGCAGCGTGCCCTTCGATTCGCTCGCACGCGGATCGACCACCGTTACCTGGGCGCCGGCTGCTTTCAGATCGAGCGCGCATTGATAGCCGTCGTCGTTGTTCGTGAAGACCACTGCGTTGCGGCCCGGCAGCACCGCATAGCGATGCAGGTAGGTCGACACGGCCGACGCCAGCATCACGCCCGGCAGATCGTTGTTGCCGAACACGATGGGCCGTTCATGCGCGCCGGTCGCGAGAATCACGCGTTTCGCGCGGATCTTCCACATCAGTTCGCGCGTGCCTTTGCGCTGCGATACCGGCAGATGCTCGGTGAGCCGCTGTGTCACCGTCACGAGATTGTGGTCCTGATAACCGAACGCCGTGCTGCGGCACAGGATTTTCACGTCGGGCATCTGCCGCAGTTCGTCTTCGATCTTCTGCACCCAGTGCAGCGCGGGCTTGCCGTCGATCTCCGCGCGGCACGACAGCAGCGAGCCGCCGAGTTCCGGCTGATCGTCGACCAGCGTCACACGCGCGCCGGACAAGGCCGCGGCGTGCGCCGCCGCGAGCCCGGTCGGGCCACCGCCCACCACCAGCACGTCGCAATGCGCAAAGCACTTGTCGTAGCGGTCCGCGTCAGTGTGTTCCGGCGCCTTGCCGAGACCGGCCGCGTCGCGGATCACTTCTTCGTACTTCGGCCAGAATTTGCGCGGCCACATGAAGGTCTTGTAATAGAAGCCCGCCGGAATGAAGCGCGCGATCTTCTGGTTGACCGCCATGCGGTCTTTCTCGATGCTCGGCTTCGCGTTCACGCTGGTGGCGACGAGTCCCTGGTACAACTCGACTTCGGTCGCACGGGCATTCGGCACTGTGTACGCGCCGGTTTCCAGTTGCACCACGGCATTCGGCTCTTCCACACCCGCCGTGACGATGCCGCGCGGCCTGTGGTACTTCCAGCTACGCGCGACGAAATGCTCGCCGTTTGCGAGCAGCGCCGAGGCCAGCGTGTCGCCTTGATAGCCCTGGTACTGGCGGCCGTTGAACGTGAACGTCAGCGGCATGGCGCGATTGATGCGTCCGCCGTTGGGGAGTCGGTCTTTCTGGCTCATGATGCCTTGCCCTCTTGTGCCTGGTTCGGTGCCTGGTTCGGTGCCTTGTCTTGTGGTTTAGCCTCGTTGCTGTCCATGGCGAGCAGCGGTCGCTCGAACGTCTCGTAGCCCTGGATCTCGTAGCTCACCGTGTCGCGCTGCGCCTTGAACCAGCGGCGGCAGCCTTGCGTGTGCAGCCATTGCTCGCGATGCACGCCGCGCGGGTTCTTGCGCATGAACAGGTAGTCGCCCCATTCCTTGTCGGTGAGTTTGTCGGTGTCGAGCGGACGGGCAATATCCGCTTCGCCGCCGCAGGAAAATTCGGTTTCGGCGCGTGGCCCGCACCACGGGCATTCGATCAATAGCATTTCTTGGTTCCTCGTCGCAGTGCGTGGGGTTAGTGGGCGACGGCGGCGGCGCCGTGCTCGTCGATCAGGTGGCCGGTATAGAAACGGTCCAGCGAGAATGGCGCATTCAACGGATGCGGTTCATCCTTCGCGATGGTGTGCGCATAGGCCCACCCCGAACCCGGCGTCGCCTTGAAGCCGCCCGTGCCCCAGCCGCAATTGAAATACAGCCCTTTCACGTCGGTCTTGCTGATGATCGGGCACGCATCCGGCGAGACATCCACAATGCCGCCCCACTGCCGGTTCATCCGCACCCGCGAGAACACCGGGAACATTTCGACAATCGCTTCGAGCGTGCCCTCGATAATCTGGAAACTGCCGCGCTGACCGAAACCCGTGTACTGGTCCACGCCCGCGCCGATCACCAGATCGCCCTTGTCCGACTGGCTGATATACGCGTGCACCGCGTTCGACATCACGACCGTATTGACCACCGGCTTGATCGGCTCCGACACCAGCGCCTGCAACGGGTGGCTCTCCAGCGGCAGCCGCACGCCGGCCATGTCGGCGAGCGTGGAGGTATTGCCTGCCGCCACCACCGCGACTTTCTTGGCCTTGATGAAACCCTTCGTGGTGTCCACGCCCACCACCTGGCTGCCGTTGCGGCGAATGCCCGTGACCTGGCAGTTCTGTACGATATCCACACCGGCCTGATCCGCGCCGCGCGCGAAACCCCAGGCCACCGCATCGTGACGCGCCACGCCGCCGCGGCGCTGGATCGACGCGCCGAGCACCGGATAGCGGCTGTTCAGATTGATGGTCGGCTCGATTTCCTTGATCTGCTCGGGCGTAAGGAATTCGGCATCCACGCCGTTCAGCCGGTTCGCATTCACGCGACGCTCGGTGTCGCGCACGTCCTGCAACGTGTGCGCGAGGTTCATCACGCCGCGCTGGCTGAACATGACGTTGTAGTTCAGGTCCTGCGAGAGCCCTTCCCACAGCTTCATGGCTTTCTCGTAGAGCGCCGCCGACTCGTCCCACAGGTAGTTCGAGCGCACGATGGTCGTATTGCGCGCCGTATTGCCGCCGCCGATCCAGCCCTTCTCCAGCACGGCGACATTGCGCACGCCATGTTCCTTCGCCAGGTAATACGCGGTGGCGAGACCATGCCCGCCGCCGCCGACGATCACGACGTCGTATTCACGTTTGGGCTCGGGGCTCTTCCACTGTCGCTCCCAGTTCTCGTGATACGACATCCCGTTGCGCAACAGGCTGAATATCGAATAGCGGCTCATCGTCTGTCCTTGGTGGGTACTCGTGCTTAATGCTTCGTTGCTGTTCAACACTCGATGACGTTCACGGCCAACCCGCCGCGCGACGTCTCCTTGTATTTCGTCTTCATGTCCGCGCCGGTTTCGCGCATCGTCTTGATCACGTTGTCGAGCGACACATAATGCTGGCCGTCGCCCTTCATCGCCATGCGCGCGGCGTTCAGCGCCTTGATCGCGCCCATCGCATTGCGCTCGATGCACGGAATCTGCACGAGTCCGCCGACCGGATCGCAAGTCATGCCCAGGTTGTGTTCCATGCCGATTTCGGCGGCGTTTTCGACTTGTGTCGGCGTGCCGCCCATCACGGCGGCGAGCGCCGCGGCGGCCATCGAGCAGGCCACGCCCACTTCGCCCTGGCAGCCCACTTCCGCGCCGGAGATCGACGCCGTTTCCTTGTAGATGATGCCGATCGCCGCGGCCGTCAGCAGGAAGTTGACAATGCCTTCGTCGTTCGATGCATGCATGAACTTCACGTAGTAGTGCAGCACGGCGGGAATCACACCGGCTGCGCCATTGGTCGGTGCCGTGACGACACGCCCGCCCGCCGCGTTTTCTTCGTTGACGGCCATCGCGTACAGGTTGACCCAGTCGAGCATGGAGAGCGGATCGCGCAGCGACTCTTCCGAACGCGAACGCAGTTGCGCGCACAGATCGGCGGCGCGGCGCTTGACATGCATCGGGCCGGGCAATTCGCCGCGCACCTTGCAGCCGCGTTCGACGCAGGCCGCCATGGCGCGCCAGATGGTCAGCAGGCCGTCGCGCACTTCCTGTTCAGGACGCGACGCGCATTCGTTGCGCAGCGTGATCTGCGCGATCGACAGACCGGTTTCGCGGCAGACGCGCATCAGATCGTCGCCGGTCCGAAACGGATACGGCACCTGGGCACCGGCGCGCACGCCGTTCACGCGATCGCCTTCGCGATTCACCACGAAGCCGCCGCCGATCGAGAAATACTCCTTCTCCACCAGCAACTGGCCGTTTTCATCGAAAGCCTGAAAACGCATGCCGTTCGGATGCACGATGCCCGAGCCCGGCGCGCCCGGCATCAGCTTGCGGAAAAAGCCGAGATGCTCGCGTTCGTCGAATTTCACCGGATGCTTGCCGAGCAGCACGAGCTGCTTCGTCGCGCGAATGGCCTGCAGGCGCGGCTCGATCACGTCCGGGTCGATGGAATCGGGCAGATTGCCTTCGAGCCCCAGCAGCACTGCCTTGTCCGTGCCGTGCCCTTTGCCGGTCGCGCCGAGCGAGCCGAACAGTTCGACCTTCACGCCGCGCACGAAGCCGAGCAGATTGGCGTCTTCGATATGCGAGGCGAAGCGGCATGCAGCGATCATCGGCCCGACCGTGTGCGAGCTTGAGGGACCGATACCGATCTTGAACAGATCGAAGACGCTGACGTTCATGGCGTACCTTGTGCGTTGCGATGCCTTGGGTGGATTTGCTGCTATTGCACCGCACGCCAATTTGAATCGATAGAATAAAAACGGCATGACAGTGGGATAGTGGCGTCAAGCCGGCCGCCGGCAAAGGGCGGCGACGTATTTGCGAAGACTTTTGACGCATTTGCGAAGGGCGCCGCGCTTGCGGCTGGCGATGGCCGCCATCCCTGGTGCTATGCTTGATCCCACCCTTTTCCTTGCTGGCTGCATGCATGAATTCCGCTGAACCGCTTCCCCCTCAATCGATCGACGGCACCTCGAAGCAGCGCATCCGCTTCGGCATCATCCTGCTGCCGAACTTCACGCTGACGGCGTTTTCGGGTTTCGTCGACCTGCTGCGCCTGTCCGCGGATGAAGGCGATTTCAGCAAGCCCGTGCGCTGCTCGTGGAGCGTGATAGGGGAAACCCTTGCTCCGGTGCGTGCGAGTTGTGGCATTCAGATCACCCCGTGGGAAACCTTCGACACCGCCGAGCCGTTCGATTACGTGGTGGTGGTGGGCGGCCTGCTGCATTCCGGGCCTGCCACGAACGAAGCGACCCTCGCCTTCATTCGCCGCGCCGCCGCCACGAATGCGACGCTCGTCGGCATGTGCACGGGCGTGTTTTCGTTGATGCGCGCGGGCGTGCTGGAGGGACACCGCATCTGCGTGAGCTGGTTTCACTACTGGGATTTCATCGAACGTTTTCCGTCGGTCAACGAAGAGGCGCTGGTCGCCGACCGGCTGTTCGTGATCGACCGCCGGCGCATTACGTGTTCAGGCGGACGCGCGTCGATCGACGTCGCCGCCGCGATTCTTCTGCGGCATTTCGAAACCGCCACGGTGCAGAAGGCGCTGCGTATTCTGCTTGTGGACGACATGCAGAAAGGTAACGCGCCGCAGCCGCATCCACCGGGACTTGCGCCGGCCGCTCACCCCAAGGTGAAGCGCGCGATTCTGCTGATGGAGCAGCACGTGGGCCGTTCGTTGTCGCTCGACGAACTTGCGGGCAAGCTCGACCTGTCGCCGCGTCAGTTGGAGCGGCTTTTCAAGGCGCAAACAGGTAAGGCGCCGCAGGCTTATGCGAAGCAGGTGCGTTTGCGCACCGCCGCGTGGCTGCTCACGAGTTCGGATAAGACGGTGGCCGATATTGCGTCGAGTTGCGGGTTTTCCGATGCGTCGCATCTGGGGCGGGAGTTTCGCAAGCAGTTTGGCTTGCCGCCGATGATGTATCGCGAGCAACGCGGCACGGCGGCGGAAGCGGTGGATAGTGGGGATTATGAGGAGACGTTTCCGGGGCGGGCGCGGGCGATTTGAGGGGGGGGGTGACCGGCCTATCAAGACTTTGCCAGCCGAATGACAGAATTCATCCGGCCGGCAGGTTTGAAGGCTAAAGCAGCGGGCCGGAATGTTGCCGCACAAGTTGCGGTCACTGGCCCATCCCGCAAGTCAACCGACTACAGTTCTATCCGGAAGCGCTCTGGCGGTTGTAGAAAAAATGGATAGAAGTTCCTCGCACACTCCATGATATCGGCTGGGCCATAAAAGACGCCGACATCCCATGATCGATCGCCAAAGGCAATCCACTCACCTTCCACCGGCATGATGGCATAGTGCCGATGATTCACACCCAGTGCATCCGCGGGACTTCCGCCCGGATCTTCCATCATGAAGTGAAAGAACTCGTCGTCCGAGTTCTCACTACGATGAATGAAGCCGGGATACTTTCCAAAATGATGGTGGAAATAACCGAACGGATCGGGATTCAAAATCAGCGTCACAAATTCGGTACTACTCCGGAACGCAAGCAGCGCCTGTACAAGCTCAAAGAATTTTTGCGTTGAGATATCGATCGGGTCGAAATACAGCAACTCGTCGCGCGGGACGCCGACGAGAGCGCGCACACCCTCCCTCGCTCGCTTCCAGAGAAGCGTGAACTCAGTCAAATCATGGATGTAATCTAATCTACTCATTGTTTACCACATCGATGCCTATCAGATTGGATATTGAGCGTTCCCTCTTTGGCTGAGGAGGGAAAGTATTCCGCGGTTGAGGCGCCGTTGTTCGTACAGCCGCCAGGGAATCAATCCCGTATTGTCGGCGCGCGATTAGATGCCGCACGGTCTTTCGCTGCGAAGTGCAGCATTCAGCAGGCAAGCAGGCAAGAGCCTCCTAGTCAACGATTTTGAAATCGACCCCAGGTCGCACAATGTCGCCTGATAATGTCGTACGGGCAAATGCATTGGCTTCTGCTGTTCCAAGGAAAGCCGCAACCTCCTTCGAATCATCCCCGTAGGCTAGCCATTACCCGGATCGAGGCAAGATCGCATAAGCCCCAGTGTTAAATGCTAGCGCGTCCGCAGGACTGCCGCCCGGGTCGGCCTGCAACATGGCACAGTAGTCGGCTTCAATGTCTGTCGGCTGAAAGATGATCGCGGGATACCTCGAAAAGTGGTTGAAGAAGTATCCGACCGGATCTGGGCGCAATCCTACAAAAGCAAAATCGTCCGTGTCTTGGTTCGTGAATCTAAGCAGGGCTCTAACGAACTGGTAGAAGTGGCGTGTCGTAACGATCGACGAGGCCAAATACACGACGTTATCTTGTGGCGCGTGCTTGAGTAGCCGCACGCCCGCAGTGGCGCGTGCCCAGAGATCTTGAAACTCAGCTGGGTTGTCGACGAAGATTCGCTTTTCCATTTCACTTCAACCTGATCCTGTACGTGACGCAACCGTCCTGCGATTAGCCAAATCGGGCCTCGAACGCGCTTTGAATTCCGCCGTTCGCTGGGTATCGCTGACGCCAAGACGCCACGTGTTTACGCGTTGAGCGACCGCCTCCAGTGGAAGCGTGTGTGTCCCGACCTGTTGTCCGGGACACGCGCGCTACTTCCGTAATCGGACGTAACGACGACGATGGCGATTCAATAAAAGATTTACGCTGGATTCTCGTAAAACGCGAAACGCTGCTTAGCAAATTGCATGACGTCCGGGGGACCGCTGAGAACACCAGTTCCGCCAACCCATCCTCGATCGGCATAACAGAACCATTCGCCCGATGGTGGCAAGACGACGTATTGCTCCGAATAAAATCCAATCGCGTCAGCTGGACTGTCACCAGGGTCCATCATCAGTATGTCAAAAAAATCCTCGTTCGTATGACGAGATTCAACTATGAACCCCGGATACTTGCCAAAGTGCATATTGAAGTAGCTGAACGGATCTGGGTTAATAACGACCACAGCGAACTCACCGGTTCCGTGGAACACCGCAATGCTTCGGATAAGGTTGAGAAAAACCTCCGTAGCAATGTTAGAAGAGTCGAAGCGCAAAAGCTTCGAGGCCGGGGTCACTGCCGCTCGCTCCATACATGCGCATGCACGTTGCCAAAGCAGCGTGAATGTCTCAAGGTCATTGATGTAATCAATGTTGCTCATAAACTGCTCAAGCGGATTTTGACAGTTGCGCTTTTCGAACCCGCAGGAATCTTGCGTAGCCTCAGGCGGTAAACGTGGCATGCGGAAACGACGCGGATTGTTACGGCGTTTCCGCCCTGCCTGACCTTGCGATCTAACGCAAGCTATTCAACAACGCTGAACCCTTCACCGGGTTGGAGAAAAAACGGATAAAAGCTTCGGGCAAACGCAAGGATATTAGGCGGCCCTGTCAGTACGCCCATTTCCCGTTTTCTGTCCGCGTACATGAACCATGTTCCAGGTGCCGGCAGAACCGCATACCGCTCAGAATTGGCCCATAAACAATCCGCCGGACTGTCGCCCGGATCCCGTTGCCAGGATTCAAAAAAATCGTCATCGGATTGCTCCGCGCGATGCACGAAGCCGGGGTATGTGTGGAAGTGAAAATTAAAATAACTGAAGGGGTCAGGCTTCAGTACCAAGCTGACGAAATCGCGCCCACCTTCGTGGGCCAGCAACGCTAGTACAAGTTCAAAAAATTTCTGTGTGGATATATCAACAGAGTCAAAATAGAGTAGCTCGGCCGGCGAGGCTGACGCCAACTCTTGCACGCGCGTGCTCGCACGCTCCCACAGCGGATAAAAGGTCGCCGAATCTGAAATGAAGTCTGGCTTGGTCATGACGGAAGGCGGCTTACCGGTGCCAACTGGGCGAACCCGGCTTCGCGCCGGTGGCTGCCCACACCGCATTGCAATCAGCCGCGTTCGCACCGAACGCCAACATGAGCAGCATGAATGCGGCCAACAGGCGGGTCACCATTGCGCCCGGACTCTCTTTAATTCTGTTTCTTATCATCGTCGTCCTTATCGGTTGTACTTGGATTTAGCCCAAGCACCCTATAAGGACTGCAACAATCAAAAAATCCGACAACTCCTAAAACTGAGGTATCCACACACGGAATCTAATGCGAGTCGATAAACACCGACACTCGCCGTAGGAACTCTGAAGCGCAACTATCAGACAAGATCCAATCGCGATGCAGAAACGGCCGTCTGCCGGCAACACACGAGACCGCCGCCCGCGGGCTAAACGAACAGAAAGCAAAAAAAACAAAGCGACGTATAAGGCATCCCTAAAAGACTGCCCCATCCGCCGCCCCATTCTCCAACCCAACCTCACTTCCCGGCTACATAAGCCTTCACAGCCGGCAACCCATCCTTCCCGTCATACGTCTTCACTCCTGCGAGCCATTTGTCGAGCACCGCCGGATTCGCCTTCAGCCATTCGCGCGCGGCCTTGTTCGGGTCGGTCTTGTTCATGATCGGCAGCATGACGTGGTTCTCGATATCAGTCGTGAACTGCAGATTCGACACCAGCTTCGCCACATTCGGGCAACGCGCCGAATAATCGCTCGGCGTGACCGTCAACACTTTGGCTTCGCCATAATTCGGTCCAAACACGTCGTCACCGCCGGACAGATAATCGATCTTCATCTGCACGTTCATCGGATGCGGTTCCCAGCCGAGAAACACAATCGGTTTGTTCGCACGGATCGCACGGTTCACCTCGACCAGCATACCCGCCTCGCTCGACTCCACCAGTTTGAATTTGCCGAGCCCGTACTGATTGCTGTCGATCATCTTCTTGATCAACGCATTGCCGTCATTGCCCGGCTCGATCCCGTAGATCTTGCCGTCGAGCTTGTCGTAGTTCTTCGCGATATCGGAGAACGTCTTGATGCCGGACTGATACGCATAATCCGGCACCGCCAGCGTGTATTTCGCGCCCGTCAGATTCGGCGTGGGCAAGACGGTGAGCTGCCCAGACTTTTTGAACGGGTCGATCATCGGGTCCATGGTCGGCGACCAGTAGCCGAGGAACACGTCGATCTGCTTGCTCTTCACGCCGGCAAAGGTGATCGGCACCGACGCGATCGTCTTGGTCGGCTTGTAGCCGAGCCCCTCGAGCACGGTCGACGCAAGCCCGGTGGTCGCCGCGATATCGGTCCAGCCGACGTCGGCGAACCGGACATCGCGGCAGGTGGCGGGTTCCGCAGCGAAGACAGACGACACAGACAGCGCGCACAACGACGCAGCCCACAAACGTTTCATGGCGTTCCCTCAGGGTGATTGATGCTTGACTGGTTTTGACGGACGAAGCGGATCTCTTACGCCGCCAGGTTCAGGCGGCGCTGCATGCAATTCATGGTGCGGCTCATTACGAAGACAACCGCCGCTCGACGCTCGGCGCATGACCGAACTGCGCGCGATAGGCTTTGCTGAAATGGCACGGCGAATGAAAACCGCACACCGCCGTCACCCGCGCAATCGACGCATCCGTATTGCGCAGAAGCTCGCGCGCGCGACGCAGACGCAGCGTCAGGTAATAGTGCGTCGGCGACACGCTCAGGAACATCTTGAACATGCGTTGCAAATGACGTTGCGACAGATGCACGAGCCGCGCGAGTTCGTCGAGCGATAACGGCTCCTCGATATTCGCTTCCATCAGCCGCACTACCTCGATCAGTTCCGCGCGCGAGAAACCGACCCGCGCATCGACGGGAATGTGCTGGTAATCGGTTGAACCGCGAATCCGTTCGACGATGAATTGTTCGGACACCTGCGCGGCGAGCGCATGCCCCAGCCGCATGCCGACCAGGTTCAGCATCAGATCGAGCGGCGCGGTGCCCCCCGTGCATGTCATGCGATCGCGGTCGATCACGAACAGCTCGTCGGCGAAACGCACATCCGGGTAGGTCTTGTGCAACGGCGACATGTCTTCCCAATGCACGGTGCAGCGATAACCGTCGAGCAATCCGGCCGCCAGCAGCGCATACGGTCCCGTGCAGATGCCGCCGAGCGGAATGCCTTTTGCGGCGACGTCACGTAGCAACGCAATCACCGTGTCGTTCACGTAATCGCGCACATGCCAGCCGGCGCAGACGATCAGCACGTCCGGCATGCCGGCCTCGGCGAGCGTGGTGGTGGGTTTTACCGTGATGCCGTTGCTCGCTCGCGCCGGTTCGCCGTCGGGCGTGATCACCGACCATCTGTAGTGCTGCGCGCGGCCTACGTAGTTGGCCATGCGCAGTACCTCGACCGCGCTCGTGAACGCGATCATCGAAAAATTCGGCAGCGTCAGAAAGCCGACGTGCGCGAGCCCGGACAGCGGCGAATCGGCTTGGGGCTCGACCGGCGTGATCGCGTCGCGCTTCATCGGCGGCTCAGCCGTGTTGCGCCGCCGGCTCGCGGCGCACTTTCATGACACTGCGCAAGCCCGACAGCAGCGGCGCGCGCGCCATGCCCGGCGAGCGGCCAAAGCTCTCCGTGATGCGGTCCAGAATGATCGCGAGCATCACCACCGAAAGTCCGCTTTCAAAGCCGAGCCCGATATCGAGCCGTTGAATACTGGCCAGCACGTCGTTGCCGAGACCGCCCGCGCCCACCATCGACGCGATGATCACCATGGAGAGCGCCATCATGATGGTCTGGTTCACGCCGGTCATGATGGACGGCAGCGCGTTCGGAAACTGCACCTTGTAAAGCAATTGCCACGGCGTGCAGCCAAATGCCTGCCCTGCTTCGACGATTTCCCGGTTCACGTGCTTGATACCGAGCGAAGTGAGACGCACCGCCGGCGGCATGGCGAAAATCACGGTGGAGAGAATCCCCGGCACACGGCCCAGACCGAATAGCATCGCGGCCGGAATCAGGTACACGAACGCCGGCATGGTCTGCATCAGATCGAGCACGGGGCGCACGATCATCTCGACGGTGCGGCTCTTCGCAGTCCAGATGCCGAGCGGCACACCGAGCAGCAAGCTGATCAGCGTGGACGACAAGGTCAGGCCGAGCGTAATCACCATCTGATCCCAGAACCCGGTGCCGTAGATCAGCAGCATGGCGAGCAGTGTGAACAGCGCGAAGCGCCAGCCCACCCGCCACAGCCCGATGCCGACGAAGAACGCCATCAGCGCCCACATCGGCACGGCTTGCAAGCCGTGTTCGATCACCGCGGCAAAGCTCTCGATCACCTTGCCGATGGAATCGAAAGTTTTTGCGTCGTGGTCGAGCAGATAGTGAACGCCGTGATCGACCCAGGCGCCAAGTGGAATGACTTCAGACATGGGAACTCCGATGGCGGGTGAGAACGTTCAGCACGTTCGTCTTGTTGACCGAACCACAGTAGGAGCCGTCGGCTTCGACAACCGGCAGCGGCGCGCGGCTCGCCACCACGCGTTCGACGACGTCATCGAGCGGTGTAGTGCGGCGGATGCATTCGATCTGATTGAGCTGCGGCGAAGCGCTGCCCATCGCGTCGCGGCAGACGAAGCCGCGAATCTTGCGCTCGCTGTCGAGTACGAACGCGTAGTCGGCGCTGCCATTGAGCGTGGCGGCCACGCTCGACGCATCGATCTGCGGCGAGTGCTGCATGAGCGGCACGGCGTCGGTCTGCATCAGATCGCCGGCGGTCAGATAGCGGCTCGTGTCGATGCCTTCGAAGAACGCGCGGACGTAATCGTCGGCGGGATTGGTGATGATCTGCTGCGGCGTGCCGACCTGCACGACCCGGCCGCCTTCCATGATCGCGATGCGGGTGCCGATGCGCATCGCTTCTTCCAGATCGTGCGACACGAACAGGATGGTGCGCTGCTGCTCGCGTTGCAGATCGAGCAGTACGTTCTGCATTTCCTTGCGCTTGAGCGGATCGAGTGCGGAGAACGCCTCGTCCATGATCATCAGCGACGGGTTGACCGCCAGCGCCCGCGCGAGACCCACGCGCTGCTGCATGCCGCCGGAGAGCTGCGCGGGCAGCTTTTCCGCGAACGGCGCGAGGCCGACCTGTTCGAGCACGGCCATCGCGCGCTTCTCGCGTTCCTTGCGGCCCACGCCTGCCACTTCGAGGCCGAACGCCGCATTGGACAGCACGGTTCGCTGCGGCATCAGCGCGAAGGACTGGAACACCATGCTCATGTCCTTGCGGCGCAGCGCCGTCAATTCGGAGCGCGGCACGCTGGCCACATCGCGGCCGTCGATCAGCACCTTGCCTGCGCTCGGCTCGACCAGCCGGTTGATCAGACGGATCAGCGTCGACTTGCCGGAGCCGGACAGGCCCATCAGCACGAAGATCTCGCCTTCCTTGACTTCGAACGATACGTTGTGAACGCCGACAATCTGACCGGTGCGCGCGAAAACCTCTTCTTTCGTTGCGCCGCCTGCCAGCATGCCGATCGCCTGTTTCGGGTTGGTGCCGAACACCTTGCACAGCCCTTCGACCACGACCTTCGGGGAATTCATTGAATGCTCTCCTATGTCGACCGGAGTTAGCGCTTTAGCGCTTACTCCGGTCCCATGCACCGCTTCGACCGGAGTTTGCGCTTTAGCACTGCCTCCGGTCCCATGCACCGCTTCGACCGGAGTTTGCGCTTTAGCACTACCTCCGGTCCCATGCACCGATAGTTGCTGCAGTGGCGGACGTCCGTCCGCGCTGTGCATACATAGTTGCCAGAAAAAAGTGCGCCTAGCCGACTATTTGCGACAAGCACATGTGGAAATGCGACACCCCTCTCTGGCGCACGCCGGACGGCGGCTGCCGGAGCCTTGCTGGATAAGGGTTTGGAGGGTGTTTGGCCGAGCGGCGACGCGTGTCGCGCCTGAGCAAGTGGAGGCGGCGCGGGGCAAAAAAAATGCTGTCCCGCAGCCCGGCGGTCAGGTTGCGGCAGCGCAGCAGACGACGGGGTCGGAAATTCGGCCCGAAAAGCGCTGTTTCACCGCGCAACCCCGGATCGACTCGAACCTGCTTCAGGCGAGAGCCGAAAGCAGCTATCCATCATGCCGTTCGCCAGATGCGAGCCGGTCCGCCTTCACGAAACCGACACGCCCAAAAGCCGCCCGACCCCAAACGTGAACGCAGCCGCGATCAGCCCGATCACAATTTGCCGCAACGCCGAAAATCCGGCACTGCGTCCGTTGAAAAGCGACGTGAACACGCCGATCGACGCAAGCGCCAGCATGCTCAGCACCACGCATTGCACGATTGCGTTGTAGTCGCGAGTCCACAGAAACGGCATCACCGGAAAGATCGCACCCAGCGAGAAAAGGCAGAACGACACACCCGCGGCCGACCAGGGATTGCCGCCCAACTCCGCGGGATCGAGTCCGAGCTCTTCGCGAGTCAGGGTATCGAGCGCCTTGCTCTTGTCGCGCATCATTTGCGAGGCGACCCGTTTGGCCTCGTCCGCTTCGAGCCCCTTGGCGCGATAGATCAGCGCGAGTTCGTGCTCTTCGGCTTCCGGCGTCTCCTCGATTTCCTGCGCCTCTTTGGCGATCTGCGTGCTGGCCAGTTCGCGGGCGTTGGTGACCGAAAGCCATTCGCCCAGCGCCATCGAGCATGCACCGGCGATGAGCCCCGCCAGCCCCGTCAACAGAATCGCCTTGTTGCCGGTTCCCGCGCCCGCCACGCCCATGATCAGGCAGAAGTTCGAGACGAGGCCGTCGTTGGCGCCGAGCACGGCGGCGCGCAAATCGTTGCCGGCCCCCGCGCCCTTGTGCCACTGCTCCGCGGCGGCGATCCGCGCGCCCGGCGACAGATTCGCGTCGCCACCGCCATGCGCCAGCGTGCGGACGATGGCGGCGTGATGCTGCTCGTCCGCGGACATGCGGCCCGCGTCCGGTTGCCCCTCGTATTTATTGCGATCGGCATATTCCGCCGCCGCGAGCGTGGGCAGCACGAAACCCGCGCCGAACAGGCGAACCAGGCCTTTCATCAGGCGCGTTTTGATGGCGTGGCCCGCGCCCTTCGGCTCGAACCCGTTGGCCCTCAACTTGTCGGCCCACACGCGTGCATGCTCGCGCTCCGACTTTGCGAGGTCGCCATACACCTGTTTGCGCGTGTCGTCTTTCTCGGCCTCGGCGAGTGTCTCGTACAGCGCGGCGCTGTGCAGTTCGTCGGAAAGATTGGCTTTATATCGCTTGATTTCCTGCCGGGATGCCATGGTGGTGTGCCTGAATTTTGAGTCGCTGGCGAAAGCGTAATCGATTCAGGTACGGAAAGCATCAATGCCTTGACGCGTGCCTCGAGCGGGAATGGCAACGCATCTTGTCGAGATCCGGTCATGCCGGATCATTGCGTCGCGGGCGCGGTCCGATATCCTCGCCGGCCGACGGCCAGCGCCAGCACAGCGGAAACCACCAGGCTCGCCGCCACCACATAGAGCCCGGCAGCATATCCGCCCGTCACGCTTTTCAGCCAGCCGATCGCAAACGGCCCGACGAAACCGCCCAGATTGCCGATCGAATTGATCATGGCGATGCCGGCAGCCGCGCCCGCACCCGAGAGAAACGTGCTCGGCATCGCCCACAACGGCGCCTTGGCCGCGCTAATGCCGACGTTCACCACGACCAGCGCCAGCACCACGCCAACCGCCGTGTCCGCGACGCCGGCCCAGGCGAGCCCGAGAGCCGCCGCCACGCACGGAATCACCACATGCCAGGTGCGCTCGCCGCGCCGGTCCGAATGACGCGCCCACACCACCATGCCGATCACCGCCAGCACGCTCGGAATCGCGTTCAATGCGCCCGTGCCGAGCGCGCTGAAACCATATTGGCGGATGATGAGCGGCGCCCACAAGCCAAGCGTATAGAGTCCCGCGGACGTGCCGAAATAAATCATCGACATGATCCAGATACGCGGGTCGCGCAACGCGGCGAGCGCGCCGCCGGCATGTCCGGCGTGTGCTTCTCGACCGATGCGTTCTTCGCGCAAGGTGGCGATGAGCCAGGCCTTTTCATCGGCGGCGAGCCATTTGGCTTTGTCCGGGGAATCGGTGAGCGCTTTCAGTACCGCAAAGCCGAGCAGGACGGCGGGAATCGCTTCGACGATGAAAAGCCACTGCCAGTCCTTCAACCCGAACAACGCGGGCATCTGCATGATCGCGCCGGAAATGGGCGAGCCGATTGCGGTCGACAAAGGCGCGGCCGCCATGAACGCAGCGGCCGCGACGGCACGCTGCCGGGCAGGAAACCACTGGCTCAGGTAAAGAATGATGCCAGGAAAGAATCCGGCTTCGGCCACGCCGAGCAGAAAGCGCAGCGTATAGAACGAAGTCGGCCCCGCAACGAACGCGGATGCCGCCGAAACGAGGCCCCACGTCACCATGACGCGCGCAATCCAGATGCGCGCGCCAACCTTGTTGAGGATCAGATTCGACGGCACCTCGAACAGAAAATAGCCGAGGAAGAAAATGCCGCCGCCGAGCCCGAACATGGTCGGCGTCAAGCCGAGGTCCTTGTTCATGGTGATGGCCGCAAAGCCGACGTTCACACGGTCGAGAAAGCTGACGAAATAAAGCAGCATCACAAAAGGCAAGATGCGCCAGGTCAGCTTGCGAACCACACGGGCCTGCAATTCATCGTTCATACCTGTCTCCACTCGATCTCTGCACGGTGCAGTGAGATCGCCCGTGACGTGTTCGTCCGGGCGTTATGTTTCTGTATGACGTACGCGGGGTAGGCTCAGGCGACCTTCACGCCGGCCACCGCTTTGGTGGACGAGTCGGCGGCGAGGATCGCGCAAACGGCATCGGTCACCTGCGCGGTCGTGGCCGTGCCGCCCAGGTCGCCCGTATGCAGCGACGGGTCCGCCGTGACGCGTTCGATGGCCGCCATCAATTGCCGCGCGGCGCCGTGCTCGCCCAGGTGTTCGAGCATCATCACCACCGACCAGAAGGTGCCGACCGGATTCGCCAGCCCTTTGCCCATGATGTCGAACGCGGAGCCGTGAATCGGCTCGAACATGGACGGGTAACGACGCTCGGGATCGAGATTCGCGGTCGGCGCGATGCCGAGGCTGCCGGCCAGCGCCGCGGCCAGATCGCTGAGAATATCGGCGTGCAGGTTCGTCGCGACGATCGTGTCGAGCGTGGCGGGCCGGTTGACCATGCGCGCGGTGGCGGCGTCGACCAGTTCCTTGTCCCAGCGGACGTCTGGAAATTCCTTTGACACCTGCAGCGCAATCTCGTCCCACATGACCATGGCGTGACGTTGCGCGTTGCTCTTGGTGATCACCGTCAGCAGTTTGCGCGGCCGCGACTGCGCGAGCCGGAACGCGAAACGCAGAATGCGCTCGACGCCCGCGCGGGTCATCATCGACACGTCGGTGGCGACTTCGATCGGATGGCCCTGATGAACGCGGCCTCCCACGCCGGCATATTCACCTTCCGAGTTCTCGCGCACGATGACCCAGTCGAGATCCTGCGGCGCGCAACGCTTCAACGGCGCGTCGATGCCGGGCAGGATGCGCGTGGGACGCACGTTCGCGTATTGATCGAAGCCCTGGCAGATTTTCAGGCGCAAACCCCACAGCGTCACGTGATCGGGAATATGCGGGTCACCCGCCGAGCCGAACAGGATCGCGTCCTGATGGCGAATCGCATCCAGTCCGTCGGCCGGCATCATCACGCCATGCTCGCGGTAGTAGTCGCCGCCCCAATCGAAATTTTCGAACTCGAAGGCGAAGGTGTCGCTGCGCGCGGCGATGGCCTCGAGTACGCGCCGGCCCGCGGGCACGACTTCCTTGCCGATGCCGTCGCCGGGAATGGTTGCGATGCGATAGGTCTTCATTGGGCGTCTCCATGATGTTGTGAAAGCATGGAGCGCATCGTAGAACGGCCACGGCCCGTAAATACGCTGCTAGACTCAAAGCATCCTTAACTTCAGGTTAACAATAGGCCGTTCCATGACCTCGTCCATCCAACCTGACGACCTCGCCTTTTTCTCCACGCTCGCCGCGAGCGGCAGTCTGACGGCGGCGGCGCGCGAACTCGGCCTGAGCACGGCAGCCGTGAGTAAGCATCTGGCGCAGATGGAATCGCGCGCGGGCGTCTCGCTCGTCAACCGCACCACGCGGCGCATGAGCCTCACGCCCGAAGGCGAGCTGTATCTGACGCGCGCACGGCGCATTCTGAGCGAGATGGATGACCTCGCCCAGTTGCTCGGCGGCTCGCAGGCGGCGCCGAAAGGTCTGCTGCGCGTCAACGCAACACTCGGTTTCGGGCGCAGCCACGTCGCCCCGCTGATCTCGGCGTTCGTCCGGCGCTTTCCCGAAGTGGACGTGCAGTTGCAGTTGTCGGTCGACCCGCCGCCGCTCAGCGACGACGCCTTCGACGTGTGCGTGCGCTTTGGCGAACCACCGGATGCGCGCGTGATCGCGCGCCGGGTGGCATCGAACCGGCGCCTGCTGTGCGCCGCGCCGCGCTATCTCGCGCAACGGCGAGCGCCGCGCAGCCCGGCGGAATTGGCGCAGCACAACTGCATCGGCATTCGCCAGGGCGGCGATGGCTACGGGCTCTGGCGTCTGACCAGCGGACGCGGCGCCGCGGAGCAGACCGAAACGGTGCGCGTGCGTGGCAACCTCACCACCAATGACGGGGAAATCGCAGTGAAATGGGCGCTGGACGGCCACGGCATTCTGATGCGCGCCGAGTGGGATATCGCGGAGTATCTCGCCGATGGCCGGCTCGTCCACGTCATGCCCGACTACCGCACGCCGGGTGCCGACATCTATGCTGTGTATCCACAGCAGTTACAAATGACGGCGCGTGTGAAGGCGTTCGTCGACATGCTGATCGAGACGCTCGGCGCGCGCTGAGTGGGTTGGGTTGGGTTGCGCTGAATTGGGTTGGATTGAGTCGGCTCGCATCCCTCCCGCGCGCATGCACACGCGTGCAACACGGTGGCGCGTCCCGGCGGCAGCCGCGCGAAATTCAATCACGTCGCGCGGCTGGAGCCACACTTACTGACTCGCGCCTGCTCCGACGCCGGCCTTCTTCTCGGCCTTCTGCAGCTTGTCCGGATAGGTCGGATCATTCTGGGCCGGCTGGTAGCCTGCGTCTTCGAGCTTCTTCAACTCGGCATTCTTCTTGGCACGCGCCTGCTTGCGTGCCTCCTTGCGCTCGGCCTTGGTGGGTTTCGCACTGCTTGCCGCGGCAGGCGCCGCGGTAGCAGCAGCGCCGCTGGCATCTTGAGCCGCGGCGAGCGGAATGCTGCCTGCCACCAGGGCGGTGACGGCAAGTCCGAGCATGATCTGTTTAACGGCAAAGCTCTTCATCTTCAATATCCCCTCTCGAAAGTTGGCAATAGCCTCGAAGCCTGTCTGCAAGCCTTTGTCCAGCACCACGAGCCGCGCACTGCAACCACTGCGGACTCGCGATAAGAGCTTACAGGCAAACCATCCGAAGAGTATTCTCAGCGCCGCGAGCGGGTTTTTCGTCAAGCAGACGAACCTCACGAGCCGGCCGTGCGCGCCGCGTCCTCTTCCTGCAATTTCCGCCACAAAATCTTGCCGCTGCCCGATTTAGGCAGCGACCCGACGAACTCGACGATGCGCGGTGCCTTATACGAGGCCATCTGCTCATGCGCCCAGTCGATGATCTCCTGCGCAGTAATCGTGCCTGCATGCGCCGCGTCCGCCACGACCAGCGCTTTCACGGTCTCGCCGCGTTTCTCGTCCTTCACGCCGATCACGCACACCTCGTGAATCGCCGGATGCCGGTACATCAGCGCCTCGACTTCGGCCGGCCATACCTTGTAACCGGACGCGTTGATCATGCGTTTCAGGCGATCGGTCATGAAGAAATAACCGTCTTCGTCGATATGGCCCAGATCGCCAGTCCGCAGAAACCGTTTGCCGTCGAGTTCGATGAACGCCTCCGCCGTCGCTTTCGGATTGCCCCAGTAACCCTGCATGACCTGCGGCGCGTTCGTGACGATCTCGCCCGTTTCGCCTTGCGGCAATTCCTGTAGCGAGACCGGATCGATCACGCGCGAGTCCACGTCGAACACGGGAATGCCCAGGCATTGCGGCTTCGGCCGGTGCGGCGGATTGATATGCGTGCCGGCAATCGTTTCCGTCATACCGTAGCCTTCCACATAATCGAGTCCTGTCAGCGCCTTGAGCTTTCTCGCAATCGCGTCCGGCATCGCCGCGCCGCCGCCGCGAGTGCCGGTGAGGCTCGACAGATCGTATTCGCCAAGCTTGGGGTTCGACAGAAAGTCGACCATCATCGTCGAGATGGATTGCCATGCGGTGACGCGATATTTCTGCATGCATAGCGCTGCCGCTTCGCGATCCCAGCGCGGCAACAGGACGATCGTTGCGCCCGAGAAGACCGCGCTGTTCATGCCGCCTTGCATGCCCGTCACGTGAAAGAGCGGCAAGACCGATAGATAAACACCGTCAGATGGCGCCGAGAACCACACACAGCCGCCGAGCAGCGTGCTCATCACGCTGCGGTGCGTGTGCATGCAGCCCTTCGGCTTGCCGGTGGTCCCCGACGTATAAGGCATCACGCACAGATCGTCCGGACCGGTGGTGAGCGGCCCCGGCGAGATGTGCCGCTCGATCACGTCTCGCCACGGCGTGACGCCGGCAATGTCGAAGGTCTTACGCGGCGCGGCGACGAATTCAGGCACGGGAATCGGCGACGGCCGCTTCAGATAATCGCTATAGGTCGCGACGATTGCGTGCTCGATGCCCTTGCCGGGCCCGCTGCCGATCAACGGCTCGACGTTCGCGAACAAACATTGCGGCGCGATGATCGTAGTCGCACCGCTGTCTTCGACGTAATGCGCCAACTCCGCGGTCATGTTCATCGGATTGACCGGCACCACCACGGCGTTCGCCCGAAGAATGCCGTAATAAGCAACGATCCATTGCGGACTGTTCTGCATATAGAGCAGAACACGGTCGCCCGCCTTGACCTGGCACTCCTGCTGCAGAAAGCCCGCAACCCGCTCGGATTCGTCCTTGAATTCTGCAAACGTGATCGCCGTGTCGTAGAAGATGACGAACGGCTTGTCGGGAAAGCGCGCCGCCGAGACTTCAGCGTTATAGAAAAGACTGGTCTCGGGTAGCGTCAAATGCAGTGGCACTTGCGGCGGCCAATGCGCATGATGGCGTTCGTTCATCAGCGTCTCCTGATTTTTTAGTGTCCGCGCGCGGTTCGCCCGGTTCGCGCGGTTTGCCCGAGCCGCGCGCTTCGTTCACATCGTCACGCCTGACCCGCGTCGCACCTAGACGATGATCGCGCCACCGTCCACCGCGAAATCCTGACCGGTAATATGGCGCGACGCTTCACTCGCAAGAAACACGATCGGGCCTTTGAGATCTTCGTCGCCACCCAGGCGCTGCAACGGCGTGCGCGAAACGATCGAGTCTTCCAGTTTGCCAAGCAGACCCGCCGACATTTTCGAAGGGAAAAAGCCCGGGCAGATCGCGTTGACATTGATGTTGTACTTGCCCCATTCCGCAGCCAGCGCGCGCGTGAAATTGATCGCGGCGGCCTTCGACGTGTTGTACGCAATCGTGTTCATGCCCGGCGGCGATCCCTTCAGCCCCGCTACCGATGCGATATTGACGATCTTGCCCGCGCGCCGCGGAATCATGCTGCGCTTGCCGACTTCTCGCGCGAGAAAAAACGGTGCATTGACGTTCAGGTTCATCACCTTGTGCCACGCTTCGTCGGGATAGTCTTCGGCGGGTGCGCCCCATGTCGCGCCGGCGTTGTTGACCAGAATATCGATACTCTCATGCACGCCCAGCACTTCATCCACGAGGCCGGGAATGCCCTCGAAGCGCTGCAGGTCGTTGACCACCGTGTGCACTTCGATACCGCGCTCTTGCAGATGCGTTTTTGCTTCAGCGAGTTCGTCGGCCTTACGCGCGGTAATGGCCACGCGGCACCCCATTTCGCCGAGTGCCTCGGCCATTTGCAGACCCAGTCCGCGAGAGCCTCCGGTGATCAGTGCAACCTTGCCGTCCAGTCGAAACAGGTCCTTCACAGACATTGCGTCGCTCCTCCAGATTGTTCTGCTGTGCAGAGTGGTTGACCACATTGTTCGTCCATCATACGTGCCGGAATTCAGCCTGTAAATAAAAGCACGCTCATTCACTTTCGTTATAAACTGACATGCAACGCCGCCAGACGGAGCATTGGGAATTACCCGGATAACGCGCTTTTCAGCCCTGCCGTGCTGAGGCATTCGGCTGTGTTTTTCCTTATGCGTTGCGCACCTGTTGCGCATAACGGCTTACTTTTTCTACGGGTCTTCTGTCATGCAAGATGCGCTGATCATCAACCCGCGTGATCTCGAGTTCCAGTTGTTCGAAGTGCTCGAAGCGCAGACGCTCACGCAGCGCGCGCGCCATGCCGATCACAGCCGCGAGACCTTCAACGCCGCACTCGAAACCGCGCATGCGGTTGCCGTGGAAAAATTCGCGACGCACAACCGTCTCTCCGATGAACACGAACCGCAGTTCGACGGTCAGCGCGTTACCCTGCCCGCCGAGGTCAAGCAGGCCCTCGACGCATTGCGCGCCACCGGTTTTCTCGCTGCGGGTAAAGACTACGAATGGGGCGGCATGCAGCTGCCCTCGGTGATTTCGTTCGCGTGCCTGTCACTCTTCAAGGGTGCGAACATTGCCACTGCGTCGTATGCCATGTTGACCACGGCGAACGCGAACGTGATCGAACGTTTCGGCAGCGCGGCACAGAAGCGAAAATATCTGCAAGCGCTCTTCGAAGGCCGCGCGTTCGGCACCATGGCGTTGACGGAACCGCAGGCGGGCTCGAGTCTCTCCGATCTCGTCACGAGCGCCACGCCGAATGCGGACGGCACGTATTCGATTCGCGGCAACAAGATTTTCATTTCAGGCGGCGACCACGAACTGAGCGAGAACATCGTGCATCTGGTGCTGGCGCGTATTCCCGGCGCGCCGCCGGGCGTCAAAGGCATCTCGCTCTTCACCGTGCCCAAATTCCACGTCAACGAAGACGGCACGCTCGGCGAGCGTAACGACGTCGCGCTCGCCGGACTGATTCACAAGATGGGCTGGCGCGGCACGACGTCGACCATGCTGTCGTTCGGCGAACACGGTCAATGCATCGGCGAACTGGTGGGCGAAGCGCACCAGGGTCTCGCCGCCATGTTCCACATGATGAACGAGGCGCGCATCGGCGTCGGTCTAGGCGCGGTCATGCTCGGCTACCGCGGCTATCTGGCCTCGCTCGATTACGCACGCGAACGGCCGCAAGGGCGTCGTCCCGACAACAAGAACCCACTCGATCCACAAGTGCCGCTGATCGAACACGCCGACGTGCGCCGCATGCTACTCGCACAAAAAGCCTATGTGGAAGGGGCTTATGCGTTGTGCCTGTACGCGGCGCGTCTCGTCGATGAACAGAACACCGGCGAGAGCGACACGGCACGCGCCGAAGCGGGCCTGCTGCTCGACCTGCTGACGCCGGTGGTGAAATCCTGGCCGTCCCAATGGTGTCTGGAAGCGAACAGCCTGGCGATCCAGATTCACGGCGGCTACGGCTATACGCGTGAATACCCGGTCGAGCAGTTCTATCGCGACAATCGCCTGAACATGATTCACGAAGGCACCCACGGCATCCAGGCCATCGATCTGCTCGGCCGCAAGGTGACGATGAAACAGGGCGCCGCGCTCGGCCACCTGGCACGTGAGATCCAACGCACGATCGATGCGGCGCGCGAGCATGCACCACTGCATGCGCACGCCGCTGCGTTGGGCGAAGCATGGACCGACCTGACTGCCACGATCGAAGCACTGCTGCCCGCGTTGGCTCAAGACAGCGAACGCGCACTCGCCAACGCGAATGCGTTTCTCGAAGCCTTCGGCCATATCGTGATCGCGTGGACGTGGCTGCGGCAAGCGATCGTCGCCAGCGCCGGACTGAGCGCATCGCATACCGAGGCAGACGCGGACTTCTATCGCGGCAAGCTGCATGCGTGCCAGTGGTTCTTCCGCTGGGAACTGCCGCGCGTCGCGTTGATGCTAAAGACGCTGCGTGCTTTGGATGACACCACGCTCAGCATGGCGCCGAACTGGTTCTAGGCGCTGCGGCGCCGGCGAATTTGCAGCTCGAATCGCGGAAACATCCTTGCTCGATGCAACCGGCAGCAGCCAACGCAATGTTGCCGGAACCGCTCCCCATGCGGTGCTCCAGCCAGTTTTTCCAGCATGAGCGCGTGCGCTGGAGTATTGTTTAAGCGCGCCGGGAGCGACGCGGCATGACTCTTCTACAAGACAGAGTGCTCCTCGTGGGCGGCAAAGTGCTCGCAAGCGCGTGGTTTTTTGCATGCAACAAAGCGACATCAACTTTTCGAGGATGGAGAAAACGTGAAAACAGTCAATCTTTTGAAGGCGCTGGGCATCGCATTGTGTGTGGCAACTGCGTCCAGCGCCTATGCCCAGTCGAGCGATGCGGCGCCGTCCGCCGACGCGTCGGCGCCCAGTGCCAAAACGGTCAAGAAGGCGGACCGCTCGCTTGGTCTGCAGGTGCGCAAGGCTCTGTCGAAAGCGCAGGGTTTTGACGTGTCGAACGTGTTTGTCCGGGCGCGCGGTGGCGTAGTCACGCTGACGGGATCGGTGCCCGACGGCGCGCAGATTCCGCAGGCGGAGGAAGTGGCAAAGAATGTGGCGGGTGTGAAGTCGGTGAATAACAAGCTGACTATCGGCACCCAAGGCGGCGGAGGTTAAGCGCCTCTTCTGTCACCCGGTGAGTTGCCAGGTGACCACAGGCGGCGCCGCTCGTCGCTCAATGAGAGCGTAAGGCGCTGCCTGTCGTCCTGGTATTTGCAACTCAGCGTCGCAGTGGAACTTGCGTCACGCGAGCTTGCAGCCCACCTGATCGCTCGCCGTATCTGCCCGAGGTCCGCTCGCCGCACTAAGCTCGCACGATGCCTGCCAACGGCCGCCCCGCCGCCGTCTGGCCAAACAGCACAGCCGCCGTACGCTGTGGATCGAGTCCGAGGCTTTCACTCGCGGTGCCGGCGATCAGCGCATCGAGCGAAGTGGTCGGTTTGAGATCGCGCGCTTCGTAAAGGTTGTGAGGCGCGAGACCCGGCCAGTCGGCGATCACGCGCCCGCCCCGCACCGAGCCGCCCAGCACCATCGCCACCGAGCCCGCGCCATGATCGGTGCCGCCCGTGCCGTTGGCCGCGGCGGTTCTGCCGAACTCCGTCGCGACCAGCACGGTGGTCTTGCTCCACAATGGACCCATGCCGTCGCGCAACGCGGCGAGCATCGTATCGAGCGCCTTCAACTGATTGGCGAGGCGTGCGTTCTGCGCGCTATGTGTGTCCCAGCCGCCGGTTTCGATCATCGCGATGCGTGGGCCGTTCTCGCGCGCCAGGAAGCCGGCGGCGAGCTTGCCGAGGCTCGCCGGATCCTGGCGCGCGCCGGCGTCGCCGGCAAGGCCGCGCGCGGTCATCGCCGCCTCCCACAACGGGCGCAACTGCGCGTCCTGGTCGTAGAGTTGCGAAACGCGCGCGAGCAGATCATCGGGCGCTTGCGGCAACGCCGAGGGCGCATACGACGTCACACCCGCCGCGCCGCGCAACGCCATCGGCACGGTCGGCGCGAATGCAATCGCGTTCTCGCGCGTGGCGGGCAACTGCGTGACGAGCCGGTTCAGCCAGCCGTCTTTCATCTGATACGGCGACGTACCGCCGGTCTCGAGCACGTTCTGTCCGTCGAAGTGCGAGCGGTCCCGATACGGCGACGCCACCGCGTGTACGAACAGCGCCTGCTGGTCCGCGTACATCGCGGCGATCTGCGCCATCGCCGGATGCAAAGCGAAGGTGCCGTTCAGACGCGGCGCGTTCGAAGTGTCGATGGCGAGCGCGCCACGCAGTGTGGCGTAGGCGGGTTCGGCGTAGGGGACGACGATGTTCAGACCGTCGGCGGCGCCGCGCTGGATCACGAACACGAAGCGGCGCTCGGTGGCGACGCTTGCAAATGCGATCCGCGGCGACACGAGCATCGCGCCCGCGCCGGCAGCGGCGACGCTCAGAAACTTGCGGCGTGACAGCATGGCATTCATCTCCGTTGGAAATCCGGCGAGACCAGTAACAGCGCGATCGCCGTGGACGCACTTTCAGCGCGAGACACCGCAGTCGCCGTCGGCGCACTGAGCGAACCGGCGAACCAGGTCTGGCCGAGCGAGCGGGCGTCGAGCCGGTCGCCGACACGCGCGGCGAAACGCTGCGCCACTTCGACCCGGCGCACGAGCGCGTCGGGCGCGGCCCAACTTGCCGCTATGTCGTCGTAGCCGGCCGGCGACCCCGGCCGCCACACCGGCTGGCCGAGCTGGGTAAGAATCGGGGCCGCCTGCTGGCTGCCGAGGTCGCGCCAGCCGAGTCCGCGCATCGACGAAATGGTCCATTCCCATGGCGTCTTGAACTTCACGGCAGTGGGCGACCACGCTTGCGGCATTTCGATCAACGCCCGGTACACGGCCGGCAGATCGCCGCCGCTGCGCTCGAACGCACTGGCGAGCCGCTCGCTCACGCCGGGCGGAGGATTGTCAGCGACAAAATGACGGGCCAGTTTGCCGCCGATATGCCGCGCGGTCGCAGGCGCACTTGCGAGGTCATGCAGGATGGCGAGCGCCTGCTCTTCTCCGGGCTGGTCGTAGCGGCGGCCCATGAGGGTCCGCGAGCCAGGCTCATGCAGTGCGGCGCGAAACACGAAGGTGCCCGGCGCCGCGCTCTGCCGCATCGCTATCCGGCCCGCGTTGCCGACATTGGCCGGGTTGCCCGCGACACTCCAGCCCGTTAGCGCGCGGGCAAATTCGGTGACATCGTCCTGGGTGTAGCCGCTGCGCACGCCGAGCGTGTGCAGTTCCATGATCTCGCGCGCCAGGTTTTCGTTCAGGCCGCGTTTGCGATCCGGATCACGCTGTGCGGCACGCAGGGCCGCCATGCTGTCCGGCCCTACCGAGCGCGTCTGGTCGAGAAACAGTTGCATGGCCGGATGACGTTCCACGGCCACCAGCATGTCTTCAAAGCGACCCAGCACATGCGGACGAATTGCTTCGGCCTCGAATGCGCCCGCCAGTGCGGCGACGCCCGGCTTCTCGGTGGATATCGCGAAGTGGTTGGCCCAGAAATGCACGAGCCGCTCGACGAACGGCGTCGGCGTGGTCAATGCACTCGTCACCCGGGCATTCACGGATGAGCGGTACAGGTCGAGTATTTCACCACGCATGGCTTTTCGTTCGGCTTGTCTCGCAGTTTGAGCGTTTGCCTGGATCGCGGCTTGGGCGTTGGCTCGGGCGCTGAATTGCGAGCTGGCTTGGGTGCTGGATTGCGCGTCGCTTTGAGCGTTCGTTTTCGCCTCAGGCTGCGCCGAATTGCGCCCGATTGCGGATTGGCTCGCCGCGCCCTCGCCCGCATTCTGGCGAGCCTGCTGGGCGAACTGCATGCGCTGCTGCAGCAACTCGGTTGAAAGCGCCACCGAGTCCGGCTGACTCGCCCACGCGGCCGGCCGCGCCTGGTATTGTTCGAACTGGGCGAGCAGCCAGGCTTTCGGGTCGGCGGGCGGCGTATCGTCGGCGCGCGCGCCCAGGCCGAAGCGATTCAGAGCGATCGCTGCCGCGTTCAGGTTCGGTGAGTTGGCCATACCATCCTCTTCGGCTTTGGATAGTCTTTAAACGGCTGCCTCGGGCAAATCCGTCGCGAACGCCCGCGCTGTGTTGCTGTTTTTTTCTGTTGCCTCTTAATCGCCAGAAGCTTCGCTCGATGCCCGATTTGCCGGCTTGTTCGCACTCGCCGATGGCTGGGGTTCGCGCCACTGCCCGCGCAGCTTCAGGCTGTCGGCGAACCGGACGCGCTCCTCGGGCGACAACGTCGCCGCGAAATCCGCCACACTGCCTTCCACTTGCGCGCGCAGGCGGCTGTCCGCGTCGCGCGTGCGGGCGAGCGCGGCATCGAGCGCCGCGCGATCGAACTGTGGGGCCGCCAGCAGACGTAGCACGTCGCGACGCCCTTCACGACCGTCGCGAGCATATTGCCGGCCTTCGCGGCGGGCGTCCTTCAGGCTGTCCACGAACGCCTTCTGGCGGTCGGCGGAGAGCGTTTGCGCAGCGAAGCGCAGCGCGCGCTGTTGGGCCAGCACCGGCGCCGCCGCACCGCGCGCGGCAAACCATTGATAAGCACCACCGACGATCGCGCCCACCAGAAACACGTTCAGCACCAGCGAGGCCACCAGCACGATTTTCCAGGTCCGGCCGTTCATTCGTCGCTCCAATCGGCGGACGAACCACCAAAGCTCGAAGTTAAATAAGACGACTCATGGACTGGCGGCAGCTGCTGCGCCGCGCCCGTCAGAACGAAGAACGAGACCGCAAACGCGCCGGCCACGCCGCCCATCAGTCCAACGCCCGCTATCGCCGCGCCCGACCACCACAAGCGCCGCCGTGGCGCAGTTCGGCGACCCGGCGCAGCGTCCAGCACGCGCTCGAACAAGGCCGCGCCGGGCGGCGCGACCTTGTCGGCGGCAAGCCATGCATCGACGCCGGCCGCCTGCGCGAGCAACGCATCGGCTTGCTCGCGATGCGTCTCGGCCCACGCCTGTGCCGCCGCGCGGTCCTGTTGCGGCCAGCGGCGCGGCTCGGCACCGTAGGCCTCGACGATCTGATGGAATCTTTCGGGCGTCATGACTTGTCCTTGCTAAGGCCGCTGCCGGCCAGTTGAGCGCGCAGATTGCGGCGCGCGCGGGCCAGCAGACTTTCCAACGCATCGACGGTGATGCCCATCAGGGCCGCAGCGTCGATGTTCGACATTTCCTGGTAGTAGTTGAGCACGAGCGCCTCGCGTTGCCGTGGCGGCAACGCGGCGAGTGCGTCACGAACCCGCTGGTCCTGCGCACGTGCTTCGAGACCGGCCTCGGGAAGCGCGGCGGGATCGATTTCTTCCGGCATCTCGCCGTGCGGATCTTCACGCCGGCCGCGCAGGCGGTCATAACAGAGGTTGAGCGCGACGCGATGAACCCACGTATCGAATTTCGCCTCGCCTTCCCGCCAGCGCGACGCCTGTTTCCAGATCCGCACGAACACCTCCTGCGCCACATCTTCCGCTTCCATGCGATCGCCCAGCATGCGCGTGGCGAGCGCCAGCAGACGCGGCAGCTTGCGCGAGACGAGCGAACGGACGGCGGCCGGATCTTGCCGGCCGATCCGTTCGAGCAGTTCCGCGTCGGGATCGCGTTCGCTCAAGGCAAGCCGCTCCCCGCCACGAGTTCATCGTGCCACATGGACCGCGTCGCAAGACGAACCTCGGTCACCTGGCGCCGCTCCTTTCGAGGCATCTCATGCGGGCTTCCTCTCATTCGGATCGTTGTGCGCGCACCTGATCGAACAGCGCGCGCGGATCGCGGAGACGGCGTCTTGCCGAACCCGTCCATGGTCAATATACGACGACCGCCGGCCGATAGTAGGCCGGCCGCGCGGGGTACACCACACAGCCGGCAAGCATGGCCGCCAGCAGCATTGTCAGGAGCGTTTTCATAGCGATCCGCCTGAGTAAGGGATGCAGCACGTCACGGAACGTCGAGCGCAGGGCCGCTAGCAGGTCATGCCCAGTGGCCTTCGATCCAACGCCAGTTGGGACCGCGCTGCACCCAATGCCCAGGCACCCAGTGATAGCCGACGCGCACCGCCTGCCAGTGGCCGGGCACCCAGACATACTGCCCCTGATCCCAACGCCAGCGGCCTTGATCCCATACATAACCGGCGCGCGGTGCCGGTACCACTTCCACGCGAGGCGGCGGCGGCGCCATCGGCGCGACGATCACCGCCTGCGCGAAGGCCGGCGCGGCCGTGAGCGTGGCGGCGCACGTCAGCGCGGCCGTCAGTACGGAGGTAAGAAGACGAACGGGTTTGGTGGATGTCATGCTGGTTTCTCCCATGAAAGCCGAGGCCGCAAGCGGCTTCGTTTCTTCTTGAACGCAGCGGCGGGAAAAAACCGTCGCTGCGCGTCGTTTGAAAAATTCAAAAGGGAAGAAGGATGCGCGAAAACTCGCGCTGAGACGCGAGACGCAGAGTCGCAGCCGTTCGCGCATCGCTTGTGGCGTCAGCAGAACGACAGCAAGCGTTATGCAAATGAATAAAAAACGATGCCTTCGGTAAGGCGCGCGAGCCGGTGAGGTATCCTTGCCGGTTCCGCAACCTCTGCACCTCCCCTGCCCGATGGCCGATTTCCCTTTCGACGCCGTACTCTTCGACTGCGACGGCGTGCTCGTCGATTCCGAACCCATCACCAACCGTGTGCTCACCGAAATGCTCGGCGAGCTCGGCTGGCCATTGAGCGTCGAAGAGACGATGCGTATTTTCGTCGGCAAAGCCGTCAGGGACGAAGCCGCGCTGATCGAAGCGCGCACCGGCTTTGCGATCACGACTGACTGGCTCATGCAGTTTCGCGCGCGCCGCAATGCGGCGCTGGATCTCGAACTGAGCGCGATTTCCGGCGCGCCTCTGGCTGTGCGCGAGTTGCATGCGTCGCTCGATGGACGCATCGCGGTCGCATCCGGCGCGGACCGGATCAAGGTGGAACTGCAACTCGTGAAGGCCGGGATACTCGATTGCTTCGAAGGACGCATTTTCAGCGGCCACGAAATGCCCCGCAGCAAGCCCTATCCCGATGTGTACCTCGCCGCGGCCGCGGGTCTTGGCGTGGACGCGGCGCGCTGTGCCGTGGTCGAAGATACCGTGACGGGCGCGACGGCGGGGGTTGCAGCGGGCGCCACGGTGTTCGGCTATTGCCCGGTCGAACTCGGCCACAGCAGCGCGACCGCGTTGCACGGCGCCGGTGCCGTGCACGTGTTCAGGGACATGGCCGAGCTTCCCGCCTTGCTCGCGGGATGGCGCAGCGTCTCGCGCTGACTGCGGCCGCTACTCGAACGCCGGATCGATCGGCACGCGGTAGCCTACCGCGAGCCGGTTTGTTTCGTTGGCCACGCCCACTACCGCAAGCAATTCGCCGAACATCTCGTCGGTCATGCCGGCGCGGCGCGCGGCCGCCGTGTGGCTCGCCACGCAGTAGCCGCAGTTGTTCGTCACGCTCACCGCGACGTAGAGCAGTTCCTTGATCAGCGGATCGAGTGCTCCGGGCGCCATCACATCCTTCAGACTGTCCCACGTGCGCGCGAGCGTAGGCGGATGCTGGGCGATGTACTTCCAGAAATTATTGACGTCCTCGACCTGACGGGTCTGTTTGATATCGTCGTAGACGGCTTTGACTTCCGGCGACGCCGCGGAATACTCGACGGCTTTGAGCTGGCTCATGGGTTCTCCCTACCTTGCTGACGAAAATCGGCGAACTGCGCGCGCCATGCGCACGGTTCATGGTGGCCGTCTATTGTGCCGTGATTTTCCGCGGACTTCACGCCTGTACCCCTCGCCAACAGAAGTCGGCGAACCGCCGACACCGGCCTGCAGCCAGTTGGCCGGCGTCCATCACACATGCCTCGAAAGATCGCGCAGACGCACGCGGCACGCCGCTTTGCCGCCGATGGCACGGTGTGTGCAATCGATCGGCTTGAGTGCGGCAATCACCGCTCTCTTCGATCCACTCACTCCGTTGGAGATCCACCATGAAAACGCTCGTCCTCAAAGACCTGGCCCGTACCGAAGAACTCGACCGTGCGGCGTCGCTATCCGTTCGCGGCGGCATGGCTTGCCTGACTCGTGAAGCGCCGTCCGTGTGCCCCGGCGAATTGCAGCCGGTGTTCGTTCGACGCGGTTGGAATCCGTGTCCGCCGGTTCATCCCGGCTGCGGACCGGTCTACTTCCCGTTTGGCAAGCTGCCGTCGCATTCGGAACCAACCATCGTGCCGCTGTAATGCGCCGGCACGGCCCGATGGAAGCGGCGTGGAAAGCCTGCGCCGTGGCGTGGCGAGTGCGCGAGTCTGAGCGCCTCCGTCACGCCGCCTGACGCGCTATCGGCTCCTGTCTCGCTGCCTCAGTGTCTGGCCGCTTGCACTGTCTTCCACCAGCCAGCCGCTTGCCATCAACACCTCACGCAAACGGTCCGCTTCGGCCCATTGCTTCGCCGCGCGTGCTTTTGCGCGTTCGTCCGCCAAGGCCGCCATATCCGCGGGAATCTCCGAAGCATCATTGTCTCGCCAGTCGGCGAGACCCAAGCCGAGCACGGCATCGAAGCGATCGACTGTCGCCCTTCGCGTCGCCGCCGGCAGATCGCTTCGGACCACATCCCATAACACCGCGAGCGCGCGCGGCAGGTTCAGGTCGCAATCGACCTCGGCCTTGAAGCGCGCGACGCTTTGGGCGTCCGGTGTGCCGCCTTGCGGCCATTGCACATAGGTTCTGCGCAAACGGTCCAATGCGGCTTGCGCGGCGTCCAGCGCGGCGTCGTTGAAACGCAGGCTGCTTCGGTAGTGCGCACCAAGGCATAGATAGCGGTACGCAAGCGGATCGTTGCCGCGCTCGATCAACGTCTGCAAGCGCACGAAATCGCCGCTCGACTTCGACATCCTGCCCGCGTCCAGCAAAAGGAAATGGCCGTGCATCCAGAAGTTGGCAAGGCGCGTGCCGTGGCGTGCCTGGGTCTGCGCGATCTCGTTGCTGTGATGCACGGGAATGTGATCTTCGCCGCCGCAATGAATGTCGAACCACGGCCCCAGATATTTCGCGGACATCGCCGAGCACTCGATATGCCAGCCGGGAAAACCGCGCCCCCACGGGCTTTCCCACTCCATTTGCCGGGCTGCGCCGGGCGGGCTGAACTTCCATAGCGCGAAGTCGGTCGCGTGCCGTTTTTCGCCGGAAGCAACACGTTTGCCCGCCTGCAAGCCCGCCACGTTCAGACGCGCCAGATAGCCGTAATCATCCTGCCGGCTCGTGTCGAAATAGATGCCGTCGACAGTGCGATACGTGTACCCGTTACGTTCGAGATCCGCGATAAAGTCGATCTGTTCGGGGATGTGATCGGTCGCACGGCACCACACGGCAGGCTCCAGAAGGTTGAGTGCGCGCCAGTCGTTCATGAACGCCGCCGTATACCGCGCGGCGATCGCCCAGGCCGACTCGCCGGTGCGGCGGCTGCCCTTCTCCATCTTGTCTTCGCCTTCATCCGCATCGGAAACCAGATGGCCGACGTCGGTGATGTTGACCACATGTCTCACGGTATAGCCGTCGAGCATCAACGCGCGCCGTAGCACGTCTTCGAACACGTAGGTCCGGAGATTGCCGATATGCGCGTGGTCGTACACGGTCGGCCCGCAACCATACAAGCCGACATGATCGGGATGAATCGGCGTGAATTCGCGCACGGCGCGCGACCAGGTGTCGTACAGACGAAGCGGCATGAGATTCCTCCCGGCACTGGGTGGTCAAGCGTGTTCAAAAGCAAAAAGGCCACCGGTCGTGTGACGGGTGGCCTCAGGGATACGGACGTGTGCAGATCGACTCGCTAGACGCAAGCTCCCCTCGGCAGGCCGTAACAGCATGCGCGCAAAGAATGCGGACGGGAAAGGAGAGTAGCGTTCATGGAAACGATGCTAACGCGGGTTGACGGGTCCGGTCAATCGTCCGGGCCGCCCGAATGGATATCGCGCTTGCGCCCGCCACGACAAAAAACCCCGCAAGACTTTCGCCTTGCGGGGTTTCTTTCCGATCGATCCAACTATCGGTTTAGCGGGACATCATGTGCATGCTGACGTTGTGCATGACCCACAACGTGCCGCCGATCACGATGATCGCGGTGAGCACCGTGAAGGCAAACGCCATCACATTCCAGCGCTGCTCGGACGACGTATTCATGTGCAGGAAGAAGATCAGGTGCACGACGATCTGCACGAACGCGAGGCCCGCAATCGCGAGCAACGCATGCTCGCCCGTCAACGTCCCCGTCATGACGAGGCCGAAAGCCGCGACCGTCAGAATGACGGAGAGAATGAAACCCGTCGTATAGCTGCCGAGGCTGCCGTGACTTTCGCCTGCGTGTGCGTTATGGCTATGGTCCATTTAGATCACGCTCGCAAGATAGACAAAGGTGAAGACGCCGATCCACACGACGTCCAGAAAGTGCCAGAAAAGGCTCAGGCACGTCAGGCGAATCATGTCGCGTTCGGTCAGGTCGCGATGGCTGATCACCTGAATGGCGAGCACCACCATCCAGATCAGGCCGCACGTGACGTGCAAACCGTGCGTGCCGACCAGCGTGAAGAACGACGACAGGAACGCGCTGCGGCTCGGGCCGGCGCCTTCGGCGATCAGGTGCGAGAACTCGCGCAGTTCCAGCACGAGAAACGTGAGACCGAGCAGGAAGGTCACGGCGAGCCAGAACAGCAACACGCCCTTGCGCTTCTTGTGCGCGCCGAGCATCGCGAAGCCGTACGTAATGCTGCTCAGAAGCAGCATCGTCGTTTCGAGCGCGACGCCTGGAATCTCGAACAGATCCTTGCCGCTCGGGCCGCCCGCGAACTGGTGGCTCATCACCGCGAACACGGCGAACAGCGCCGCGAAGATGATGCAGTCGGTCATCAGGTACAGCCAGAAACCGAACACCGATTGCGACGGCACGTGGTCCGCGTCGTGATGCGAGCCGGCATCAATAGTCTTGGTTAACATCACTCCACCTCCAACGCGACCCGCGCACCAGCGCCAGAGCGTTTCTCTTCGATCTCCGCGACCGTAGCGGCCGGGATGTAATAGCCTTCGTTCTTCTGGAAGCTGTAGACGATCACGGTGCCGACCGCGCCGACCAGGCCGACGATCGCGAGCCACCAGATGTGCCAGACAGCGGCGAAACCGAGCACCAGCGAGAACAGACCGGCAATCACACCCGCCGACGTATTCGACGGCATATGAATGTCGCGGTACACCGGCTTCGCTTCCTTACCCTTGCGCGACTTCATGTCGGTGAACGCGTCGAGCTTGTGCACCGTCGGAATGATCGCGAAGTTATAGACCGGCGGCGGCGAGCTCATTGCCCATTCCAGCGTGTGACCGTCCCACGGATCGCCCGTGACGTCGCGATTCTGCGGCAGATTGCGGTCGCGAATGCTGACGACGATCTGCAACACCTGCAACGCGATACCGATAGCGATCAGCGCAGCACCACCAGCGGCCAGAATCAGCCACGGGTGCCACAACGGGTTGTCATAGTGGTTGATACGGCGCGTCATGCCCATGAAGCCGAGCACGTACAGCGGCGTGAACGCCACCCAGAAGCCGATCTGCCAGAACCAGAACGATGCCTTGCCCAGCTTTTCGTTCAGCTTGAAACCGAACGCCTTCGGGAACCAGTAGTTGAAACCGGCCAGATAACCGAACAGCACGCCACCAATGATCACGTTGTGGAAGTGAGCAATCAGGAACAGGCTGTTGTGCAGCACGAAATCCGCGCCCGGGATTGCCATCATCACGCCGGTCATACCGCCGATCGTGAAAGTAATCATGAAACCGATGGTCCACAGGATCGGCGGCGTAAATGTCAGACGGCCCTTGTAGATCGTAAACAGCCAGTTGAACACTTTCACGCCGGTCGGAATCGCAATCACCATGGTGGCGATACCGAAGAACGCGTTGACGTCCGCGCCCGAACCCATCGTGAAGAAGTGATGCAGCCACACGAGGAACGACAGCACCATGATCGCGCAAGTCGCCCACACCATCGTCTTGTAGCCGAACAGCGGCTTCTTGGCGAAGGTCGCCACGACTTCCGAGAAGATACCGAACGCCGGCAGGATCAGGATGTACACCTCGGGGTGACCCCACGCCCAGATCAGGTTCAGGTACATCATGGCGTTGCCGCCACCGTCGTTCGTGAAGAAGTGCATGCCGAGGTAGCGGTCCAGACCCAGCAACGCGAGCGTCACGGTCAGGATCGGGAACGACGCCATGATCAGCACGTTGGTGCAAAGCGCGGTCCACGTGAACACCGGCATCTTCATGAACGTCATGCCCGGTGCGCGCATCTTCACGATAGTCGCGAAGAAGTTCACGCCGGTCAGCAAGGTGCCGATACCGGAGAGCTGCAAGCTCCACAGGTAATAGTCGACCCCGACACCCGGACTGAACTGCAATTCGGAGAGCGGCGGATAAGCCAGCCAGCCGGTTTGCGCGAATTCACCGATCACGAGCGAGATGTTGATCAGGATCGCGCTGACCGCGGTCATCCAGAACGAGAGCGAGTTGATGAACGGGAACGCGACGTCGCGTGCGCCGATCTGCAACGGCACGATGATGTTCATCAGGCCGATCATGAAAGCCATCGCCATGAAGAAAATCATGATGACGCCGTGCGCCGTGAACACCTGGTCGTAGTGATGCGGCGGCAGGTAGCCCGGGTTCGCATAAGCGAGCGCCTGTTGCAGACGCATCATGATCGCGTCAGCAAAGCCGCGGAACAGCATGATCAGCGCGACCACGATGTACATCACGCCAAGCTTCTTGTGGTCCACCGACGTGAGCCACTCGGTCCACAGATAGCGCCACTTGCCGAAATAGGTGATCAGACCCAGGACCGTCGCACCGCCGAGGGCGATCATCACGGCCGTCACCATGATGATCGGCTCGTGGTACGGAATCGAGTCTAGTGAGAGTTTGCCGAACATGCGTTACCCCTTACCCTTTGGCGCACAGTTGGCGTCCTTCATGTTGTCGAGGACGTTACCGTTGTTGTATCGGGCAATGATGTTGTGAAAGAGCTTCGGATCGACCGTGGAGAAATAGCGCACAGGCTCCTTCTCGGTCGGCGCGGATACCGTCTGATAACGGTCCATGCTGAGGTTGTCCGACGAAGCGCGCACTTTCGCAACCCACGCGTTGAATCCTTCAGGCGTCGTGGCGAGCGCACGGAATTTCATGTCAGAGAAGCCCTTGCCGCTGAAGTTCGCCGCGGTGCCCGCGTAGTCGCCGGCTTCGTCCGCGATCAGATGCAGACGCGTTTGCATACCCGCCATTGCGTAGATCTGGCCGCCGAGTTGCGGAATGAAGAACGAGTTCATTACCGTGTCCGACGTGATCACGAAGTTCACCGGCGTGCCGACCGGGAACGCCAGCTGGTTCACCGACGCGATACCGAGGTCCGGATAGATGAACAGCCACTTCCAGTCGAGCGCGACGACTTCGACGTTGATCGGCTTCACGTTCGACTCGAGCGGCTTATACGGATCGAGTTCGTGCGTGGTTTTCCACGTCAACACGGCGAGGAACAGAATGATCAGCGTCGGAATCGTCCAGATGGCGATTTCGATACCCGTGGAATGCACCCAACCCGGACGGTATTCCGCGTTCTTGTTCGACGCGCGGTAGCGCCACGCGAACAGCAGCGTCAGCGCAATCACAGGAACGACCACGATCAGCATGGCCCAGGTGGACGTGGCGATCAGCTCACGTTCCGCCAGACCCACACTCCCCTTCGGATTCAGAATATCGAGGTTGCTGCAACCCGAGAGCAACAACACGAGGCCGGCGGAAAGGAAACTTAACGACCCTCGCAGAGTCTTTCCTTTCATAAGCATGGCCTCTTCTTTACGGCATCAACGAACGTCATTCGACCGCTCTCCCAATAGTAAGCGCTCGCATAATAGAGTGACGATTTGCCGCGATAAACCCTCATTTTTGCAACGATCTATTGCGCCGCAATACCGTGCGACACGTTGCCGCACACCTGTGCGCAGCTGAACGTTTGCGATGCTCCGTTGCAGAGCATCGGGAAATCCGCGAATCAAAACAGCCCTTTAAACAAGCACTAAAACGAACAAAAAGCGACGCGGCCTGAATGGCCGCGCCGCGCATGATACACATAGAAACTTGATGCAGAAAGGACAAACACGCAACGGCCAAGCAAACATTCGCCGGGCGAATGCTGCAACTGCGCAGTCGCCCGTCGATCAGCCCGGTGAGCGCGTCTTCGAAGCCACGAGTGCCGGCGCCGCCGCCTGCAGATGTTCATCGCCTTCAGCAGGCGCAGACTCCGACGGATGAACCGAGCGCTCCGATTGAGCCAGCAGCGTGCCGACCGACGGATCGATCGCGTCGGTGAACGGCTTCGGATTAACGCCGATCGCAAGCACCAGCAACGCCATCGCGCCGAGCAGCACGAATTCGCGCGTGCCGAGATCCTTGAGGTTCGCTACGCGCGCGTTGGCGATCGCACCGAAGATCACACGCTTGTACATCCACAGCGTGTAGGCCGCGCTCAGAATCAAGGTCGAAGCGGCCATTGCGCCGATCCAGAAATTGAAGCGAATCGCGCCCATCAGCACCATGAACTCGCCGACAAAGCCTGACGTGCCTGGCAGGCCGATGTTGGCCATGGAGAACAGCATCACGAAAGCAGCGAAGCGCGGCATGGTGTTGGCGACGCCGCCGTACTCGGCGATCGACGCGGTCTTCGTGCGGTCGTAGAGCATGCCCGTGCACAGCAGCATGGCGCCGGACACCACGCCGTACGACAGCATCTGCACGATTGCGCCGGCCTGGCCGATACGGTTGAATACGAACAGGCCGAGCGTGACGAGACCCATGTGCGCAACCGTCGAATACGCGAGCAGACGGCGCATGTCGGTTTGCACGAGTGCCAGCAGGCTCGCGTAGATCACGGCGACCAGCGAGAGCGTGATCATCACCGGTGCGAAGAAGTGGCTGGCCTGCGGCGCAATCGGCAGCGCGAAACGCAGCAGACCGTAGCCGCCCAGCTTCAGCATGCCGATCATCACGGCAGCGCCGGTCGGGCCGTCGAGGTGGACATCCGGCAGCCACGTGTGCAGCGGCCACATCGGCACCTTCACACCGAACGCGGCGAGAAAGCCGAGGAAGATCAGGACCTGCGGCCAGGTGCCCAGGTGCGTCTCACGCCACAGCGCGAGATCGAAGCTGTGCGTCTGGCTATACAGATACAGCATCGACATCAGCATCATCAGCGAGCCGAGGAACGAGACGAAGAAGAATTTCACCGCGGCATACGAGCGGTTCGATTGTCCCCAGGTGCCGATCAACAGATAGAGCGGGATCAGCGTGGCTTCGAACGAGATGAAGAACAGCATGCCGTCGAGCGAGGCGAAAACCCCTTGCATGAAACCCGACAGCATCAGGAACGCGCCGAAGTACTGGGCAGTCCGCTCGGTGATCGACTCCCACGAGCCGACCACGATGATGATCGTGGTGAGCGCGGTCAGCGCGACGAGCCACAGCGAAATCCCATCCACGCCCAGGTGCCAGGCGATATCGAACGTGGGCGACCACCTGACGTTCTCGACGAACTGCATCGACGTGACGTCGTTGCGGAAATTCGCCACCAGCGGAATCACCGGCAGGAAACCCGCAACCGCGCCGGTCAGCGCGAGCCACCGGGTGCGACCACGTGCCGCGTCGGATCCGGCGCGCAAAACGACCAGGCCAGCGACAATAGGGATCCAGATAAGAAGGCTAAGAAGAGGCAATGGCATGTGCTCTGTCAAAAACTTGAAGTACAAAACGCCGTATCAACGCCTTCAAAATGCAAGACATTGAAATGGAAATGTAGGCTTGGTTTCGCTGAAATTGACGTCGAAGCGGTGGTTTCCGCTACACGTTTACCCGCAGTCGAATGACCGAGGGTGGGAGATTACCAAGATAAGAATACTTTTGCAGCGCAACAACGCCGAAAGGGCGCTGGCAATGCATTGTTGCCCCGCACGCCCTTGCGAAATGGATAAAAATGTGCAGACGCACAAACCCTTTTGCACGCCTGTCGGGCGGCGAATTTACGCGAAAAAGAGCGCAAATAAGAACCCGTTATTGAATTTTGCGGCAGCGCTCCGGCACGTGTTCGAGGGTGGAATAGAAGATGCCTACGCTCGGGGTGCGGAGGACGTGAATTTCCAGCATCCGGAAAAAATTTTGTCCACCGGTGGACAAAAAATTTTTTGATCCGTCACTCTAAATAATCCGGCATGCCGCGCAGAAGAATATCGACGCACCGACCGGTTGCCTGCTTTCCGGGCCTGTCGCGACGCGAGCCGCAAGCTTCAGCGTGGCTTACAGAAGCCGAATATACTTCGGCGGCTCAGGCGCCGATCATCGTGCATGAGTGCGGCGCGTCGGCCGCCTGTCTGGAAGCCGCCCTCGCCGGCCTCACTTTTCGGAAACTGCATGCTGCTTCGTGACGAAGGCGTCGTTCCCGCGCTCGAGTGCCGCGGACTCTGCAAGACATATGGCGCCGGGCGCATCGTGCTGGCGCATCTGGATTTCACGCTCGCGCCCGGTGAGTTCGTTGCGATCATGGGCGATTCCGGCGTCGGCAAATCGACGCTGCTCAATCTCGTGGCAGGTCTCGACAGCGCGGATAGCGGCGAAGTGATCATCGACGGCAGCGCCGTTTCGCGTCTGGACGACAACGCGGCAACGCGCCTGCGCCGGCAAAAACTCGGCTTTGTCTTCCAGGCGTTTCACGTGTTGCCGCACCTCACGCTCGCGCAAAACGTGGCGCTGCCCCTCCTGCTCAACGATCTGCCCGCTGCCGCCGCACGCGATATGCTCGCGGCCGTTGGCCTCACCGGACGCGGTGATGACTTCCCGCGCCAACTCTCGGGCGGCGAATTGCAGCGTGTCGCGATCGCGCGAGCGCTCGTGCATCGTCCGAAGCTGATTCTCGCCGACGAGCCCACGGGCAACCTCGACCCCGACACCGCGCACGACGTGCTCGGCCTGTTTCGCGCGCAGAGCAAGGCGACCGGCGCGGCCACGATCATGGTGACGCATTCGGAAGCCGCCTCGGCCGTTGCGGACCGCATCCTGATTCTGAGCGACGGCGGCTTGCACGCTTCGCCCCGGCCAGCCGCGCCCTTCGCTTCCCGCTCCCCGGCGCCTTCCGCTGATGATGTCCGCTGATTCACCGCCGCGTCCCCGGCTGCGCGGACAAGGACACCGTGTCCTCGCGCGCTGGCTGCTGGGCGCCGAGTGGCGCAGTCACCGCGGGCGCGCACTGGTTGCAATTGCAACGATCGCGCTCGGCGTCGCGCTCGGTTACGCCGTGCAGTTGATCAACAGCGCGGCCTTCAACGAATTCTCCGCGGCAGCCCGCAGCCTGTCGGGCGAGGCCGATCTCCAGGTGCGTGGCGCACAACCTCTGGTGGACGAAGCCATCTATCCGCAACTCGCCAACGCGCCCGGTGTCGCGCTGGCCAGCCCCGTGCTCGCGCTCGATGTCACCGTGCCCGAGCGGAGCGCGGCACTGCCGGTGCTCGGCATCGACGTGTTCAAGGCGAGCCGGATTGCGCCCGATCTGACCGGTGTGCCGTCGCCGGATCGGCCATTCGACACGCTCGCGGCCGATACCGTGTTTCTCTCGTCGGCAGCCCAGCAGTGGCTCAACGTGAAAATCGGCGACACGGTGGCGCTGCGAAGCGGCACGGCGATCGTGCATTTGCGCGTGGCGGGCGGCATTGTCAGAACACGGCCCGGTCAGCGGCTTGCGGTCATGGATATCGCCGCCGCGCAGTGGAAGTTCGGCAGAATCGGCAAGCTGTCGCGCGTCGATGTGCAACTCGAACGCGGCGTCGACAGGGAACGCTTCAGGCGCGGTCTGCAAGCGCGCCTTGGCAGCCAGTGGGTCGTATCCGAAACCCGTGACGCCGAAAGCCGCACGGATCGCTTGTCCCGCGCGTATCGAATCAATATGAACGTTCTCGCGCTGGTGGCGTTGTTCACCGGCGCGTTTCTCGTGTTTTCGACGCAGGCACTGAGCGTCGTGCGACGCCGCGCGCAGTTCGCCATGTTGCGTGTGCTCGGACTGACGCGCGGTCAACTGCTGCGCCAGATTCTGCTGGAAGGCGCACTGCTCGGCCTGCTCGGTTCACTCGCGGGACTCGCGCTCGGCTACGCGATGGCGAGCGGTGCGTTGCATTTTTTCGGCAGTGACCTGGGCGGAGGCTACTTTCCCGGCGTCCAGCCGCAAGTCGGCTTCGAACCGCTGGCGAGCACATTGTTTCTCGCCCTTGGACTCGCCGTGTCGGTATTGGGCAGTCTTGCCCCCGCGCTGGAAGCCGTGCGTGCGCGGCCCGCCGCGGCTCTCAAGGCTGGTGCGGAAGAAGGCGCGCTGGCGCGGCTCGCCACACCATGGCCCGCCTTGCTGTGCCTGCTGGCCGCCGCCGCGCTCACGCAGGTGCCACCGTTGTTCGATGCGCCGATTGGCGGCTACGTGGCCGTCGCATTGCTGCTGGTCGGCGGAATTGCACTGATGCCGCGCGTGACCGCGCTCATCTTCGGCGCGGCGAGCCGTACCGTTGCCAGGCGGCGCCGCACTGGCGCGGTCAGCACGCTGGCTTTGGCGCGTCTTGCGAATGCGCCGGGGCACGCTTCGATCGCCATGGGTGGCGTGCTGTCGAGCTTTGCACTGATCGTCGCGATGGCCATCATGGTGGCCAGCTTCCGCGTTTCCGTCGAAGACTGGCTGGTCCATCTGCTCTCCGCCGATCTCTATGTCCGCATAGCACCAAACGGCGATACCGGCGGTCTGCGGCCCGATGAACAATCCCTGCTGGCAGCCGTGCCCGGCATCAAGACCGCCGCCTTTGCCCGTATCTCGCATCTCGCGCTCGACCCTGCGCGACCCGACGTCGCCTTGCTCGCTCGTGAGATCGACGCCGCCGATCCCGGCGCGAATCTGCAGATGACCGGCGCCGCGCTGCCACCTTCCGAATTTCACGCGGAAGAAACACCTGTTTGGGTATCCGAAGCAATGGTCGATCTGTATGGATATAAGTCAGGCCAGCGTGTGCAATTGCCGCTTGGCGAGCGTGGGCATGTGTTCGTGGTGGCCGGCGTATGGCGTGATTATGCGCGGCAGACCGGCGCGATCCAGATACGTCTCGCCGATTACCGGCGCTTGACCGGCGACACGAACGCAACCGATGTGGCCGTCACCGTTCAACCGGGGACGAGCGTCGAGCGGGTTGTCGCGGGGCTGCGAGCACTGCCCTTCGGCGCTTCGCTGGACCTCTCGCTGCCGGGTGAGATTCGTGCGCGCACGCTGGTGATCTTCGACCGCAGCTTTGCGGTCACTTATCTTCTCGAAGCAGTCGCTATCGTGATCGGGTTGTTCGGCGTGGCGGCGACGTTTTCCGCGCAAACGCTCGCACGGGCCCGCGAGTTTGGCATGCTGCGGCATGTGGGCGTGACGCGCACGCAGGTGCTCGGCATCCTTGCGCTCGAAGGCGGCATGCTCACCGCGTGCGGCATTGCTATGGGCTTCGTTCTGGGCTTCGCGATCAGTCTAATTCTGGTGTTCGTCGTCAATCCGCAGTCGTTTCATTGGAGCATGTCGCTGCACGTGCCGTGGACGGTGTTGGGGATCGTCGCGTTGGTCATGCTGGCTTCATCGTGTTCGACGGCGGTGATAGCGGGACGCGGCGCTGTGTCGGTAGATGCCGTGCGCGCCGTGAAGGAGGATTGGTGATGCGGGTTCTCTCGCGCAAATTGGCGCGGCGGATCAGACTTATGGCGGCAGCGCGCCTGGATCTCGTCAGCGGAGGGTCTTACCTGGTCTGGCGGATGCGCGCGACGCGAGTCCCACTTCCAGCTTTCGGTGAGGCCGAGTCGAACGACCGGGGGATCGCATGCGAGATGTCATGCGAGTCGCCCCTTGAGTCCTTTTGGCTGGCCCGTCGGCGCAAAGGCAGACGGGTTCTCGGATGGCTGTCCGTCGGGACACTGGCCGTCTCGACCGCGTTCGCCGCCGTGCCCGAATTCGCCGCGGTAACACCTGACCATGCAATCGCCCTCCCGCAGGACAGCGGCGCGCATGCGGGTTTTCGCACCGAGTGGTGGTACGCGACGGGTTGGCTCACTACGCCGGATAATCGGCCGCTGGGTTTTCAGATCACCTTCTTCCGCTCGGCAACCGGCCACGACGACGCCGACCCGAGCGCTTTCGCGCCGGCGCAATTGATCATCGCCCATGCCGCGCTGAGCGATCCAGCGCTCGGCCATCTTGCGCATGATCAGCGCATTGCACGTCAGGGCTTCGGCCTCGCTTACGCGAAGCCAGCCAATACCGATGTCAAACTCGACGCATGGAAAATGATTCGAGCCGCTGACGGTCATTACGACGTCAGTGTCGATGCAAACGGCTTCTCGTTGCATCTCGTGTTGACGCCGACTCAAGCCCCTTTGATTCAGGGCGAACGCGGCTATTCACGCAAAGGTCCGCGGCCTGAGCAGGCGAGCTATTACTACAGTGAGCCGCAATTGCGTGTGACTGGCAGCGTGGTTCGGCCGGTTGTGGCGGGCAATGTGTCGCATGGAGAGACTGCCGTAACGGGCATGGCGTGGCTCGATCACGAATGGTCGAGCACCCTGCTCGACGCAGATGCAGTGGGATGGGATTGGCTGGGCGCCAACCTCGACGACGGCTCTGCGCTGATGGCATTCAAGGTTCGTGGTCGCGATGGACACGCCGTGTGGACGCACGCCGTATTGCGCAAACCCGACGGCGAGGTGACGACGTTCGGCGCCCGCGAGGTGGACTTCACCCCACTGCGCACATGGCGCTCGCCGCGCACGAACACATCCTATCCGGTGTCGATGACCGTCAAAACCGGCGCGCTGAAGTGGCGACTTGATCCGCTGATGAACGATCAGGAACTCGATTCAAGACAATCGACGGGCACGATGTACTGGGAAGGTGCGGTGCGGGTGAGTCGCGCAGGCGTGGAGGTGGGACGGGCGTATCTGGAACTGACGGGCTATGCGAAGGCGGTGCGGCTGGGCAGGGAGTGAAGGCCCGGGTTCGCGCAGGTATTCCGGGCCGTTTTCCACGTGTTCGTTCGTGTCTGTTCGTGTTCGTCCGCGCCTGCCGGGCGTTTGCCGTTTGCCAGCGGGCTGCGGGCGGCCGTAAACGCAGAAACCCCACCTTTAT